>CALVHG010000014.1 GCA_944327285.1 uncultured Desulfovibrio sp. | reverse complement strand
GCCGCAGGCCGTGCCCGTTGCGACGAAGGAAGCTACGGGCATCGACAGCAGAGATGAGGGGTTTCCCTTCCCCCCAATACTACCTTCCCCCCGGCAGAATCCTGAAAACCCAAAGGGCCGCCTGTCATGGAACAGGCGGCCCTTTGGGTTATTCCGTCAGCCGGTAGCGCTGTTCCTTTGCGGGAACCCACCAGTCCTCGAAATTGTACATGATGCCGGCCAGCGCCGGTTTTATGCCGTGAAAGCGCCGCTGCACAATGGGCAGGGAATAGGGCACAAAGAGGAAGCAGTAGGGCTGCTCCTCGTCCAGCAGTTCCTGAATGCGCCAGTAAAGCCGGGTGCGTTCCTGCCTGTCAGGCGTGGAACGCGCGCTCTCCAGCAGGGAATCCAGTTCGGCATTGACGAAACGGGTAAAGTTGAGCCCGCCGTCATGGGCCTGCGAGGAATGCCAGACGGCGTAAATATCGGGGTCCTGCGTGATGGTCCAGCCGAGCATGACGGTGTCAAAGCGGCCTTTGTTCACAAATTCGTGAATAAAGGCGGCCCATTCCACCGTGCGGATGCGCACGTCAATGCCCACGGCCTTCAGCTGATACTGAATGACCGTTGCGGCAAGAATGCGCTGCTCGTTGCCCTGATTGGTCAGAATGGTAAAGGCCAGCGGCTTGCCGTCCCGATCAAGAATGCCGTCGCCGTCATGATCGACAAAACCGGCTTCCGCCAGCAGGGCGCGCGCCCGCGCCACATCCTGCGCCACGGGCTTCAGCCGGGGATGATAGGCCCAGGTCCCCGGCTTGTAGGGGCCGAACGCCGGCACGCCCTGCCCCATCAGCACCATCTTGACGATTTCCTCGCGATTGATGGCGCAGGAAATAGCCTGACGGACGCGCTTGTCCTGAAAAAAGGGGTGCTGCATATTGAAACCGAGAAAGACATAGACCGAACCGAGATAACGGTACTTGACGAATTCCTTTTCCCACTGCGGCCCCGACGTCTGGAGCAGGTATTGCTCCGGGCTCAGATTCATGAGATCGAGACGTCCCGCCCGTGTTTCCAGAAAGGTTGTGGCGGTGTCGGGAATAACGCGATAGACCACTTCCGCAATATGCGGCTTGCCCATGAAATAGGTGGGCGAAGCCTCCAGCACGATACGGCTCCCCGATTCCCAGCTCTTGAGGCGGTAGGGCCCGGCCCCCACGGGCTTGCGGGCAAAGGGCACGGAGCGGATATCCTTCCCTTCCAGAATATGTCGGGGCAGAATGGGATTCATCCACGTGGACACGGCCCGCGCGAAAAAGGTGTCGTAACGGACTTCAAAGGTATACCGATCCAGAACCCGGAATTCCTTGATTTGCAGAAAATCGTCCGCATAGGGGCTGGCCGTGGCCGGATCAATGACCAGCCTGTAGGTAAAGGCCACGTCTTCGGCCGTCAACTCCTCGCCATCCTCCCAGCGGATGCCCTTGCGCAAGGTGAAGCGCAGCACCCGCCCCTCGTCCTCCTGCGTCCAGCTCTCCGCCGCCCAGGGTTCCGGCTCCAGATTTGGCGAGAAGCGCAGGGGAGCCACATAGAGCATGTCCGCAATCTCATGCGAGGCCGAATCCGAGGTCAGATACGGGATCAGGTTGGACGCTTCGCCCACGCTGCCCAGAATAATCCTGTCCCCGTCATCGCGTTTTTCCGCCTCCGCGCCCGCGGAACAGGGCGAAAGCAGCAGGCCCGCGACCAAAAGGCCAACCAGGTACAAATAAAAGTTTTTTTTCATGGATTCCACGCTTTTTGTTGCTAACGCAGGGGAAAATGTGTTAGAGCACTACGATACTAAAGGTGATGCTTTCGCGCAATCTTCGATGCGCGCAACACATCCCCATGAGGAAGACTATGAGCCGATCTGAACAAAGCGTCGTGCGTGAAATGTGCCAGAGCTTTCTCCATGATGACGTGCCGGAATATATCCGCGACACGGCCTACTACATCCTGTCTGAAGGCGGGGTGCAGAAGATCAACATCCAGGAAGGCGACATGTGGGAAGTGCAGGGAGTCATCCAGGGAGAAGACCTCCAGGTCTACACTCCCAGCCTGTCCTTCTCCATAACCGATCATTCCACGCAGCATCAGTGCAACTGCTCGGACGCCTTCTCCGGCATCTGCCGCCATGTGGCGGCGCTCGCCCTGCGCCTGCAGGAAGAACTGCGCAAGGCCGACGACACCAGCGAAGCCCCCGCTCCCGCGCCGGTCAAGGACTGGAAGCAGAGCTTCCGGGCCTTTTTCTCCACGGACATGGAGCCGGAAGCCGGACGGCACTATCTTATTTTCCGCTTTGAGCCGGAACAGGGCCGCCTGCTGGTTTCCTTCTTCCGCGCGCGGCAGAACAAGTCCGGTCTGTCCAGCGTCCACACGGAAATTACGCTGGAACAGATTATTCAGAATCCCGGCTGGTGCGAATTCTCGCCGCAGCTGCCCCACGTGGCGCGCCAGATCGGCCAGCATCTCGACTATTACGGTCACCGCATCGAAATCCCCGACGGCCTGACCTCCTGGTTCTTCTGGGCCGTGCGCAAAGAGCACTATCTTCTATGGCGGGATACCGACAAACCCTGCCGTATTGAAAGCACTCCCTTCATGCTCAAATTAAAGCCCGTACTCGACAATGCGGGCTTCAGTTTCGACGTGCTGCTCAAACGCGAAGGCCGCAAGCCTTTGCCCATCCGCGCCGACGACAACGAAGCGCACGAAATGGCCAATAATCATGCCGTAGGCGACTCCCCCGTGACTTTTCACGGCCAGATGCCGCTCTGGGTATGCTTCATGCACAATTTCTATCCGGTACAGACGGGACTGTACCCCAGCCTTGTGCGCACGCTCATCTATGAGCGCCCCGTCGTCCCTCACGAAGAAATTTCCGAATTTCTCGACCGCGTCTGGACGCGCCTCCCCAGCTCCGAACTCTACGAACCGCAGCAGTTCCTGCGCGAAATGGAGCCGGTCTTCCAGCCTGCCACCTACAATCCGAAGCTCTTCCTTGACGAAGAAGGCAGCCTGCTCACGCTGGAAATAGACAATATCTATGAGACCCGCCACGGCGAATTTTCGCTCAATGGCCCCAACCCCGACTTCCAGACCGGCAGCTACACCTTTGAAGGCCAGACCTATCTGGTGCGCCGCCATCAGGAAGAGGAAAACGATCTGCTGACGGAACTGGCAAGCATGGGCTTTCAGGCCCGTTCCAACAAGCTCTGGTTCCTTGAGCCGGAAGAGGCTATTGCCTTCCTGCTCGATCAGTATCCCGCGCTGGTGGAAAAGTACCGCGTCTACGGCGAGCGCGCCCTGTCGCGCTACAAGATGCGCACGACAAAATCCACCATTTCCGCGGAAGTGGTCAGCAACGAAAAGGAAAAGTGGTTTTCGCTGGAAATCAGCGTGGACTACGACGGCCAGAGTCTGCCGCTGGAAAAAATCTGGAAGGCATGGACGCGCGGCAAGCGTTACGTGCAGCTTAAGGACGGCTCCTATACCAGCCTGCCGGAAGCCTGGCTGGAAAAGCTGGCCCACAAGCTCACCGCGCTGGGGCTGGACCCCTCCAAGCCGCCGCAGCAGCGCTTCAAGCAGTTTGAAGCCCCGGTGCTGGACAGCCTGCTGGAAGACCTGCCCGGCGCCCAGACGGACTCCTTCTGGAACAACCTGCGCGAAAAAATCCGCTCCTTCCGGGAGGTCAAGGCCGTTCCCGCGCCGCGCGAACTCAACGCCGAACTGCGCAGCTACCAGCTGCAGGGTCTTGCCTATCTCAACTTCCTTTCGGAATACGGCTTCGGCGGCATTCTTGCCGACGAAATGGGCCTCGGCAAGACCGTGCAGACGCTCGCCTTTATCGCGCACATGATCCAGCAGCATTACGAAGGGCCCAACCTGATTGTGGTGCCCACGTCGGTGCTGCCCAACTGGGAGCGCGAAGCGGAAAAGTTTGTGCCCCATCTCCGCCGCCTGACCATCTACGGCACCCGGCGCGAAGGCATGTTCAAGCATATTGCCGAGTCGGATCTCATCATCACCACCTACGCGCTCCTGCGGCGCGATCTGGAGGAGATGGAAAAGTACGAGTTCAATACCGTCATTCTCGACGAAGCGCAGAATATCAAGAATCCCAATACCATCACGGCGCGCGCCGTGCGGCGTATCCGGGCCAGAATGCGTCTGTGCCTTTCGGGCACGCCCATTGAAAACAATCTGTTTGAACTCTGGTCGCTGTTCGAGTTTCTCATGCCCGGCTTCCTCGGCTCGCAGCACGCCTTCCAGCGCGGCATCGTCAAGCCCATCAAGGACGGGGATACGGAAACCCTCGACTATCTGCGCACGCGCGTGCGCCCCTTCATCCTGCGCCGCACCAAGGCCGACGTGGCCAAGGACCTTCCGCCCAAGGTGGAAAGCGTCACCTGCTGCGCTCTCGAAGAGGCGCAGGCCGAACTCTATGCGGCTCTGGCCCGCAAGCTGCGCGAGCAGGTTCTGGCCGACGTGGACGAAAAGGGCCTTGCCAAGAGCCAGATGTCCATTCTCGACGCGCTGCTCAAGCTGCGCCAGATCTGCTGCCATCCCCGCCTGCTCAAGCTGGACCTGCCCGGTTTCTCCAACAATCTTCCTTCCGGCAAGTTCGACGCCTTCAAGGATATGATTATGGAAATCGTGGAAGGCGGGCACAAGGTGCTGGTCTTCTCCCAGTTCGTGCAGATGCTGCATATCATCCGGCAGTGGCTGGAATTTGAAAAGATGCCGTTCTGCTATCTCGACGGGGCCAGCAAGGATCGCTTCGAGCAGGTGGATCGCTTCAACAACTCGCCCGATATTCCGGTCTTCCTGATCTCCCTCAAGGCCGGCGGCACCGGTCTGAACCTGACCAGCGCGGACTACGTCATTCACTATGACCCGTGGTGGAACCCCGCCGTGGAAAGTCAGGCCACGGACCGCACCCACCGCATCGGCCAGACCCGGCAGGTCTTTTCCTACAAGCTCATCTGCGAAAATACCGTGGAAGAAAAGATCCTCAAGCTGCAGGAAGCCAAGCGCGGCGTGGCCGACGCCATTATCCCCGGACAGGATACCTGGAAGTCCCTCACCCGCGAAGACCTCGAAATGCTGTTTGAAGTCTAGAGCGTTTCACCTTTGAAAAAGGTGGAACGCGAGGCGGCGGCACAGCGCCGCCCAGCCTAAATTGAGCGGAAAAACAGCGTTTTTCCGCGCAACGACAGACCGTATAAATGCGCAAAAAGAACGCCGGATAGCAGACGCTGCCCGGCGTTTTCGTATTTTTTACAGAACCGTCTATTCCTCTTCTTCGCGCAGTACGCCCAGTTCCTTCAATTTTTCCTTGGGAGTCGCAATAGCCTCCTCTCTCTTGCTGCGCCCAATGAAATACAGCGGAATGAGATTTGGCTGCTTTCGCCGTCCTCCATAACGATGAGACGGGCTTTGGAGACCCGAATCATACCCTCGCGAATGTTTCTCAGGTCGCTGCTCCATGCGCTGATTACGCATTCAAGACGCTCCCTGTACAGGGCAAGCCAGACCTTCTTTTTGAGCGTACGCACGCGGCTCTCCCTCCAGAAGTTATAATGCGTATAGCTGACACTATACATTACGCCGTCCCCCCAAGGCAACAGGGGGGACGACGAAATGGTATCACACGGGGAGAGACGCTTCGTCAGCAAAAACAGCGAGAGAAAAAATAAAAAGCGTTCATGGCGTCCGCACAGAGCGGATGCCATGAACGCATATTGGTTTTATCCGGCCGGGACGCGATGCCCTGTCGCGCCTGCAAGGTCATCATTACGGACGCGGGCAGGCTTTCTGCCTACCGCTTCTTTTCCGCAGAGGGCGCGGCGCTCATATCGTCGACATAGAGCCAGAAGACGCCGCCAAAGCGAAGCGGCTTAGGATTGCCGTCCGGCCCCTTGAGCGGTTCGCCGTCCGTTTCCGCAACGCAGCACCACCAGCCCGAACGGTTGAGCACAAAGGCGACGTTGCCGTCGGCATCGGCGCGCGCCTCAAGAGAGCAATGCCACGGCGTGGGCAGGGCTGGCGGCGTCTTGTCCGTATTGATGCGATACATGCGCACCAGCGCGCCGGGCAGCGGCTGTCCCTGCCAGCGCACCTGCGCGCTGAACAGACAGGGAGCGCCAAGCCCGAAAGGGCGGGTACGGGGAACAACTTCCAGCCGCAGGCCGCACGGCACTTCCCAGCCGCGGCTTTCTCCGTAGACCGGCACGGTTGCCTTGACGAATTCCTGTTCGTAGCGCTGACGGGATTCGCTCCAGCGGGGGCGGGTTTCAATCATGAAGTGATACAGTCCGGGCTTGCCGATGGCCACGTTGACGCCCCAGGCGCGACTGTCCAGATAACGGATTTCTTCCAAATCGCCGAGCAGGTCGCGCCGTTCCCCCATAAGCTGCCCCTGCTCTACCGGCGTCTGCGCGTCAAAGCGCAGAACGGACATCAGCTGCGGCATTTCCATGTCCAGACAGGAATGATCCTCAGGGCGCATGAGCGTAATCAGCAGGTCCAGTTCCTTGTCGAGAAGAGGAGCCCCCCCTTCTGTGGGCGCAGCGGGGAGAAGTCCGCCCGGAACGGGCGCCGCGACCTGCTTCTCGCCTTTGTCGTTCTTGTCCGCGGCCTGCGGAGTGTCCTCCGCCGGAGCCTGTTCGATGCTCGGCTGACTGGGCACAAGCAGCGTGACATGCGCCCCGGCAGCGGGGGACCAGAAAAGAAGGCAGAGGGAGGCGCAGCCCGCCAGAAGCAAACGTCGAAACATGAAAAGCCCTTCCAGAAGTTCATAGAGGAAGCGTTCGACGCCGCGCTCTCTTTGCAGGGCAGGAGAAGCGGCGTTCCGGCACAGGGACATCCCCTGCCGCCGATGCGGCCAACATAGCAAAAAGGCTTTGCAATGTCATGCCGACAAGGCCGGGCGGGCGCTGTGCCGCCGCCTCGCGTTTGCCTTTTTCAAAGGTGAAACGCTCTAGGCTCAGGACTCATTACGTTTTGTCTTGAGGGGGAAGGAACCCCTTTTGCTCGCGGCAAAAAGGGGTTCCTTCCCCCTCAAACTCCCCCATCCTCCCCAAAACCCGCGCACTGTGTTTGACGGGTAAATATGAACATTTTTGTAACATGCAATGATATTTTATTTTTTATGAATAGGGAATACGCCGGGGAATCAACATTTGATAATAAGTCCTGACCCTAGAGAACCGACGCGCGCGCCGCGGCCTCGTCCGCCTCCCGCGTCTTGCCCTGCGCCGCCAGCGCCCGCGACAACAACCGCCAGCCCTCGGCGCATTCGTGCTGCAACAGGCTGCGCCGCGCCAGCGCCTCAGCCACGGCGGGATCGTCGCCGCCTTCCAGATACAGATCGGCCAGCATGCGCATGGTCGCGTCGTCATGAGGATTACGCAGCAGGGCGTCATGCAGCATCTCGCGCGCTTCCCCGCCCTTGCGCTGCCGGGCCACCAGCCGGGCAAGACAGCGGCGGGCCACATTGGAGGACTCGCCGTCCCGCTGTTCGCGCAATTCCTCGATGGCCGCGGCCTGCTCATAGTATTTCTGGGCATCCGAACGCCGCCCCGCCTCCTCGCAAAGCTGCCCCAGACGCAAATGGGCGTAGAGATGTTCCGGCGCATCGGCGATACACTGCCGGAAATACTCGGCCGCAGCCTTGCGGTCTTCCAGTTGCAGGCAGACCGTCCCCAGATTGTAGCGCGTCTGCACCGCCTGCTCCACGGAGGAGGCCCGTTGCAGCGCCTCCCCGAAATAGCGGCGGGCCTCGTTATGTCGCCCCAGCGCCGCATAGCAGGTCCCCAGAGAATTCCAGGCGAGGACGTTTTCCTGATCGGCCAGCAGGGCCAGCTTGTATTCCTCGATAGCGCCGAAGACATCGCCGAGACTATAGCGCTTGTCAGCGCTGATATTGAGCGCCAGCGAATTGCAGACCCCCACATGCGGCGCGGGCAGAAGCTGGGCGTATTCCAGCGCCTTGAGCGCGCATTCCGGGGCTTCCGTCTTGCGGAACTGCAAAAAGGGATGCCCCGCAATGCCCGCGGCGGCGGAGATGCCCCGCGCCTCCAGCTCCGCGCAGAGCGCCGCCCAATGGGGCGCAAGCTCCTCTGCTTCCGCGCCCGGATGATAGAATATCAGGGCGTTGCTGCCGTACAGACCGGCGAGAACCCGTTCGCCGCACAACGCGGGCGCGGCCTTCCAGGCGTCGATCAGGGGCGCAAGGGGATCTTCCTCTCCGGCGTCCGCTTCCCGACGCAAAATGGTCAGCGAAAAATGCTCGTCCCGTTCCCGCTCCAGCGCAAAGCGCCGCAGAAAGACGCCGTGGCTGCAAATGCCGCGCGCATCCTCGGCCCCCTCGCCTTCGCTGTCGCCCGTCTGCGCCTGCCGCTGCGCGCCGCTTTCCTCGCTGAGCAGGGCCAGCGCGTCCCCTTCGCTCAAGGGCACGGCCGCGTCGGCAAGATGCAGCGTTTCCGCAACGGCGTCCTGCTCCGTCACCTGCAACAAAACAATCTCGCCCTTGTAGCGCCCCTGCGTCCCTCCTTCCCATACGGAAAAACGCTGCCCTTCGCGGGCCTTGGCACGTTTGCCGAGACTGACGCGCACGCGCCCCAGCGGCAGAACCTGCACTACGCTGCCGCCTTCCTGAAGGATACGCGCAAAGGACATGACAGCCCCCGCACCGCCGCGCCGCGAGGCCACGCGGGCCGCAAGGCGCGCCCGTTCCATAAGGCGGCGCGCCTGTTCGGACATATCCAGCGCAAACTCTCCGCCCGCCATATCCTGCGGATAGACGGCATAGCCGACGCTGACCACAGGCCGCACGCTTCGCCCGGATAACGGCTCCTGCAGGCACACGCCGGAAAGACGCGCCAGCGCCGCTTCCGCCAGCTGACGGCAGACGCCGCGTCCGCTGACGGCGGGCAGCAGGGCCGCAATGCCAAAACGGCCCACACGGGCCGCGCAGGCTTCGGGAGGCACTTCCTGGGCAAAAGCCTGCGCCGCCTGCGCCATCAGGGCATCGGAAAAACAGAATCCCGATTCGGAGGCCACGGCGCGCCCGTTATCCACCCGAACCAGCACAAGCCCCATGCAGAGACGGTGCAGCGGCACGTTTTCCTCTTCCGTACAGGGACGCGCCAGCTGCGCGCGGACGCGCGCGGCCTCGGCCTCCATAACGCCATACAGCACGTCTTCCGTCGCCAGCCCCGTGACCCGATCGCGGCAGCACAGCTTGACCCGCTGCAGGAGCTCCAGGCAAATCTGCGCCAGAGAGGACAGCACAGGCAGCAGCGGACGCACCTCTTTCGCCCGCACGCCATGCAGCATCAGCATGCCCAGCGCCGCCCCGCCATAACGCAGCGGCAGAAGCAGCTTTCGCTCACGGGGCAGATACTCCGGATCTTCAGGCAGATCGCCGGTGGGGAAATACAGCGCATGCCCGCTGAAAGAAAGAAAGTGACGCAAACGGGATATCAGCAGGGATTCCTGCTCCAGAATATCGGCGCGGGCCAGGGAACATAAACTATTGCAGCCGCCAAGGGAAACTTCCGTGGAAACAAGACAGTCCTTCATGTCTGCAAGTGTAGTTCCGAGGTCGCGAATTGTCTAGATTTTTTCCAGAAACGGACTTGCCGCGCAGGGCGCTCTGCGCTACCACAACAGGAAATCACGACGCCGCCCGACAGGAGTCTCCTCCTGCCGGCGGCATCGCAACCGCGACACAAAGGAGCCCTCATGGCCATAGAAACCTTTCCCCTCGGTCCGCTGCAAACCAACAGCTATCTTGTGCATGCCAACGGCATGGCCGTTGCCGTGGACGTGGGCGGCGATCCGGCCCCCATGCTGGACTTTGCCGCCGGAAAGGGGCTGCGCATTACCGATATTATTTTGACGCACCTGCATTTTGACCATGTGTATGGCGTGGCCGCGCTGGCCGAAGCCACCGGAGCCGCCGTCCACATGCCGGCGCAGGATCGCTGCCTGCTGGATACGGAATCCGGCAAGGGCGGCATCTGGGGTTTTCCGCCTGTCCCGGCCTATGAGGGCAAGGACATTGCCCGCGGCGATCATACGCTGGGCGGCATGCGCTGCGCCATTCTGGATACTCCCGGACATACGCCGGGCGGCATCTCCATCTATTTCCCCGCGGAACACGCCGTCTTCAGCGGCGACGCCCTGTTCCACCGCTCCATCGGGCGCACCGACTTCCCCGGCGGCGATCACCCGCAGCTGCTGCACTCCATCCGGGAACGCCTCTTCGCTCTGCCCCCGGAAACCGTCGTCTATCCCGGACACGGACCAGTCACGACCATTGGCGACGAGCGAAAAAATAATCCTTTCTGCGGCGACTTTGCCGAATAGCCGTGCCTCAGGCTCTGATAATCGCGGCAAGTCCCCGGCGCAACGGGACGTCGGACCTCATGGCGCAACTCTTTGCCGAGGGCGTCGAAGAAGGCGGTCTTCGCTGCCGCTTTCTGGCCTTGCGCGCGCTTCGCATTCGTCCTTGTCTCGGATGCGGGCAGTGCGCAAGGCCGCCGCATGCGTGCCCCCTGTCCGGCGATGACGCGGAGGCGCTTTTTACCGAGATTATGGCGGCGAAGCTCGTGTTCTGGGCCGCGCCCGTCTATTTCTACGGTCTTCCGGCGCACGCCAAGAGCTGCGTGGACCGCGCCCAGCGATTCTGGAACGATCCGCCTTCCGGGCCCGCGCGTCCGGCCGTGGCCGGACTGGTGGCGGGTCGTCCCAGAGGGGAACAGCTGTTTACCGGCGCAACGCTGGGGCTGCGCTACTTTTTCCCCCTTCTGGGGCGAGAGCTGGCGGAAACCCGCTGCTGGCGCGGTATGGAAGAACCCGGAGACTGGCAGAAAGAGGAGAACGGCTGTTCCCGTGCCGAAAGCGTGCGACAATGGGGGCGACAATGGGCGCAGCGACTGACAGAGGACGCCGACAGAGCAACGCCCTGATGCTGCCGCGCCGTCTTGTCCGTCGCCTGCGGCGCGTGGCCGACCTGCTCGGTTTCGGCGACCGCCGCTGTCTGCGCTGCGGCGCGGCCTTTGCTCCCGGCCGGAATGACGGCACGGCGGACGGCCTGCTCTGCGCCGCCTGCCTCGCGCAACTGCCGCCCATGAAAGGGCCGCGCTGCCGCCGTTGCGCCTTTCCCTTCCCCGACAGCGCTCCCGTGGCTCCCGCGCTGTGCGGCGACTGCCTCCGCGATCCGCCGCCGTGGCGGGGCATGGCCTGCTACGGCCGCTATGAAGGCGTCTTGCGGGACATGCTGCTGGAACTCAAATTCCACGGCCGCTTTCTTCTTGCCGACGCCCTGGCCCCGCTGCTGCTGGACAGCCTTCTCTGCCTGCCGTTGCCCGATGCTCTGGTTCCCATGCCGCTTCCGCTGCCGCGACTGCGTCAGCGCGGCTACAATCAGGTGCAGGAACTGGCGCTGGCCACGGGGCATCTTCTGGAATTGCCAGTGCGCCCGGAACTGCTGCTTCGCCCGTCCTGCGACACGCCGCAATCCCGTCTGCGCGCCGAAGAACGCCGACGCAATCTCCACGGCTCCTTTATCGCCTCTCCCGACGCGGCCGGGCTGCGCCTCTGGTTGCTGGACGATATTTTCACCACCGGCAGCACAGCCCGCGCGGCAGCGCAGGCCTTACGCGCCGCCGGAGCACGGCGCATTGATCTTGTCACGCTGGCCCGCACGCCTCTGCATCCCGCAGGGCGTTAGGAAAAGACTATCCGCAGCTTGCTGGGGGGAAGGGAAACCCCTCTGCTAGCGCGAGAGGGGTTTCCCTTCCCCCCAGGCCCCCCATCCCTTCCCCAGCGCGCTTTTTCTAGAGCTTTTCAACTTTGAAAAAGGTGAAACGCGAAGGCGGCGGCACAGCGCCGCCCGGCCAAAAGTGATAGGAAAAACCGCGCTTTTTCCGCGAAACGACAGGCCGTATGGTTTGAAATGCGAAGCATTTCAAACTAAAAATGCTCTAAAGAATGCGGGAACAGGAGACAAACAATCTCCAGTGAGCATGCAGTCGATATGCGCTATTTATTTTAACTCCCGCCTACCCGTCCTCTCCGCGCAGCAGACGAGCATGCCGCGCCGGAGAACTCCCCAGTATCCGGCGATAATCCCTGTTAAACTGACTCAGGCTTTCGTAGCCGACCCTGTGAGCCGCCTCGGCCACGTCTGCCTGTTCTTCCAGAATCAGCCGCTGGGCTTCGTACAGCTGCAAATGCTTGTGGTAGAGCGTCGGGCTCATGCCCGTCACGCTTCTGAAGCGACGCCGGAAGGTGGACGCCGCCATATGGGCATGGCGCGCCAGCTCTTCAACGTCAAGCGGCTGCGCCATGCGCTCAATCAGCAGATTGATGCTGCGCTGAATCTGATGGTTGCCGCTCCCCCGTGTGCCGAGCGTGCGCAGCAGCCCGCCCTGCGGCCCCAGCAGGAGCAGCAGGTGCGCCTGCTGCGTCAGAATGGGAGCAAGCCCCGCCATGCGCTCCGGCGCATCCAGCAACGCAGCCAGACGGCACAGCGTATCCAGCAAATCCCCGTCCGTCTCCCAGACGCCGCTGCATTTCTGCGGCGTATCCTGTCGTCCCACCGGAAGGCCCGCCGCGAGACGCTCAATCAGAGCGCTATCCAGCTCCAGCGAAAGCCCCAGACAGGGCTGATCCGCCGAAGCCTCCGTGCAGTAGCTCATATTGGGCATGGCAATGCCCGCCACAAGACACTGCCCCGCGCCATAGCGGTAGTCTTCCCGTCCGATAAGCGTCCGTTTGGCTCCCTGTACAATCAGGGTCAGCGCAGGGCGGGAAAAACAGTGCTCCGGTATGCCGGGCACATCCCGCCTGTGCAGGCGCAGACCCGGCACGGGCGCAGACAGGCTGCCCGCTTCCGCCATATGGCGCAGCAGAATGTCTTTCAGACGCGCATAAAAGCAGGCACGGGGATCGTCACTTCGTATCACGTTTTGGGATTTCCTGTCTTCTTCACCACGGCTTTTCCGCTGCCCGCCGGCAGATACGGCGGCAGGCGGGACATTACGCAGGATTTCTGCCGTGCCGTCCCGGAGGCTGCCCGAAAAGACGCTTGTACTCGCGGCTGAACTGCGACGGGCTTTCATAGCCGACAGCCCGTCCGGCGGAACCGGCGTCCAGCTGTTCTCCGCGCATGAGCCGCCGCGCCTCATGCAGCCGCAGGCGCTTCTGAAACTGCAAGGGGCTGAGGGATGTCACCTGCTTGAAATGGCGATGAAAGGAGGAAGCGGCCATGCCCACCTGCCGCGCCAGCACCGGCACATTCAAGGGGTTTTTGTAATGTTCCTGCAACCAGACTATGGCCTGCGCAACCTTGTTGCCGCAGGAATCCTCGGCATAAATAGCCCGCAAATCCGCGCCCTGCGGCCCGGCAAGCACATGAAAAATCAGCTCGCGCAAGAGCAAAGGGGCCATCAAGGGAGCGCGCTGCGGTTGATCCAGCAGAATGGTCAGACGAAAAAAAGCATCCAGCATATCCTGCGTTGCCGGAGCCACAGAGGCCCCTAGATGGCGATGACGGACAGGACAGGGATGCTCCGGCGTTCTGGCGGCCAGCTCCCGCACCAGATTCCTGTCGATAGCGACAGAGACGATCAAAAGCGGCTCTTCCGGCGAAGCCGCAATAATGCGGCTGGCGGCGGGCATGGGCACGCCGATGACAATGGCGTCGCCCACGCCGTAGCGCAGCAGCTCCGCGCCGAGCAGCGATTCCTTGCAGCCCTGCACGACCAGCCCCACGGAAGGCTCCGTAAAACAGACGACCTCCTGCGGCGCATCATAACGAAACAGCGTCAGCCCCCCGACAGGGGCGGCAAATTGCCCCGCTTGCGGCAGCAGACGCAGCATCAGGGCAATCAGACGGGCGCTGTCGCAGACCCGCAGATCCGCGCCGTACAATCCCGGTTCCGGGATACAGGCCATTACAGGCGTCCGCCCGTGCGCTGCAATTCCCCGACCCAGCGGGAAAGGGCCGTGCGGGAAAAGCGCTCGTCCGCCTGAGAAAGCGGCTGGAAGTCCTGCGTCGCGCGCTTCATGGCCGCCTTGTCCGGGAACCGCACGGCGCAGGCCGCCCGCCCCCGTTCCTGAAAGGCGTTCAGCGCGGCCTCCTGAAAGGCGATGTCGCGCGCCTGGGATGCCTTCAGCGGTTCATGATATTCGACAATGACCTGCATCTTTTGGAAATTCAAAAGATATTTCGCGCGATACACCAGACAGGCGCCGCCTTCCGCGCAGAACGGATCCTGATCCGCCGTCAGGCGCAGCAGGCTCTCGTACAGCATTTCGCCGTTCTGCTCGTACTGAAGTTCCCGCAGGGGCGGAAAGGCGGCATGGTGCGCCGCTTCCCACAGCCAGGGGTCCGAGGCTTCCGCCAGCGCGGTGACCAGCGTGCCCTCTCCCTTGCCGTACAGGGCAAACCAGATCCGCGCGTCCCCTTCCTGCGACGTGCGCGTTGCGGGCCGCAGACTGCGCCAGCCTGCGGAAATGAAACGCATATCTTCCGCCGGCGCAAACATGACTGCCGGCCGGGCTCTGGAAACTACGACGGAAAGCCCTGTTTCCGGTTCCGTCGTCATTCCCTGAAGCGGCTGGGAGGAACAGCCCGCCAGACACAGGGCGGCAACAAAAAAAGCCATGACAAGCAGCAATGCCGTTTTCATCGGGATTCCTCTTTCCGATTTGTTCGCGCCGGCAGGAGTGAAGCATTCCCTTCTCCCTGCGGCGCGTCTTTCCCGCAGGGCCCTGCGGCGGTTCCCGCCAGGGGCTCCCTGCAAGAATATTTTATTTTTCAGTCTGTTATGACGGGTTTTCTTTCGAGAGCCGCCGTCCGAAAATGAACCCAGATTCTAGCACGCAAAGGCCGGAAAAGCAAAAAGACCCTATCGGCCTTTTCCTCCAGAGCATTTTCAGTTTGAAACGCCGCGCGTTCCAAACCATACGGCCTGTCGTTTCGCGGGAAAAAAACGCGGTTTTTTCCGCTCGCATCGGGCCGGGCGGCGCTGTGCCGCCGCCTCGCGTTTAACCTTTTTCAAAGGTGAAACGCTCTAACATGCCAGCGCCCCTGGAAAAAATATTCTTGACATTTTCTGTCGCGCATGTTTCCGATGTATCATCGGAGACAGAACTGTTTTGCACGCAGAAACGGGTATGTACGCATGATACAGGAAACTGCCGCACAGAAAAATATTCTTCCTGAACTGACAGGACAGCAGGCCGGCATCCTTATTGCCATTTCACTTGCCGCAGCCATGACGACATTTCACGGCCGTCTCCTGTCATCTTCCCTTTCTGATCTTTGTGGCATATGGGGTCTTTCTTCAGAAGAAGGCGCAATTCTGAATACGCTTACATCCATTCCGCAGTTGCTTCTTGCCACAACAATGCCTTTTTTCATGTCAGCATTGGGAATACGCATCTTTTTACTGCCTCTTTCCGCAGGATTCATCGTCATAACATTCTTTATTCCATTTATACATGGATTTGAAAATCTTATCATAGCGCATTTTATTTCAGGACTTATTCTTGGATGCTTTGTTACGTCAACAATACAAATAATGATGAAATATATTCCGCCAAAATGGTGGATTGTCACGCTGGCTTTTTTTACGTTCAGGGTATCTCTCGGCATCAACACAGGCGTATCGCTGGGAGGATTTTATGTCGAACATATCGGATGGCAGTGGATTTACTGGCAGTCCACGCTCGTCATGACAATTTACTTTATACTTATTTACAAATTTCTTCCCGGCGATACCCCCAAACCGGAAATGCTGCGGCATCTTGATGCGTCGGGGATGGTCTTTTTCTGTCTGGGATGCATGCTGTTCTTTGCGGGCATGGATCTGGGGGAGCGTTTCGGCTGGTTTGATTCGCGCCTGATTGTTGTCTGCCTGTGCGGCAGCGGTCTGTTCTTTCTGCTGTTTTTTGTCAACGAATACGCCGTCCGCAAGCCCTGGGCCTCTCCCAGACTGTTTGCAAACTTTAATATCGTCATGTCTGTGGGCATGGTGGCCATCTATATTTTCATTATGACGGCAAACTCCCTGCTGATCACCCACTTTCTCAGCACCGTGCAGGAGCTCAAACCTATTCAGAGCGGCAACGCCCTTCTTGTCATCGCTCTTCTGCAGGTTCTGCTGACGCCCTTCTGCGTCTATCTGGTGCTGAAGGTGGACACCCGCCTGACCTGCGCCGCGGGCATTATCCTCATGGCGCTGGCCTGCTATCAGGGCACGCGCATCACCGCCGACTGGGTGGCAGCCGACTTCTTTCCTATGGGCATTCTCTTTGCCTGCGGGCATCCGCTGGTCTTTCTCTCCCTGATGGCATTCTGCATTGCCAGCTTCACCATGCAGACCGCTCCGGGGCTGCTGGCCTACATACAGTTTCTGCGCATCTCGACCCCCGCGGCGGGCGGCGCGGCGCTCCTGCTCCTCATGCGGCAGCGCGAGGATATGCATCTCACGTCGCTGAGCAGCCGCCTCACGGGGAATACGCCCGCCGTGCGGCATTTTCTGGAAACAGGCGGTTCGCTGGAAGAGCTGAACGCCGCCGCGACAACGCAGGCAACGGTGCTGGCCATCAACGACGTTTTCGGGCTGTGCTGCGCCATAGCTTTGGGCACGCTGGCACTGCTTATTTTCATCAAAGCCATGAAGCCGACCCCCGTCAGCCCCGTGCCCGTCGGCGGGAAGCTGCCCGCCCCTCCGGCTCCGCGCTGAACCAAGCCAGAGGAAGAGCGGCAAAACCATTTTTTTGAGCAAACATCCCCCGAACGGAGACTGCCATGACGACACCCGGAACAGGACTGGCAAACGAGCTTTTGCGGCTCGCCTTTTACAACCGCCTTCTCTATCTCTTTCGCTTTACGCCCTGGTTCATTCTGGCTCTGCTGCTCGCGGCCCTGATCATGATTCTGCTGAATTTCAACAAATATGAAAACGGCAAACGGATTCAGGAAACGGACAATGCCTATACGCATTTTGACAGAATCGTGCTTGAACCGAAGGTCAGCGGCTATATCAGGGAGGTCGGCTTTTCCGACTTTCAGAAGATACGGGCGGGCGATATGCTGATTCGGCTGGATGACGCGGATTTCAAGACCCGCGTTGCTCAGGCCAGAGCCAGTCGGGATCGCGCCGCGGCCGATCTTGCGCGTCTTGATCTGGAAATAGACCTGCAGAAAGCCTGCATTCAGCAGGCAAAGGCCGTCGCGGACAGCGGCGCGGCGCGGCTGGACCTGGCCACGCGCGAAAATGACAGAACGCAAAAGCTGTTCAAGAGCAACGCCGTCTCCGCCAGAGAAGCCGACACGGCGGAAATCAACCTCAAGACCGCGCGGAACAGTCATCGGGAAAGTCTGGCCGAAGTGGCGGTACAGGAACGCCGTCTGGCTCTCCAGCAGGCGGAACGCGCTCTCAGGGAGGCAGATCTTCATGCCGCGGAGGCCAGCCTGCAAAGCGCTCTTATTGATCTGGGCTATACGGTCATCACGGCTCCCCGCGACGGCCGCACAGGAGCGCGCAAGATTCATGAAGGCGAGCTGGTCAAAGAAGGCATGCAGCTGGCAACCCTTATCGCGGACATGTCTCCCTATGTCATCGCCAACTACAAGGAAACGCAAATCAGCAACATCCGCTTCGGCCAGCCCGTCGATATTGTCATCGACGCCTTCCCCGGCGAAGTATTCAAGGGGCGAGTGGAAAGCGTTTCTCCCGCAACGGGCGCAACCTTTTCTCTTCTTCCCAAGGATACGACATCCGGCAATTTTACCAAGGTCGTGCAGCGCGTTCCTGTACGAATTTCCCTTGATCCCGGCCAGCCCCGCCTTGATGAAATCCGCGCGGGCATGTCGGTCATCACGCGCATAGACACCGCCGATGCCAAGTCATAAAAAACGGCTCCCGAAGGAGCCGTTCACAACTTTTTTGGGGAAAGGGAAAGCCCACATCTCTGCTGTCGCTGTTTTTATTTGTCGCGTTTCCGGGGGACGGTTGCCACGGGGAAAGCGACGGCATCCCCGAACCGTTCCATTCTCCAGATAAAAGCGCGCTGAGGAGGGATGGGGGACTGGGGGGAAGGACTACAAAACGCCTTTCCTTCGGAAAGGCTGGGCCCTCTCGCGCCAGCAGCGACCGAAAGCGGCCGCAGGCCATGCCCGTTGCGACACAAGAAGCTACGGGCATCAACAGCAGAGATGTGGGGTCTCCCTTCCCCCAAACTCTCTATAGATCTAACCAGCCTAGAGCGTTTCACCTTTGAAAAAGGTTAAACACGAGGCGGCGGCACAGCGCCGCCCGGCCCAAAGTGAGCGGAAAAACCGCGCTTTTTCCGCGAAACGACAGGCCGTATGGTTTGAAACGCGCAGCGTTTCAAACTGAAAATGCTCTAAAGCTGCCGGTAGGGAGCCTGTCCGGCTTCGTAATAATTCTGTCCGGTGCTGTCGATGACCACAATGGCGGGAAAGTCCTCGACCTCCAGCGCGGCCACGGCTTCCGGCCCCAAATCTTCATAGGCCAGCACCGTATACTTGCGAATGCAGCGGGCAATGAGCGCCCCTGCTCCTCCCACGGCGGCAAGATAGGGCACGCCGTGGGTCTTCATGGCTTCCACCACCGCGGGACTGCGATACCCCTTGCCAATCATGCCGCGCAGCCCCTGCGCAAGGAGGGCGGGCGTATAGGCGTCCATCCGCCCGGCCGTGGTCGGCCCCGCGGAACCGATGACATGCCCCGGACTGGCCGGACTGGGGCCGACATAGTAGACCACCTGCCCCCGCAGATCCACCGGCAGGGACTCGCCCCTGTTCAGGGCTTCCACAAGACGCTTGTGGGCCGCGTCACGCGCGGCAAGAATGGTGCCGGAAACAAGAACCCGGTCGCCCGCGCGCAGGGAGCAGGCCGTGGACTCGTCAAACGGCGCGCGTATGCGCTTGATTGCATCGCTCATGACTCCCCCCTACAGCAGCGCTTCGGCATGCCGCGCCGCATGGCAGTTGATGTTGACCGCCACAGGCAGCGAGGCGATATGGGTGGGCGCCCATTCCACATGCACCTTGAGAGCGGTCGTACGCCCGCCGAGGCCCTGCGGTCCGATGCCGGTTTTGTTAATCATCTCCAGCAGCTCGTCTTCAAAGGCCGCATAGCGCGGATCGGCATTGCGGGAAAGCAGATCCCGCGCAGCCGCGCGCTTGGCGCACAAAGCCGCCAGTTCCATCGTGCCGCCGATGCCCACGCCCACAATCATAGGCGGGCAGGAATTGGGCCCGGCCGCCAGCACGGCATCCAGCACTACCTTGCGCACGCCCTCGATACCGTCGGCGGGAACCAGCATGCGAACAATGCTCTTGTTTTCCGAACCCGCTCCTTTGGGCGCCAGACGCAGGCGCAGCCCGTCGCCGGGCACAAGCCGGACATGCAGCACGGCCGGCGTATTGTCTCCGGTGTTCCGGCGCTCGAAAAGCGGCTCGGCAACGCAGGACTTGCGCAGCCAGCCGTCCACATAGCCGCGCCGCACACCCTCGTTGACGGCTTCCTCAAAACCGCCGCCGACAATATGCACATCCTGCCCCACTTCGGCAAAGACCACCGCAAGCCCCGTATCCTGACAGATGGGCACGGACTCGTCGGCGGCAATCGCGGCATTCTGCACGAGCTGCCCCAGAATATCCCGGCCTACCGGGGAGGGTTCCTCCTGCTGCCGCGCAGCCAGCGCCTCGCGCACATCGGCGGGCAGCCGACAGCAGGCCTCCACACAGAGGCGGGCCACGGCGGCGCTGATGTCCGTCACATGGATTTCTTTCATGGCATGTCTCTCTTCATCGTAAACGCGCGTTCTTCTTCCCCGCTCCCGCAGGCATCGTTTTTCATGCTTCCTGCCGGATGGAACCTCTTTCCACCGCGGCGGCACGACGTTTGCCCTCGTGCCGGGCGCAGGATCGAGCCTGCGAGGCAATAAAAAAGACCGGCTGGAGAAATTCTCCCACCGGTCTTTTTTCTGGTCTTTGTGCTGGTCGGGATGAAAGGATTTGAACCTTCGACCCCTTGAACCCCATTCAAGTGCGCTCCCAGACTGCGCTACATCCCGACGCGAAGAGAAAACTATCTGAAGACGCCCCCCTTGTCAACGCATTACTTCCCTTTTTTCATTTTTTATTCCTTGCGGCAGCGGCAAGGGGAAGCTACCATGCCGACCAGACAGCAAAGGGGGTCTTTCATGACGACAGCATCCATGCTTGCGGCGGTTTACGGCGGCACGAACGACATCCATCTTGAACGCCGCCCTCTTCCCGCCATCCAGAAAGCCACGGACGCCGTTGTGCGCGTGCGTCTGTCCAGCATCTGCACCAGCGATTTGCATATTCGCAATGGCGCGGTGCCGTGCGCCCGTCCCGGCATTATCCTCGGACACGAGTTCGTGGGAGAGATCGTGGCCGTCGGCGCCGAGGTGCGCAAGGTCCGTCCGGGCGATCGCGTCTCCGCCAATGTGGAAACCTTCTGCGGCAACTGCTTTTTCTGCCGCAACGGTTTTGTCAACAACTGCGAGCAGGGAGGCTGGGAGCTGGGCTGCCGCATTGACGGCTGTCAGGCCGAATATGTGCGCGTCCCCTTTGCCGACAACGGCCTGAATCTGCTCCCCGACAACGTGGACGATACGGCGGCCCTTCTTGTGGGCGACGTGCTGGCCAGCGGTTATTTCGGCGCGGAACTGGCGGAAATACGCCCCGGCGACAGCGTGCTGGTGCTGGGAGCGGGCCCCGTGGGCCTTTGCGCCATGAGCTGCGCCCGGCTCTTCGGCCCCGCGCGCATCATCGCCTGCGATCCGCTGCCGGAGCGTCTGGAGCTGGCCCGGCGCATGGGCGTTGCCGACGTTCTGCTCAATCCCGCAACGGACAATGTGCCGGAAGCCGTGCATGCCCTGACGCTCGGACGCGGAGCCGACGCCGTTATTGAAGCCGCGGGCGGGCGCGACACCTTCCAGACGGCATGGCAGGCGGCGCGCGCCAACGCCTGCGTGGCCGTCGTGGCCCTGTACGAGGAAGATCAGGTGCTGCCCCTGCCGCGCATGTACGGCAAGAATCTGATATTCAAGACCGGCGGCGTCGACGCCGTGCACAGCGACCGCCTCATCTCTCTGATAGCCAACGGAAAAATTGATACGCGGCCGCTCATCACGCATACTTTTCCGCTGTCGCGCATCATGGATGCCTACAGCCTGTTCGAGCGCCATGCCGACGGCTGCGTTAAATGCGCCATCCGGCCGGATGACGCGCAGGAAGGCTAAACCGAAGCGCGGGAAAAAGCCTTCCCCGTCCAGCCCCAGGAAAAAAGCCCCCTGCCTTCTCGCGGAAGAAGACAGGGGGCTTTTGCAAGAATAACGGAACAGCGTCTTTCCGATTTCCGGGGGACGGTTGCCGCAGGGGAAACCGCGGCGCCCCGCACAACGCCATATTCCATACGGAGCAATTTCAGCTTGAAACGCCTTGCGTTTCAAACCATATGGCCTGTCGTTTCGCGGAAAAGCGCAGCTTTTCAACTCGCTTTTGACCGGGCGGGCTGTGCCGCCGCCTCGCTTTTTGTCATTTTTCAATGGCAACGCTCTAAATGCGTCCCGCATACGCGCTGCCCGCCCTGATCGTGCCATCGCCCCTCCTGCGCATCGGAAGAGCATGTGCGCCACTGCGAAAAAAAATCACATGACGCCGCCGTATTCCGGCCATTCAGCCATCTTTGATTTTTCAATAAAACACCATGCGATAGCATCACTCTGGAACCGACGGCATAGCGCGCATAGGCTTGACGTATGGCGTCAATCTGTTTCCGCCACGCCACATGCATGATTATTTATCTTTTATTTTATAATCCATTTTGCTAGTTTTTCCCTATGCGTCAGCATGCGCATGCTCTGCAAAAAACACTGAGGCATAGACATATGGAACGAAATATATTTTCATTCAGTTCTAAAGCGGTGCCGAATACCCTGTTTCATGTTGCTTTCTTCTCCGGTATAGAGGGCCTGAACAAGCTATTTGATTTCCATATAACCCTGCTCCACAGCGATACAACCCTTGATCCGGGCAGACTGCTTTCTGCGCCCTGCCGTTTTGAAATCCTGCGTGAAGGAGGCGAAGCCGCTGTCTTTTCTGGCTATCTTGATTCCGTGGAACAGAAAGGTCGCTATGGAGACTTCATTACCTGTGAGGTGCATCTGCGTCCTGCCTTTGCCAAGCTGGAGCGTATTGTCCAAAGCACTATTTTTCTCAACAAGACTGTGGAAGAAGTATTGCGCGATCTACTACACTCCCAGCAATTCTTTTCCTTTCCTTACGAGTTCAATATCCTGCAGACAGACTATCCAAGACAGGAATTTTCCATGCAGTATCAGGAAAGCATATATGAATACGCTTCCTGGCGCATGGAGGAACAGGGGATCTATTTCTATTTTGAAGAAATAAACGGCAGAGACACGGTCATCTTTGCCGACGATCCGCATGCGCACAAGACAGGAGAAGATCTTCTTCTGCAGTACAGGCCTGTTTCCGGAATGGAAGGCAACCATTTCGAGGAAGTGATTCACAACTTTTCCCTGCAACAGCAGTCACAACCCCGGCAGGTCGTTATTCGCTCCTGCTCATGGCATAATCCCAATGCCGTCATTCTCGGCAAGGCGACAGTGGATCCGGCAGGCGTTGGCGATGTCTATCTCACAAATGAATATGTCGAAACTTCCGAGCAGGCGAAAAGACTTGCCCGGATACGCGCCCAGGAGCTGCAATGTCGCGCCCGCATTTTTCACGGCGCCAGCAGTGTTCCCCTGCTGCGGCCCGGTCGCGTCTTTCGCCTTGCCGGTCACTACTGCGAAGCCTTCAACAAGAATTATCTGGTCACTGAGATTCACCACGAAGGCAGACAGGATGCCTATCTGCATCTCAAGCTGGGGCTGCCGGTGCAACCGGGAGACGAACAACTCTACTACCGCAACAGCTTTACCTGTCAGGAAGCGGAACGCCCATTTAGACCGGCGCGCACTGCCCGGCGCACCAGCATTCCCGGCGTGCTGCATGCCTTTGTCGCCGGCGAAGGCTCCGGCAAGACAGCGTATATGGATGAATTCGGACGTTACAAATTGTATTTTCCTTTTGATGTATCCGGCAGAAGCGGCGGCAACTGCAGCTGCTGGATACGCCGTGCCCTGCCGCAGGTCGGCAAGAACAGCGGCCTTGCCCTGCCCCTGCAGCCCGGTTCGGAAGTTCTGGTCACGTTTGAAAACGGCAATCCGGACCTGCCTGTCATTACCGGGGCGCTGGCCAATGCGGAAACAGGCTCCGTCTCAAGCATGAGCAATCCCCATATGCAGGGCCTGCGCAGCGCCGGAGGCAACAGCATCAGCATCAATAATGCCGATACCAAGCAGGGGCTGTCTCTCCACAGCGCCGGTGGAGGGACGCTGGGCTTTCAATCCGGTTCGCTGGAAATAGGCTATCTGAACAGCGCCAACTGGTTGCAATTTGCCGATATGGCCATGACGCATATTTCAGGAATTGCTTCATCCATACGGAGCTTCAAAAGCGCCAGCCTGACGACAACAACATTGAAACAGCAGAAATGCGCTATTGCATCAGCCATCCTGCAAGCCGTAGCCCAGTGTTGCGATATCGGCACCGATATCAATAATCAAACAGGACTAGCTGGTGCGTCCGGAGGATTAAAAGCTCTGGCCATGCTCCTGTCCGCCAATACTGAGCCAACTATTCAACTTTTGAACTTGATATCCAAAAATTCCGATACAGATAATACCACATACAGAACTACGATCTCTGCAGGACCGGACAAGAGCGGACTGGAAGCCAATATATTTCAAAGTCGAAATGAACAACTTGGGATTATCCTTGCATCTCTTATTACGAAAACAGCATCAATCAGCTTGCAGTCAAAAAACGCTGATGACACGCGAAAAGAAATGGACGCCAAATCAAAAGAGGCTGATGCGACTATTGCAAAGTATAATGAAGACACCTCTCAAAGCGACAGCTCGAAGACAGATTCCGATAAACAGCAGGCTACTCTTAGCGATCTCGATAAAGATACGGTAAAACTTTTAACATCTTTGGCTGAAGAAGATAAAAAATATGCAAACATTGCAAAGGTAACATCTGTTTGTCAGCCTGTCATCACCGGAGTATCTGAACTGCTCCCAGAAATTTTGGCTTGCATCCTGCTCTTCAGCGAGAAGAAGACAGCTGACAATTATCACGGAATCCTGCTTGATGCGCGGCAATCCAACATCAACATGGTAGCGCGCGACGCCATCTCTCAGCATGCCGCACGCGGGCACCTGCGAAATACGCTTGAACTGGGGGGACTGCTTACGGTGGCTCCAGAAGCAAGCAATAAGGCCATCGGCGAAAAAAAAGGCAGTGATTCTACCTCAACAACAAATATAAACATACTAAAACCATACAACGAAAACGTAATAAACTGGGGAACATATCTGCCAAACAACTCGGATCATGCGACAGATTTCATGGCACAGGACGATCCTGTTTTTGAAAAAGCCTACTGGTATAATAAGAAGCAGGTAAATAATTATATTAATATAAATTTCGAGCAGGATATAAACCTACGAAAAAAAGACACCTTCATAGCTGATACCACACATCTGCATACCATGCGCAATGACAAGGCTTATTTATACAGCAAGCACCAAGCCCATATCAGGGGAGGTTATGCTCTGGAACTCAGCGCCGGTGACATTACAGAATCTTCGAAGAAAACTGGCAGAATTCTGTTGCTGGGACAAGGACAAGCTAGCGTTCCCAAGAATATCAACCCTCCTCCGGTGTTCAACTACAACTTTCCCCCTCATGGAGTCACGATACTGAGTAGCAACTCCAGCATTCTGCTGGAAAGCAGAAGCAAGAACGAACATAATATTTATCAAAACAACACAAGTAAGAGTGGAAATAATGATGTAGCTCCTCTTTCCGGAGCTCTTTTGGGTACTAAAGAATTCCAACTTTACTGCAAGAATGTTGCGAATGTTGAAGACGTAACAGCGATACAGGGTCAAGATAAAAAACTAACGTTAACAGTTTCAAATGGAGGCACAAAAGCTACCGTAGAGCTTACGGATGAGTCCATCACGCTGTCTGCTGCCGGAGCAACGCTCACTATTTCTGGTGGAAACATTACGTTGAAAGCGGCAGAAAGAAATTCAATAGACATTGGCTGTATAAAATTTGACAACAGCAAAATCTCCTGTAACAACGGCATACTTCAACTTCAGAATGGAGCGATCAAGATTGTCAGTAACTCACGAAAAAAACAATAAGCAACGAACTAAATATAAATTCTGCTTCTTACAGCCTGCCAGGCTAGGGCTCGCGGTCAATCTGTAAAGAACTAGAGCAAATTCAGTTTGAAACACCTTGTCAAACCATACGGCTCGTTTCGCGAAAAAAACGGCTTTTCCAGTCCCGCTCAAACAAAGCCCCCCTGCCTTCTCGCGGAAGAAGACAGGGGGCTTTTGCAAGAATAACGGAGCAGCGTCTTTCCGATTTCCGGAGGACGGTTGCCGCAGGGAAAACCGCGGCGCACCCGCGCGACGCCATATTCCATACGGAGCAATTTCAGCTTGAAACGCCTTGCGTTTCAAACCATAGGGCAAAAGCTCTGAAAAAGCGCGCTGGGGATGGGATGGGAGGCTTGGGGGAAGCGCTACAAGAACGCCTTTCCTTCGGAAAGACTGGGCCCTCTCGCGCCAGCAGCGACCGAAGGCGGCCGCAGGCCGTGCCCGTACGGGCATCGACAGCAGAGATGAGGGGTTTCCCTTCCCCCAGAAAAATCAAAAAACTAGCCCCGCCGCAGGCCTCCGGGCACGGGGGGAACCTTCTGAAGCTTGTTCTGCGCCGCCGGGGCTTCCTGCGGGGGCGGCAGGGTTCCCGGAGCGTCCACAATGGCGCGCAGCAGCCCCATGCTGCTTTCCACATCCTGCTTTTCCGCCACTTCCTGACGCAAAAAGTTGTTGATGAGCGGCATCTTGATGATGGCCTCGTCAATTTCAGGATTGCTGCCGCGGGCATAGGCGCCAATGTTCACCATATCCTCGACCTTGCGATAGGTGCTCATGCTGCGCAGGACGGCGCGGCCCGCCATGAGGTCGTCCCGCTTGCAGATGTCGGAACGCAGACGGCTGATGGAGCGCAGCACGTCAATGGCGGGGAAATGGCCCTGGTCGGCCAGATCGCGGGTCAGCACAATATGCCCGTCCAGAATGGAACGCACGGCGTCGGCAATGGGTTCGTTGAAGTCGTCGCCGTCCACCAGCACCGTATACACCCCGGTAATAGTCCCGGTAGAGGAACGGCCCGCGCGCTCCAGCAGCTTGGGGAGCTGGGCGAAGACCGTCGGCGTATAGCCCTTGGTCGTGGGCGGTTCCCCGATGGCAAGACCGACTTCGCGCGCCGCCATGGCAAAGCGCGTAACCGAGTCCATCATAAGAAGCACGTCCTTGCCCTTGTCGCGGAAGTATTCGGCCACGGCGGTGGCCGCATAGGCCGCCCGCATGCGCACCAGAGGGGACTGGTCAGAGGTGGCAATGACAAGCACGGAACGGGCCATGCCTTCGGGGCCAAGATCGCGCTCCATAAATTCCAGCACTTCGCGGCCGCGTTCGCCAATCAGACCAATAACGTTAACGTCCGCCTTAGTATACCGGGCCATCATGCCCATGAGCGTGGACTTACCCACGCCGGAGCCGGCCATGATGCCCACGCGCTGGCCCTTACCCAGCGTGATCAGACCGTTGATGGCGCGCACGCCCACGTCCAGAATATCCGTGATGCGAGGACGCTGCAAAGGATTCGGCGGATCGGCATACAAACTGCCCAGTTCGGGGTGCCATTCCCGTCGCGCGTCCAGAATCCACTGGGGCGTGAAGGGACGCTGCGCCTCCATCTGCGCGGCGAAGTCCGCCTTGCCCTCCGAGGTCTGGGCCAGCGGCGACGCGCACAGTTCGGTGCTGATGGCCGGACCGGAATCCAGCGGCGTGCCGAAGGCGTCAAAAGCGCGTCCCAGCAGCTCCGGCCCCACGGGGAACACCGGCGGCAGGCTGGTATTGCGGATGCGGCTGCCGGGCCGGATGCCCCGCATATCGCCATAGGGCATGAACAGCAGATTGCCGTCGCGGAAACCCACGACTTCGGCGGCGATGCCCTCGCTGTCTTCCGAAGGCATCATGTGGCAGACAGCCCCCAGAGGCGCCCGCAAGCCGCTGCCTTCAGCCACAAGACCAACCACCTTGGTCACCTTGCCGTACAACTTCATGGGGCTGCCCGCCTGCAAAAGCCGACTACAGGACTGGGGATCAAGCTTCATGGTCTTTCCTTAGTTCTGAAAGCTGGTTCAAAAAGAATCGGAGACAGCGCCGCCTGACAGCAACACGGACTCCCGATCCGCATGACAGCGTCGGCGTTGTCGCGTCGACAGACATCGCCGCCCGCAACGAGAGGACGCTGTTATGCGCCGTCCGCAAAAAGCCGCCCCTTCCCCCGCAGCATCGCCGCGCGAGAAGAGACAGCCTTGCAAGATTCGAGGCTACGCGCCGGGCAGGAAGCCGCCTCCGGTCAGAATTTCCGGAGACGTGGCGGGAGCCGGTTTGGGACGCGGCGCCGCCGGAGCAGCGGGCGCGCTGACAGAAGGCGTGGCCGGCGGCTCTTCAAGCGGGAAGAGTTCGTCTTCCAACGCTGCGCGCGAGGCATTGGAGCGCGGTTCCGGCAAGGCCTCATCTTCAGCAGCGGCAGGCGCCGAGGCTGCTTCCGGGGCTTCCGCCGCTTCCTGAGCGGGCGCTTCCTGCGCTTCATCGATCAGCGCCGCGGCCTCATCCTCGACAGGCAGAGCCTCGGCGCCGCTCTCCACAGGAGCGACCTCCGCCGCGGTATCCGCAACGGCAGGAGCATCGGGCAGGACGTCGGCAACGCTGTCGTCCGACTGCGTCGCCGCTTCCGACAGGGTCCTGTCAAGCTCCGCGTCAGAAAGAACATCCGCTTCGGCCTGGACGTCTTCCGCCATATTCTCCAGCGGCGGTTCCGCCGCCGCAGGAGCGGCAACCGGCGCTGCCGGCGCTGTCGCCGCAACCTCGGCAGGAGCGGGAACATCCGCCTCCGGCGTCTCGTCCACCGGCGCAAGCGCCCTGATGCGCTGCACGGCGCGCTGCGCCATCTCTTCGGCCGCCTCGCGCACCGCGCGTTCAGCATCGCTGCCGGGCAGGGCCAGATGAACCAGCACGCTGTCCACCAGATCCTTAAAGCATTCCCTGCGCGCGTCCACGCTGCCGCTGTTGGTTTCCACAATGAAACCGCCAAGCTCCAGCGAGGCGTCGCCCTCCACAACCCAGTTCTGCAATTCCGGCGCGCGTTCCCGCGCGGCCTTGAACAGGGTTCCAACCATCTTTTCGTCTTCGGGATGCACTCTGACGGTGATGGTGGCCCGATTTTCCAGCAGCGACAGCGAATCAAGCAGAACGGCGCGCACAACGGCGTCGTGCTGCGTATCCATCACATGGCCCGTGGCGGCGCTTACCGCCACGCGGGTCAGCTCGGCCAAATCTTCGCGCCACTGGGCGTCGATGGTTTCAAACTGCGCGGAAAGCGCCTGCAGCACCCACGCCAGATGCTGCCCCAGTTCGCCCCGGAAGGCCCGCAGTTCGCCTTCGGCGCTTTCCACTCCGGCGGCATGCCCGTCGGCCTGCGCGGATTCGTGAATCCGGGCGGCGTCGTCGCGGATACGCTGGGCCTCGGCTCTGATGTCGGCGGCCTTCTGCAATTCCGCCTGCATGGCCTCATAGCCTTCCTTAGTGGACTGGCGAATACGCTCCACTTCCGCCAGAATCAGATCGCTCTGGCGCTGCGCTTCTTCCCGCGCCTCGGCCAGCACTTTCTGACGTTCGGCGTAGGCTTCGCCCAGAATCTGCCGCGCCCGCTCGGTAGCCTTTTCGCGGACGCGCTCCATATAGTCTTCCTGCACCTTCTGGCGCACCTGAGCCCGGCGCGCGGGCTCCTGCATGGCGTCCAGTTCCTCCACGGTAGCTTCGCGCTCACCCATGAAGATGGTACCCCACTTCTTGCGCAAATCGTCCAGGGGCATGGTTGTTCTTCCTTTTTTCGTTTCGGCGTGGACAGTTCCAGCCATGTTCCCGAACAGCCGGCAGAAGCACGGACCGCCGCACCGGAGGACGCTTTACGAAAAAACGCCCATGCTCCGGCGGCTGCGGAAGAGACGCCCGCGCCCGGGGGCAGCATGACCAAAGAAAACAGACGGCTTTCGGCCGTTGCGGTTCCGACGCGACGGAGAAACGGTACGCCGCGCCTGCGATACGAACGCGACCTGCGCCGCGGCAATCCTGCCGCGATGCCGCCTCCCGACCCGGCATCGGAACCGTTGCCGGCGGAAGATCCGCTAGACAAAAATGTCGCTGTTGCCGCCGCGGTTGACCACAACCTTGTTCTCGGCTTCGAGCCGCCGCACGACCTTGACGATATTCTGCTGCGCGCCTTCCACGTCCGAAAGCTTGGTGGGCCCCATGTATTCCAGTTCTTCCCGGATCATGTTGGCGGCGCGCTCGGACATGTTGCGGAAGAACTTTTCCTTGAGCTCGTCGCTGGCGCCGCGCAGAGCAAGAATGAGGTCTTCCTGCTGCGTTTCGCGGATGACTTCGCGGATGCCCTTGTCGTCGATGTTCTTGCAGTCTTCGAACACGAACATGAGGTTGCGGATATCTTCGGCCATCTGCGCGGAATCTTCTTCGATTTCCGACAGCACTTCCTCTTCCGTGGCGCGGTCCACGGCATTGAGGATTTCGGCCACGGACTGCACGCCGCCGACCTTCTTGCCTTCCTTGCCGCCCATAGCAATGAGCTGACTCGTGAGCACCTTGTCCACTTCCATGAGCATGTCTTCCGGCACGGATTCGAGACGCGCCAGACGCATCAGCACTTCGGCGCGAACGCCGGCGGGCAGGCTGGTCAGCAGGCTTGCCGCCTGGTCGGAATTGAGGTGCCCCATAATCAGGGCCAGGGTCTGCGGATGTTCGTTGCGCAGAATCTGCGACAGCATGCGCGGGCTCACCTGACCGAGCTCGCGGAAGGGGGCGGGGCCGGTGTCAAGGTTGAGGGTGTCCATGATGTACTTGGCCGTTTCCGGGTCCGTATTCTTCACAAGCAGCCGCTTCAATATGTCGCTGCCGCCGGAAATCATGTCCACGCCTTCCACCAGCGATTCGTGGAAGTCGCGCAGCACCTGCTCCACCACATCCTTGGGCACAGGCGGCAACTCCACAATCGCGCGGGAAACGTCGGCTATTTCCTGTCGATCCATGCGCTTGAACACGTCCGAGGTGAACTTGTCACCCATGGCAAGCAAAAGTACGGCAATGCGCTGCTGTCCCGTCAATTCCATCCCCATTCCTCCACGGCGACCTCCGGTTGCCTGACGCTTGCCGCCTCTCCCCGCAGCGCGCGTCCGCTCCCGTTTTTCTTGATATAAAATGTAGACATTTTTACGAGTTTTTTTAACCCACTGCCCCAAATATGAAAAATCGGCGCTCCGGAAAAAAACATGCCGGAGAGCCTCGACGAGTGATGCGCGACTCTTGCGAGCCGCGCATCACTTTCTCATTACTTGGCGTGATTACTGCTTTTTGTCAAGCCACCGCTTAATGATATTGATTGCCTGATCCATATGCTGATCCGTCATACGGAAGAGTCTCAATTTCAATTCTTCCACGCGCTGATTGGTTTCCTTCTGGGCGTGGCGCAGGGCCTTGATGTCCGCGAGGGAGGGGAGGTCCTTGCCCCCGTCATCGACGGGCTGAGGGCGTCCGCTAGGCTTTTGCACTACTTTCATTCTTTCCCATCCAGCCGCGCATAAGGGTCACAACCTGTTCCATGTGATTGTCGGACAGGGCGAAGATATGCGCCTTGAGAGCTTCGATATCCTTGTAGGACATTTCGTCCTCATCCTCGTCCCCAGCTTCCGCGTCACCCTTGGCCGCATCTTCCAGCGCTTCATAGAGAGCAAGCTGTTCTTCGGCGGCAGGCAGGCCCACAAGGTCGTCGACCATTTCCCCGGCTTCCACTTTCGGGCGGATGAGGGCCAGCACCACGGGGCGGACAACCAGCATCAGGAAGAGGAAGGCCAGCAGGGCATTGAGCAGCGGCTTGCCCAGACGTTCGGCATAGGTGGCGAGGATGTCGCCAAAGTTCGGGTCAACCGGCGGTTCGGAATCCATGAAGGGAGCGGAGCTCACTTCGAGGGAGTCGCCGCGCGCCGTATCCAGACCCACTGCATTTGACACCAATTGCCGCACGCGATCAAGTTCTTCCTTGCTGCGGGGCGTGAAGGCCCAGGCGCCGTCTACCTTCTGATAGGTGCCGTCGATGATGACCGCCACGGTCAGGCGGCGCAGATCCCCCACGTTGGCGACAATCTGCTGTTCTTCCTTGTTGATTTCGTAGTTGGTGGTGCGGGTTTCGCGGCTGCCGTTCTGGTCGGACACGGAACCGGTGATGCCGTCGCCGCGGAAGTTGGCATCGGGAGCGCCGCCTTCAAGATTGGCGCGGCCCTGCTGCGTTTCTTCGCTGCGCTGCTCGCTGCGCACAGCCACCTTTTCGGGGTCATAGAGCTCGCGGCGGATGGTCTTCTGGCTGAAGTCCATGTCGGCGTTAACCTTGGCAATGACGCGGCCGGGACCAAAGAGCGGCTGCAACATTTCCTCGATGCGGCGTTCCAAATTACGCTGCACTTCGAGCCGATGTTCCATCTGGGTGGAGGAAGCGCCAGCCAGGCTGTCCGACACAGGCTGATAAAGCACCTTGCCGCCGTTGTCGGTAATGGAGACATGGTTAGGATCAAGACCTTCCACAGCCATGACGGTCATGTTGAGGATGGCGTTGATTTCCTTGGGGTCCGGCTTGCGGGTGGGCGAATGCAGCTTCAGCACCACCGATGCGGACGGAGCCTGACGATCTTCCACAAACAGGCTGCGCTGCGGAATCACCAGATGGACGCGCGCGCTTTCGACGCTGGGAAATTCGCTGATGGTGCGCGCCAGTTCGCCCTGAAGCGCTCTGGTGTAGTTGATTTTCTGCACAAAGTCCGTCTGGCCGACCTTGACCTTGTCAAAGAGCTCAAAGCCGATGCCCTGCCCCACCAGGCCGCCTTCGCCAGCTACCCGGATGCGCTGGGCATAAACGACTTCGCGCGGCACCATGACGGTCGTGCCGTTGTCGGCAAGCTGATACGGCGTCTTGTCAGCCTGAAGCATCTTGACGACGCGGTTCGCGTCTTCCGGCGTCAGGTTGGAATACAGCACCTGAAAATCGGGGCGGCTGGAATAGATGGCCAGCCCTATGAAAGCGGCAAGCACGAGAACGGTGCCGGCACAGACGGAAATCCGCTGCCCCTTGCTCATGCGGCCCCAGGCTTCTTTGATTCGTTCACTAATACTGGACATGAAAGGCGGTGTGGCCATGGTGTTACTCCTCATCCTGACGGTTCCTGACAAGGCTTTGACGCCTCGCTCTCGCACTGTATTATGCAACGCCCGTGCCAAAATGAGAAAAGCCGTTTTCCCATGCCGCAAGGGCACGAAAAAACGGCGCGAAGCCTCTTTTCATGGGCTTTTGCCCGCACCGCGGCACAGCCGCGAGGCAAAGGAAAAATGACACGCGTCAGCGAATCGCCGCGCGCGTTTCGCGTCCCTGCCAAAACAATGAACGCGCAACCTTCGGCATATCCTCCCCTGCCCGGCCGCAGGAAATAGCGCCTGGAACATTTTCAGTTTGAAACGCTGTGCGCTTCAAACGGCCTGTCTTTTCACGGAAAAGCATTGTTTTTCCACACAGTTCTGACAGAGTCAGCGCCGTACCGTCGCCTCGCGTTCACCTTTTTTAAAGGTAAAACGCTCTCAAACAGCGGCCTGCGTCGTCCGTCTGACGGCAGAAGACGCAGGACACCCCGTCCGCGTATCGGAACAATGGTTATGCCAGGCCAGCCCCGCGCGGCTGGCGGCTCTGCCGGCGGTCGCCCGTCGGAAATGTCGGCCGGCATAAGCCTTTTCAGCTTGAAACACATTTCAAACCATACGGCTTGTCGCTGCGCGAAAAAAGCGCGGTTTTCCGCTCGCTTCGGGCCAGACTGCGCTGTGCCGCCTCGCATTTTGCCCTTTTCAATGCCAAAACGCTCATGCGGCCCGCTCCGGGCGGGAACAAAAAAATGACGCCCTCGCGACATCTCCCCACTGCCGCAAGGACGCCAAACATGTCGGAAAACTCCCCGCCTCCCTGCCGCGGAAGAAAACAGACAACGCAGCGTCGTCCGCCATGCCGCGCACGGGAGCGCAACGGGAATTCCCGGACGCTGGACGACAAGGCGCTCTCGTGTCATGCTAAAGACGCTTGTTTTCGCCAGCGATCACAAAGAAAAATCCCGCCTATTTTCAAAACAGGCCATACCCCCTGGAGGTCTCATGCCACGACTACAGCACTTCCTTCTTGCGGCGCTGCTGATCATCATGGCCGCTACCCCGACAGCGGCCACGCAACACCTTACCGGCGAGGCCTTTGACGGTCTGCGCTGGGGAACGCCCATCACAGGGCTGCCGCCATTTCTCGGCACGGCAAAACGGCTGATCGAGCCGGTCGTCACCGATCAAAATATGTATCACTATGCGCTTTCCAGCGCCATGAGCATTGCCGACAAACCAGTCCTGGGCTACGCCAGCACAACTGAAACGCAGCGCCTTAACGGACTATTGTTCCATTATTGCGGCGCCCGTACCTTTGCCGTCGCCATGAAAGCCTTCCGCGACATGGCGCACGCCCTGTCGCGCCAGTGGGGCCCCTATCGTAACGAGAGCCTGACCGGGCGCCATATCTACGGGCACGAGCATTACCGCTATCGCTGGCGCAGCGTGTACACTGTCATCACGCTGACCGCCGACTTCTACAATGGCAACGGCGAAATTTTTGTGGAATATCTTCCCGTCGTCTATTAGAGCATTTTCAGTTTGAAACGCTGCGCGTTTCAAACCATACGGCCTGTCGTTTCGCGGAAAAAACGCGGTTTTTCCGCTCACTTTGGGCCGGGAGGCGCTGTGCCGCCGCCTCGCGTTTTACCTTTTTTCAAAGGTACATCGCTCCAGACAACGCCATTTCATCATTCCTATGAAATGATTCCTCGCGCGAACGTGTTCCGACACGACGCGAAAGCGCTGTGAAAGACCAGAAGACCATTTTCCGGCGCCTGCCGTAAACGCGGCCTCCGCCCTTCCCATCGGGCGGCATACCGTCTTCCATCCTTGCGCGGCGACAAACGCCGCCGATACGGCGCACAGTTTCGGAAGAAACGTCGCCCAGACAGGGACAGACAACGACCGTCCGATTCCTCGTCCTTTCCCGAAGCATCGGGCGCATCCTTACGGACAGCTCCGACGCATTCCGGCAAATGCAGATTCCCGCCTTACGGCTTTTCGGCGTCACGCCGATATTCCGTCGCCCCCTGCCCGCAGCTGCCTTCCGGCTGCGGGCGCACGCGGCGGCATGGGAAAAGAAAGACCGGAAACACCATCTCCCCTGAGCCGTCTTCCGGCGCAGAGAAGCCGGAAGGGCATCAGAATTGCAGCTTGGCCAGTTCCTTATAGGCTTCCAGCACCTTACCACGCACAGCCGTGGTCAGCTTCATAGCAAGGCTGGACTTCTGCATGGTCACCATGAGTTCGTGCACGTTCTGATTGCGCCCGGACGCAAAATCTTCCACAGCCTGCGCCTTGGCCTGCTGCAGGTCGTTCACCCGCGCCAGCGATTCAGAAAGCGTCTGCGAAAAGCTGTTGTCCTGTCCGAAGGCCGTGTGCCGCGTTTCCCGCCGCACCATGAAATCGCTGTGCGAGCCGAAATCTTCGCTCCGGTCCACGCTGTCGCGCAGCAGACTTCTGTCCGTGCCCCGGCTGTACTGCACCGGCATCCCCTGACGCAGGGAGCTTTCCACCGCATTGAAATGCTGCACGGCATTTTCATACGCCTTCATACCCGTAGACTGCACGCCCATGATCTTTCTCCTCTTCCCGCGGCGCGTTCCTGCCCGGGAACGCAGCCGTCTTATGCCGTTTTTTCTTCAGTTGCTGCCGGAGCTGTCCCGTCCGCAGCGAAAAATTCTGTCTTACTTGCCGATTTCCAGGGCCTTGGTGTACATGCCCTTGATGGCTTCCATGGTGGTGACGTTAGCTTCGTAGTTGCGCTGCGTTGTCATCATGTGCGCCATTTCTTCCACCACGTTGATGTCGGGATAGAACACATAGCCGTCCGCATTGGCATCGGGATGCCCCGGCTCGTACACGCGCTTGAGCGGACGATTGTCAATATTCACCGACATGACGCGAACGCCCTTGAGCTCGCGATCCAGCGCCGAGCGCATATGGATGGAAAAGGGATCGTCCACATCCGTGGCCACCTGCACCACCGTGCGGCGGCGGTAAGGACCGCCCAGCGGCGTGCGCGTGGTCTTGACGTTGGCCAGGTTCATGGAAATGGTATTCATGCGCGTGCGGTCGGCCGACAGGCCGGACGCACTGATATCAAGCGCCGTCATGAAATCCATAATAAGCCTCCTTTACTGCCTGCGATTCCTGGATCATTTCAGTTTAAAATGCTTCGCATTTCAAACCATACGGCCTGTCGTTTCGCGGAAAAAACGCGGTTTTTCCGCTCACTTTGGGCCGGGCGGCGCTGTGCCGCCGCCTCGCGTTTCACCTTTTTCAAAGTTGAAACGCTCTAGACCTGCTTGGCATCCTGAATCAGCGTGGCCAGACCTTCGAAGTTCTTGGCCTGAATCTGGGTCAGAGCCGAATACTGAAGCTGATTCTTGGCATGCTTGGCCATTTCCTTATCCAGGTTCACCCGATCTTCGCCGTGGATCTGACGCGGCTTGAACTGCTTGAACCATTCGGGGGTAAATGTCTCTGCGGAAAACATCGTAGGAATATGCCCCGCACGGGTTGTAGCCATAGTGCCGCGCATATCAAGGCCGAGAGCCTTCTGCAACTCTTCTTCAAATTCCAGCTCGCGCGGCTTATAGTTGGGTGTTTCCATATTGGCAAGGTTACTGGCAATGACATTCTGCCGCTGCAGTTGCATATCCATAACCTTGCTGAGCAAATCAACCTGCGCATTGAACATACTCTTCATGACACGTCTCCCACGTGATTGCTTTCGTTGTACACTGCTAAAAGCAACATGCGTGCCACACACAAAAAATTCAATAATATCAATATAAAAAAACCGCCACGTAAATGCGCGGCGGTTTTTTGACAAAAAGAAAGGGCGTCGTTTACGCCCCGCCCCCTCCCTGGGAGCGCAAAAAGCGACAGAAAACAAGCATATCCCGAAGCTGCACGCCATCCTCAATCAACGGCTGGGGATAGCCGCCCATAAAAAAGTCGGCGCGCCGGAAACAGGGGCGAAACCCACAACGCCCCTCGTAAAAACGACGCATGCGCGGCGTCTCGCCCGTCCCGACAATCATGGCGTCATACGCGCCGTCGTACAAACCGCACAGACGCATCAGCAGCTGCGCTCCGTACCCCTGCCCACGAAAGGCCGGGGCTGTTGCCAGAAGCGCGCACTCGCAGACGCGAAGCCCCTCAAGCGCTGGCGCAAGCCCGGCCTCCCGGCCCCCGGCGGCAAAGGACGCGCTGACATCCGCCACCACGGCCATGCTTACAGGTTCTCGCTTGTTACGAAACAGGCCGTACAGCTCCCCCTCCCGCACATGACGCCGCAAAAGGCTTTCATTGTCATCGGCTGGACGCAGAAACGGCACAAAGCGTTCTTTGGCGACACGAATACGCCGCAACAGAAGATTTGGCATGGCGGACATCATTTCAGACGCATCTCCGCATCGCTGACGCCCCGCTCCCGCAGGCGCAGATACACGTGGGCGCAGGCCGCGGCATCGGAAGCGGCGTCATGATGCCGCAAGGGAATGTCGAAATACTCGCAGACGACGTTCAGTTTACGCGACGGCAACGGCAACGAACGCCGCGATCCCTTGAGCGTGCATAAAAAGGGAATGCTCGGACGCTCGAAGCCCGCGTTTTTGCAGCAGGCATACAGCACCCGGCGATCAAAGCCCGCATTATGGGCCAGCAGCCACTGCGCCCCCTCCATAAAGGAGGCCATCTGCGGCCAGACCTCGGCAAAGGTCGGCGCATCGCGCAACATGGGCCAGGTCAGGCCGTGCACTTCCGTAAACAGAACCCGCGAAGACGGCGGACGCAAAAGCGTCGAAAAGCTGTCCGTCACCTGCCCGTTCTCCACACGGGCCAGGCCTACGGCGCAGGCGCTCCCCGCGTCATAACCGGACGTTTCAAAATCTATGGCCACACAGGACGGCAAGGCCGAAACAGGCATCTACAGTTCCCCCGAACCAGCAGGCAGCGCCCCCGGCGATGCCGCAAAAAAGAGTCTCCAATAGCGCATTTTTAGTTTGAAATACGTTGCGCTTCAAACATACCATACGGCCTGTCGTTGCGCGAGAAAACGCAATTTTTCCGCTCACGCCAGGCCGGGCGGCGCTGTGCCGCCGCCTCCCGCGCTGCCTTGTTCAAAGGCAACGCGCTCTCAAACCCCAAGAAAGGGAAGAACGCCCGGCGTCCTTCCCTTTCAAAAAAACGACACGCTGCCGTGCCGCTGTCATAATCAGCTATGCGGCAGCCTTTGCGGCCGCTTCACGCAGACGATCCGCAATATAGGCGCGCATGTCCGCATCGTCTTCATCCAGATTGAAGCAGCAGGCATCCTCGCCCATGAGGCCCTGCGGCACATAGTCGCCCAGCTCCGAAGGATCGGTAATCATGTCGGCATAGAAGCACACGGACAGCCAGCGGCTTTCGGGTTCGTCATCCACGACATCTACGAGCACGAACAACTCGCGTCCCTGCTGTTTTTCATGCCGGGCGCGCAGGGAGTAGCTCACGCCGGGCCGACTCTTGAAGTCAAAGGAGACGCCGGGCACGGCCGCCAGCAAATCCCGATAGGAAAGAAAGGTCGATCTGGCGTTAAGCGGATCGACTGTCCAGCCTTCCAGAAAGGCATCCAGTTCTTGCAGCGCAGTGGACATGGGACCTCCTTTGTCCGTGATTCGCGCAAAAAAGACGACAGGCAAAGTATAGCCCGGAACACGACGCCGCTTCAAGCCTCATCCGGCAGAAAGGCTCAGGACTCATTACATTTTGTCTTGAGGGGGAAGGAACCCCTTTGCTCTGCTGTCGATGCCCGTAAGGCTGTCGCCTGACGGGCACGGCCTGCGGCCGCCCGTCGGGTCGCTGCTTGCGGCAAAAAGGGCCCAGCCTTTCCGTGGCGAAGCAAGTAAAGGCGTTCCCGTAGTTTCCCCCTCAAACTCCCCCATCCTCCCCAAAACCCGCGCACTGTGTTTGACGGGTAAATATGAACATTTTTGTAATATTATGGATGGGGAATATGCCGGGGAATCAACATCTGATAATAAGTCCTGCCCCTGGAGCATTTTCAATTTGAAACGCTGTGCGTTTCAAACCATACTGCCTGCTGTTTCGTGGAAAAAACGCCGTTTTTCCGCTCTCTTTTCCTCACGCTGTACCTTTTTCAAAAGTAAAGCGCTTCGGGAAGGCGCGGCCGCGCCGGGCATGCCGAAAAGTCTAGCGCTGCCACTGCCAGGGCGGCGTGCCGAGATCAAGCCCCCAGATACCCGCGCGATCCGTCACCGCGTAATGCTCCTGAATCATCCAGCGGCGACAGTACAGCGCCCGGCAGCGGCGACGATCCACCCATGCCAGCCCGCGCTGCAGCAGGAGATAGTTGATGGAGGTCCCGCCGGAACGAATCAGAGCCCGCGTAAGGCCGTTTTCATCCTCACCGGCTTCGTCAACGGTCACAGGCGTTCCCGGAGGCAGAATCTGTTGCAGAAAGGCCATAGTCTGCGCCGCCATGGGCTGCTTTCCCGTAGGAGCCTGAATGCCGTAGAAGAAAAGGCGCGCCCTCACTTCCGTGCTGTTGGGTTCATCGCCAACGGCTACGCAGTTGGAGTCCTCCACGCGCACCACGTATCCATCCCAGGCCAGAGCCGCCTGCGGAACGGCAAAAAAGGACAAAAACGCCGCAACAAGAAACAGGCCGACAAGCCGCATCTCCGTTCCTCCTTAGAGCATTTTCAGTTTGAAATGCCGCCGCCTCGCGTTTCGCCTTTTTCAAAAGCAAAACGCGCTAAAAAAGCATCTGCGAAAAAAGATTGCCCGCCCCCTCCTGCCTTGTCAAGACAGGAGGGGGCGGGCAATCTTCAAAGAAGAAAGCAGCCTTAATCAAGGAACGCACACTCTCTTTTGCATGCCTCCGGGGGACGGTGACAGAAAAAGAAACGACAGGCCGGGCCGCTGTGTCGCCTCGCGCGTTTCAAAACACTCTAGCCGCACATCTTCCAGAAAAAAGCGCGCTGGGGAAGGGATGGGGGGCTGGGGGAAGGGAAACCCCTCTCGCGCGAGCAGAGGGGTTTCCCTTCCCCCAGGATAAACCTTATAAGCCCCTATCCCCAGACGGAACGGCCTATGTTAAAGGCAACCACCGAAACGGCATAGGCCAGCGCCGTATTGAAGAAGATGCTGAAAGCAAGCCAGCGCCAGCCTCCGGCTTCCTGCTGAATGACGACCAGCGACACAAAGCAGGGGGAATACAGCAGGACAAAGAGCATCAGGGAAAGAGCCGTCGCCTTGCCCCAGGACGAGGACTTTTGCAGGAGTTCGGCCAGCGGCGCGGCGTCTTCGGGGTCCTGTTCGCCCAGGGAATACGCCGTGCCCATAGTGGCAACCACGGCTTCCTTGGCGGCAATCCCGGCCAGGAGAGCAATATCCGTGCGCCAGTCGAAACCGGCAGGAGCAGTGACAGGCTCAATCATCTTGCCGAGGCGGCCGGCGTAGGAGTGGGCCAGTTCGGCGCCGCCAAGTTCTTCCTGAACTTTAGCCAGTTCAGCTTCCAGCGGTTCACGGGCGGCATCGCCTTCGGGCAGATTTTCTATGCGGCTTTGCAGGCTTTCAATCTGGGTCGTAAAGGGCGCGGCCTGTTCTTCAGGCAGTTCGGGATACTTGAGCCCAGCCCAGATGACAATGGAAATGGCCACAAGCACCGTGCCAGCCTTCTTGAGGTACATCCAGGTGCGTTCCCAGCAGTGCAGCAGCATGCTGAAGAAGGTGGGCATACGGTACGGCGGCAACTCCATGACAAAGGGCGTCGCCTGCCCGCGGATGATGGTGGAACGCAGCAGCCGCGCCACCAGCAGGGCAAACACCCAGCCGGAGAGCATGACGAGGAAGGTCACGGTCGGCGCATCGTCGCCAAAGAAGGCCCCGGCCAGCAGCAGGAAGACAGGCAGCTTGGCCCCGCACGCCATATACGGAAGGGTCAGCAGCGTAGCCAGCTTTTCCTTGGGGCTGCGCAGAGTTCGCGTGGCCATAGCGCCGGGGATGGCGCAACCGCCGGCAATGCCGCCGGAAATAATGTACGGCATGACGGAAGCCCCGTGCAGGCCGAACATGCGGAAAAGGCGGTCCATCATATAGGCCACGCGAGCCATATAGCCGCTGTCTTCCAGGAAGGCAATCAGGGCAAACATGATGGCAATAAGCGGCACAAAGCTGACAACGCCGCCAACGCCGCCAATGATGCCGTCAACCACCAGCGACTGCACCGGCCCTTCGGGGATGAGCCGCGTCATCAGCTCGCCCAGAGCGGCAAAGCCGTCTTCCACCCAGCCCTGAGGATACGCGCCCAGGGTGAACGTCACCCAGAACATGGCATACAGGACGCCCAGCATCAGCACCGGCCCGAAAAAGGCGTGCGTCAGAACCTTGTCGATGCTGTCGGAGATGGCCAGACGATCCCGGCCGGGTTCCTGACGCATGATGCCGTCCCGCAGCAGACCGCGAATAAAGCCATAACGGCAGTCCGTAATATAGGATTCCATGCTCACGTGCAGGGTGTCGCGAATGTGATCGGCCACCTTGCGGCATTCTTCTTCCACTTCCGTGAACAGGGCAATATTGGCTTCGCGCACCTGCTGGCGCACTTCCTTGTCGCCTTCCATGAGCTTGATAGCCGTCCAGCGGGGGCTGTAGCGATCCGTCAGCACGCCCTTCTGGGCTATCTTCTTTTCGATGCTGTTGAGCGCCAAATCCGTGTCGCTGCCGTAATTGACGTACAGGGGCTCGCGCGGCCCCCCGGCGGCAAGACGGATGGCCTCGCCAAGAGCGGTTTGCAGGCCCTCGCCGGATTTGGCCACCATAGGCACCACCGGCACGCCCAGCAAACCGGCGAGACGGTTAACGTCAATATGCAGCCCCGCGGCGCGGGCTTCGTCCATCATGTTGCAGCCCAGCACCAGAGGGAGCCCCATTTCCAGCATCTGCACCGTCAGAAGCAGATTGCGTTCAAGGGCCGACGCGTCCACCACGTTGATGACGGCCTGCACGTTATTGGCCGAAAGCTCGGCCCGCGCCACCAGCTCTTCCATGGAATAGGCTGTCAGCGAATAGGTGCCGGGCAGATCCACCAGCACGGCTTCATCCTGACCGTGCCGCACCTGTCCTTCCTTGCGATCCACAGTGACGCCGGGGTAATTGCCCACATGCTGGTGCGCCCCGGTATACGCATTAAACACTGTGGTTTTGCCGCAGTTGGGATTGCCCGCCAGAGCAATACGCAGCTTCCCCGCGCGGGGATGGCTCGCCTCTTCAAACTGGATTACCGCACTCATGCTCTCTACCGCTCCTGATCCTTCCAGATATCCTGCGCGCCTGTCGATATGAGGCGCATTTTCAAAAAATGAAATTGAATTTCTCTACTTTGCAAAACTTGTATGCGCCGGGGCCGGGGCTGTCAAGGCCCAAACGTCCTGCGGAGCGCATATCCCTTGAGCACACCCGCATTTTTCGCATTCAGGGTCCTGCCGCGCCCGCGCACTTTGCGGACAGCCATTTTTAGCAAAAATGAAATCCAATTTCTTTAATTCCCGCAAGACATAGCCCCTTTCAAAACCGCTGTCAAGACGCATGCCGACAAAGGCACTCTTTCAAGCTGGAAACGCCGCAGGAATGCACCAGACTTATGGGAATGTTACGGGCGCGGGCATGCTGCATGGCCTTTCGTCTGGCTTCATGGGAAATTTTATTAGTAAAGACGATAATGGCGTCCGGCGTGCCGATTTTGTCCTCGAAGTTGCGTTCATTGCGATGAATGCACTTGAGGGTCGCGCCCCCCTCGCGGGCTGCCGCGATATATTCCTTCTTCAACCTGTCCATACCGCCGATCAACGTCACGCACATGCTTGCCTCCGTGGTATTTTGCCGTGCGGCCCCAGACACACGCAACAAAGGGGACCGCACGGCAAGGGAAACTGACAAGCTCAGATTAATTGAAAATGATTTTCAAAGTCAAGAAAATTTTCTCAACCTGCGCAGCCGACACTCACTTATCTTTTATTCCAAACAACCAGGACACACAGACTACACATGACCGCTGAAGGATGCTTGCCACATGGCCAGTGGTATCCTCTGAAAAAGAGCTGTTTTTCCGCTTACTTTGGGCCGTGCGGCGCTGTTCTGCCGCCGCACGCTTTGCCTTTTCCAATGCAAACGCTCTAGCGTTACCGCGACCTAAAAAAAGGCGGAGCGGCCCTCTTCAGACCGTTCCGCCCTGCCCTCCAGCCGGGGCGGCCGCAGCATTCTCTCAGAAATCGCCGCGTCTCCCCGAAGGAGGACAAAAGACATTGCCCGCGTGGAATAAACCTGTCCCGGTATCGGAGTCTCCCGCCGCAATGTCCCTATTTTCTGCCTGTCCCGAAATCTCTCCCCGGCATCATATAGTATTTTCAGTTTGAAATGCTTTGCATTTCAAACCATACGGCCTGTCGTTTCGCGGAAAAAACGCTGTTTTTCCGCTCACTTTTGGCCGTGCGGCGCTGTGCCTCCGCCTCGCGTTTCTCCTTTTTCAAAGTTGAAACGCTCTAGAATCCCAACGCAGGAGTCTGTCCCATATCTGCCGGAAACATTTTTCTGCCAAAGGCGCGTCGCCCCGCCGCTTTCAGCCGCGAAAAAACCGGGCGACCTTTTCCATATGCAAACAGGATTGCGAGATCTGTTTTTCCAGTTCTCGCAATCCTGCGATTATGTATCTGGCATGGAGATGCGGCAGGCTGCCCGGCAATGCCGTCATGCGGAAAAAGCGCGGCTTTTCCGCTCAATCCGGGCCGGGAGTGCCGCCTCGCGTTTTGCCTTTTTCAACGGCAAAAACGCTCTAGCCCTCCGCATTATCCGCGGTCAGCACGACTTCCTTGTTTTCGCCGTATTTCAGGGTAAAGGACGTGCCGTATTTTTCCAGAAAATCCTTTTCGGCGGCAAAGGGCACGCCGTCAATGTCCATCTGCTCGTCCTCATCCTCATCGGGTTCGTCCATGCCCAGACCGAGCACGATCTTGGCATGTCAACCACCGCCGACTTTGTATTCGCGCAGACGAACGCAGGTGCCCTCATCCTCATCCTCAAGCATGCCGCGAAGTTTTTCCAGCATGTCTTTGTCAACGGTAACGGAAAACATCTTTTTCTCCTCAAAAAGTTACACAATTACAGGAACGAGCCCCAAACGAGCAAAGCGTTCCTTCACGGTTTCAAGCTCTTCCGGCGCGTATTGCCGCACGGACGGATACGGTTTGCCCAGAGCGGCATACTTGCTTCTGCCGAAGGCATGGCACGGCATGATCTCCACCTGGTGCCGGTCGAATCGGCCCAAGAAGGCCGCCATGGCCGCCAGATTCTCTTCCGAATCATTCAGCTCCGGCATCAGCGGCATCCGCACGCGAACTTCTGTCGACGACGAAAGCGCCGCCTCCAGATTGCGCAGGATCAGGGCGTTGTCCTGTCCTGTCAGTTTTTTGTGCTCTTCCGGGTCCATATGCTTGCAGTCAAAGAGCAGAAGATCCGCCAATTCTATGGTTTTGTCAAAGCGTTCTTCAGGGCAGAAGCCGCAGGTATCGACGGTGACGTGCAGCGCATCGTCATGCGCGGCGCGCAGCAGATCCAGAAAGAAGTCTCCGCCGGCCGTGGGCTCTCCCCCGCCGAAGGTGACGCCGCCGCCGGAATTCTCATAGAAAAGCCAGTCCTTACGGACAACTTCCATGACTTCTTCGACCGACATTTCCCGTCCGGACATCACGCGGGCCTTGTAGCCGCACACCGCGGCGCAATCGCCGCAGTCCCGGCATTTCTCGACATCGCGCCCCATCTTGCCGTCCGGCTGCGGCACGACGGCCCCGTAACGGCAGACCTGCAGACATTGCCCGCAGCCCACGCACAGATTGTCGAACAGCAGCATTTGCGGCGTAAATTTCTGCGATTCAGGATTGCTGCACCACAGACAATGCAAAGGACAGCCCTTGAGAAAAACAGTCGTGCGCAGCCCCGGCCCGTCCTGCACGGACATGCGCTGAATATTGTAGATCATTCCCCGGCTCATGATGCCCTTTCCCCGGATACCTGGGCAGGGGCTGCCCCCTTGCGGACGCAGCCCCCGGCCAGATGAGTGTTTGGAATGGAGATTAGGAAGCGTATTCGGTACGCTTGACGATTTCGTTCTGCACCCCCTTGTCCAGACGGGTGAAGTAGGCGCTGAAGCCAGCGACGCGCACCACCAGATCCGTGTAATCCTGAGGATGCTTCTGAGCGTCGCGCAGGGTGTCGGAGCTGACGCAGTTGAACTGGATATGCGAACCGCCGAAGTCGCAGTAGGTCTTGATGAGCGAAATCAGGGTCCGGGCGCCGTTGGGACCTTCCAGCGCGGAAGGCACAAACTTCACATTGAAGTGGTTGGCGCCGTAACGCACCGTGTCAATGGCTTCGGCGCCGGACTTGATCAGGGCCGTAATGCCTTCGTGGTCCGTGCCGGGCATGGCGGACACGCTGCCGTCGGTCAGCGCGACGCCGGCCTTGCGGCCCGTGGGCAGCGCGCCCATGAGCGAGCCGAAGTAGTTGTGATAAGACAGGGAGTAAGCATCCAGCGGCGTGCGGTGGCCGAAGCAGTCCGGCCCCACGGAATGATGGATGTCATCCACATCGCGGTAGTACTGCTGCACAAAGCCTTCCACTTCGGGATAGTCGTTGCCGTGCTTGGGCGCTTCAAAGCACATCTTGCGGATTTCCTCGTAGCCTTCAAAGTTGGCCTTCAGGGCGTCCAGCAGTTCCTGCATGGTGATCTTCTTGGTATCGAACACCAGATGCTTGATGGCCAGCAGGGAGTTTGCGGCGTCGATGCCGGCCGTCATGATGGGGTTAACCTGAGGATAGCGGGTGCCGCCGGCCTCTTCGCACATACCCTTCTCAATGCAGCCGTCGTACATGACAGAGCGGAAAATGCTGGGCACGACCTGCAGGCGGGCCATCTGGCTCAGATCGGAGTGCTTGCGCGAAATGCCGAAAATGTGCTTCAGCTGCTTCTTGTAGGCGTCGTACACTTCCTCGAAGCTCTGGAACTGCGTGGGATCGCCGGTTTCGACGCCAAGCTGCTTCTTGGTCAGCGGGTCCTTGCCGTTGTAGAGCATCAGTTCGACAATCTTTGCCAGGCAGGGCTGGTCTTCCTGGGTGATGAAGCTGCCCTTGCCGCAGATGCCGGTGGACACGCAGCCGTAGTTGCCGCAGTTGCGGGCGTCTTCCAGCGTGATGCCGCCTTCATACTGCGAGAAGCGGGCCAGATTGCGCTGAATGACAACATTGTTGTTCAGAATCTGGGGCTGGCCAGAACCGCCGCGGATGCACTCCACGACCTTCTGCATGTAGGAATCCTTCAGCTTGGGATGATAGAGCAGCGTCAGCGTGGGCTGAATGTTCTTCATCTTAATCTGGGTTTCCAGCAGCAGTTCTTCCAGTTCGGTGCTGGCGTCGTTGCCGTAGGCGTCCACGCCGCCGATGGTGATGCTCTGGCCGGTGTGGCCCGAAAGGGTCATGGCATAGGAGCCGCCCTGATATTCCGCCAGCTCAAGATGCTTGATCCACTGGAACTTCAGGAGGGTAAGCACCTGTTCGCGGGTCAGCTTGCCTTCTTCAATATCCTTCTTGTAGAAGGGATACATATACTGACCGTAACGGCCCGGCGAGCAGGCGCAGGCCATCTGCTCGACTTCAATGGCCAGATGAATGAACCAGAAGGACTGGATGGCTTCGCGGAAGTTGCGCGCGGGGAATTCGGGCACGCGGCGGCAGATTTCCGCAATTTCCAGCAGTTCCGCCTTGGCCTTGGGATCGGTTTCGGTTTCGGCCGTCTTTTCGGCCAGATCCGCATAGCGATGCGAATGGGCAATGACAGCTTCCGTGGCCACGATCATGGCGCGGTACAGATCGTGCTTTTCCTTGTTGGCCAGCGTGGTGGGGCAATCCAGGAGGCGCTGCTTGATGTCGTCGATGACCCAGCGCAGACCCTTGTTCAGCGCCAGGGGGTAGTCGGCAATGCCGGAGCCGCTGGCCACGCTGACGTTGTCATAATAGATGCCGGCCTTGGAATAGGGCGCGGGGTTGAAGCCGTACTTGTCCTTGAACATCTTGTTGTTCAAATCGATGCAGGTACGTCCCTTCCACTTCTTGTAGGTCTTTTCCAGCAGCTCGGTGGTTTCCTGGGGAATCTTCATTTCGCCCAGCGAGGCCATCTTGGCCATCTGCATTTCTTCCTTGATCCAGGAAACGTTCCATTCAGGATAGGCGTACACGCCGGCGCGCGTCCCGGTGAGCGTCCCCACAATGGGATTGCCATCCAGAAAGATCTTTTTCTTCAGCAGGACGCGCTCCAGCAACTTGGCGCGGATGTAGAACACCGGTTCGCCCTGGAACTCGTCGTACACCTCATTCAGGAACTGCAGACGCTCAGGGTCCATGACCTGCGGAGCGTTCATGAGATAGGCCTTGAGTTCCTTTACGCGCGTTTCCGCGGTATCCCAGTTGATGGCGTAACCCTGAGCGCCGGCGGCGCCTGCTTCGAACTGATGTACGGTCATGACAATCTCCTGAAAAGACGGATAAATTCTGTCCCGGGGTTCTCCGCGGCATCGTTGCGCGGACTGACCTGGCTTATACTTTTTGTTTAGCATGGAATGTGCCAAAGAGCACAAATAAAAAATACCGCTCTTAATTTACTGAAATAATTAATAAAAATAGACATGTTGACCTTTCTAGAAAAATAAAGAAATTTTATTGATGATAAAAATTTCTTTCTCTTTATCAAACTTTTCAGAGGTCATGCCATGAGCTACAGCAGCCGCCAGTTTTACAATGTCAACCGGGACTCCGTGCTGACGCCGCAGGTGCGGGCCATCTGGGACAATATGTGCATCGGCGTGGCCGTGGTAAACGCCGAAGGTATCTGCGAATACATGAATCCCATTCAGCGCAAGGCCGACGGATTTTCCCGCATTCCGGTGGAAGGCAAGCACATCACCAGCCTCTACGTGCCGCACAAGCTGGAATGCATTCCCACCATGGAATGCCTGCGCAGCGGCAAGCCGCTGCTCAAGAAAGCCTACTGGTACGCCACCTCCACCAACTTTCTGGCCAGCACCGTCACGGACTTCTTTCCTCTGTTTGATCACGGGCAAAAGGACGGCGTCATTGCCTTCACCATCTGGACCGGCAACACCGCGCACGTTTCGGAAACCCGGCGCCCCCTCAAATTCGACACGGACACGGAACAGCCAAACAGCTATTACACCTTTTCCGACATCGTGGGACAGGACGCAACCCTGCAGGAATGCATACGCGAAGCCCGCTCCGCCGCCGAGGGCTCGTCGCCGGTCATGATCTGGGGCGAAAGCGGCACCGGCAAGGAACTCTTTGCGCAGGCCATCCATTCCGCCAGCTCGCGCGCCTCCAGTCCCTTTATTCCGGTCAACTGCGCCGCCATCCCCGAAAACCTGCTGGAAGGCATTCTCTTCGGCACTGTCAAAGGGGCCTATACCGACGCCCCGGATAAACCCGGCCTGTTTGAAAAAGCCCACGGCGGCACCCTGCTCTTCGACGAGCTCAACTCCATGCCCCTCGGCCTTCAGGCAAAGCTGCTGCGCGTCATTCAGGAAAAACGAGTGCGCCGCCTGGGTTCCCATACGGAACTCCCCATCAATGTGCGCATTATCAGCATCCTGAACGAGCATCCCCTGCGCGCCGTGGAACAGGGACTGCTGCGCCGCGACCTCTTCTATCGTCTGGCCGTGGTCGGCATTGCCGTTCCTCCCCTGCGCAAGCGTCAGAGCGATATTCCCCTTCTGGTGCAGCACGTCATTGCACACTCGGAAACCGCCCATAAAAAGAACTGCATAAACCTGGACGACGACGTGATGCATCTTTTCCGGGAATATGCCTGGCCCGGCAATATCCGCGAACTGGCCCACGTTATCGAGGGCAGCCTTGCGCTGCTGGGCAACGGCGACGTCATTACGGTGCAGAATCTTCCCCGCCACTTCCGCGAAGCCTGCAATCAGCTTCAGGGGCTGGACGAGCTTCTTCCGCCGATTCAGCCGCCGCAGCCCGCTCCTTTCGAGCCCCCCGCAACCGCCGGAGACAACGCGGAATATTTCGACTATCGCGCCGTCCGGCGCAGCGACAGCATTTCCCTCAAGACCTGCCTGCGCGAATACGAATCCTGCTGCATTCGCAACGTGCTCCGCATCACGGGCGGCAATGTCGCCAAGGCGGCCCGCATCATGGAGCTGACTCCGGCCGGTCTGCATTACCGGATGAAGGTGCTGCATATTGAAAACGACGAATAAACGTTCCGAAAGCAGAAAAAACGAAAGACGCGCCGGAGAAACTCCGGCGCGTCTTTCGTTACGATTCGGCGGCATCGCGCCCTTTAGGGCCTGTTAACACTATTCGTAAGTTGTTTTGGGGGGAAGGGAAACCCCTCTGCTAGCGCGAGAGGGGTTTCCCTTCCCCCCAAGCCCCCCATCCCTTCCCCAGCGCG
>CALVHG010000013.1 GCA_944327285.1 uncultured Desulfovibrio sp. | reverse complement strand
CGACCGAATGGCGGCCGCAGGCCGTGCCCGTTGCGACGAAGGAAGCTACGGGCATCGACAGCAGAGATAAGGGGGTTTCCTTCCCCCCAGAAGAACAATTTAGCGCTAACAGGCCCTGATAGCCAACGCAAAGCCCCGGCAAGAAACCATCCTGCCGGGGCGGAAAACTTGAACGCTGTTCCGGGGGACAGCCCTGCGGGGCCCCCTGCTCTTCTTTTTTCTGTTCAGCAGAACAACGGCGCGTCGTCTCGTCTGTTACCGCTCTTTGTCTTTTGCATGGAAACTGTACTTTTCCGAATACATGACCTTATCAACCTGCTCCAGGAAAAATTCTCCCAGGCTGAGATTGGGCGGCTTTTGAGAAAGCATATATTTTTGCGGAGACAGCGCCCCAAGGCTGACGGAAACATCCAGCCTGTTGCCGTTAATGCAGTACAGCCCTTCGAGGTGTTGCTTAATAATTTGAATACGCTCAGGGAGAGCGTGTTCCGCCTGATTCTGACAATAAAGCACAGCCACAAACTCATCGCCGCCGAATCGGGATGCAAATTCATTGGCGGAGAGTTCGTTGCTCAATCGCTCTGCAAACTCAATCAATATTTTATCGCCTACGACATGGCCATACGTATCATTTATGCTCTTGAACTTATTTATATCCATGACGCAGATAAAAAGCCGCGGCTCATCCGCCGCATAGGAATAGGACAAGTGCTTTTCAAGAGCCGCGTCGATTGTTTCCCAAAAATATCTTTTATTATAAAGCCCCGTAAGGTCGTCAACATGTATTTTTGATTTGATGGTATTATATCTGCTTACAATGCTGCTGAAATAGGTAAATATAAAAGACAGCAGCACGCAGAATACGATGGAGGCCGCAATAATGATAAAGAGTTTTTTGTAATTAATAAATCCGTTTGCCGGAGCTATATCGATCCACCATGTGGCATTCTGCAAATTTATCTGGAATCTTCTGAAATCTTTATCCAGAGTCCCGGACGACAACAGGGAAAGTCTCTTGCCGCTCGCAGGGTCCTTGCGCCAAAGTTCCCAGTTAAAGCCCGCATTGGATAAAATAGTGAAATTAACGCCCTTCTTGATAATTTCCGGGAAGCGATAAATAGCTATGGCAAAGCCCCAGAAGACTTCCTTATCATCAGGATAAAGATAGATGGGTTGCCGAAACGCCAGGCCGACGCCGCCCTGCCGCAGATGAAAAGGACCGGACACCGTTATTTTTTGCGTGTCTTTGGCGCGCAAGGATTCTACTTTTCGCGCTTCATCTTCCAGAAGATTATGGCCTATCGCCTTTTTATTTTCTTCATAGGGAAAAACATGAGAAACTATCCCGTCTTTTGCAAGATTCAACGCAATTATTTCAGGTCTCGATATTAATATTTTTTGCGCCGTCGAATTAAAGGAACCTGATTCATCTTTATTAATGGAAATAAGCGTGTATAAGGGCATGACATCGCGAGACAGCTCGTAAAACTGACTTGAAATCTCTTCTGAAAAAACATAGCCGTAGAATTGCGTTAATCTATGCTTTTCGTCATATTCAAATTTAAAAAATATACCGATAAAAGCAGCGACGACAAGCGATGAATATAAAAATACGCCCAAGAACTTTGCCAGTAACTTGGAATTCATTTTATTTATAGTAGACATCAGGATGCCCCCTGCAAAATGAGGATGCCCGCATATAACGCATTTGTGCTATTTTTTCAAAGTCCGTTCCGCGTCCCGTCAGCGAGGCGATCCCCCGTTCCCGGCTTTTTCCTTCCGGCCGCGGCTCTGCTCCTCACTTTCGCTCGCACGGGATACGAAGGGGCTCTCAGGATTCCCGCGTCGGACACATCACAAAAACAGTCTCTCTATGCCACGAAGACAACTATTTTGCAAAATAACAAAAAGCGTGCTGGACATCCTCTGACAAGAACTAAAGAGGGGGCCTGGGGAAAAATTGCGGGGCCGACCTGTCGTTTAGAGCATTAAGGTAAAACGCTCCAGAAAGGTCAGCCCCTCTCGCCCGGCAACAGATAAATGCCGACGCGGGTCGCGCCCGCCGCGACGCAAACGCTGCGGACGGCTGCAAAAAAGAACGGGGGAGTTGCCCTCCCCCGAAAGAATATCTTCTCAGTCAGGCGGCTCTTGGAGCATGTTCAGTTTGAAATGCTGTGCGCTTCAAACCATACGGCTGTCGTTTCGCGAAAAAATGCGGTTTTCCGCTCGCTTTGGGCCGGAGAACGCGCCGGACGCGCACGTTTTACCTTTTGCAAAGGTAAAGCGCTCTTAGCCTCCGAGATAGGCTTCCCGCACCGAAGGATCGGCAAGCAGCTCGTCGGCCCTGCCCTCCTTGACCATATTGCCGACTTCCAGAACGTAGCCCCGCGTGGCCAGCTTGAGAGCGGCGCGGGCGTTCTGCTCAACAATCAGCACCGTCACGCCGCGTTCGTTGATGGTGCGCACGGTTTCAAAAATAGAGCGCACCAGCAGGGGCGCAAGACCGAGCGAGGGCTCGTCCAGAAGCAGCAGGCGCGGCTGCGCCATGAGGGCGCGTCCGATGGCCAGCATCTGCTGCTCGCCGCCGGAAAGCGTGCCCGCCAGCTGCTGACGGCGCTCATACAGGCGCGGGAACAGCTCGAAAATCCATTCGAGCGTGCGGGCCGTGGTCTGTTCGTCCCGGACGCTGAAGGCTCCCAGACGCAGATTTTCAAGCACCGTCATGGGGCCGAACACCCGCCGTCCTTCGGGGGACTGGGCGATGCCGAGGTTCACGACCTCGTGACTGGGAATCTTGAGCAGCGCCTTGCCGTCAAAGGTGATTTCCCCGGAACTGGGGCGCACCAGCCCGCTGATGGTCAGGAGCGTGGTGCTCTTGCCCGCGCCGTTGGCTCCCAGAATAGTGACTATCTCGCCTTCTTCCACGCGCAGATTGATGCCGTGCAGCACCTCTACGCTGCCATAACGCACACGAATATCGGAAAGGGTCAGCAACGACATTTACCAGGCCTCGTCTTCCGCGCCCAGATAGGCTTCGATAACCGCGGGATGACTGCGCACGGCTTCCGGCTCGCCCTGGGCGATAAGGCAGCCGTTTTCCAGCACAACCAGCTTTTCGCAAATACGCATGACCAGACGCATGTCGTGCTCGATAAGCAGCACGGTGATGCCGCGGTTGCGGATGGCGGTAATGGTATCCACCAGCGCCACGGTTTCCTGATCGTTCATGCCGCCCGCGGGCTCGTCCAGAATCAGCAGACGCGGATCGGACGCCAGCGCCCGCGCAATTTCGAGAAGACGCTGATTGCCGTAGGACAGGCTGCCCGCCTTTTCTTCGGCATGTTCGGCAAGCCCGACAAATTCCAGCTCCTGCATGCAGCGGCGGACGGCCTCGCGCTCTTCGCGCCGCTGCGACGGCGTGTGCAGCATGGACGCCAGCCAGCCGGAACGCAGGCGGCAGTGCCGCCCGGCCAGCGTGTTTTCCAGCGCCGACAGCGTGGAGAACAGCCGGATGCTCTGAAAGGTGCGGGCGATGCCCCGCTCCACAAGACGATGCGGCGCAACGCCGGTAACATCCTTGCCGTCAAACACGATGGAGCCGCGTTCAGGGCGGTAGTTGCCGGTGATGCAGTTAAACACCGTCGTCTTGCCCGCGCCGTTGGGGCCGATAAGGCCGACAACGCTCTGCGGCTCGACGGAAAAGGACACTTCGTTGACCGCAATCAGGCCGCCGAAAATCTTGGTTACATCCGTCAGTTCAAGAAGGCTCATGCGTGATGCTCCTTGGCAGTATCCGCGGACGCCATCAGAGCGCGCAGGCGGCCGTAACGGCGCGGCAGACAGGGCAGCAGCCCCTGCGGACGCCAGATCATCATAAGCATCATGGCAAGCCCGAAGATCAGCATGCGCGCGTCGGAAAACTCGCGCAGCAGCTCAGGCAGGCCGATGAAGAGAAAGGCGCTGATCAGCACGCCCAGCTGACTCCCGCCGGACAGAATCACCACCGCAAAGATGATGACGGATTCCATGAAATTGAAGGATTCCGGCGCAATGGTGGACATCTTGGCGGCATAGACGGTTCCGGCCATGCCGGCCCAGAACGCGCCCAGCACAAAGGCCGTCAGCTTGTAAAAAGCCACGTTGATACCGCAGCCTTCGGCGGCCACGTCGTCGGCCTTGATGTAGTTGAGCGCGCGGCCCACGCGGGAATGCCACAGACCATAGAACAGCAGCAGCGTCAGGCCGACCATGCCCCACACGAGCCAGTAAAAATGCAGGCTCTTGTAGATACGGAAGCCGAAGAGCTGGGGACGGCTGATGCCGAAAATGCCGTTGGAACCGCCGGTGATGCCGCCCACATCGTTGAGCAGGGCAATACGGACGATTTCCACAATGCCGATGGTCACGATGAGCAGATAGTCGCCGCGCAAATGGATGATGGGACGCGCCACGATGAGGGCGAAAAGCGCGGCCACAGCCCCGGACACGGGCATGAGCCAGAGCACGGGGATATGAAACATGGTGTTGAGAATGGCCGTGGTGTAGGCCCCCACGCCAAAGAAGGCGGCGTGGCCCATGTGGAAGATGCCCGCCTGCCCCAGAATGAGATTGAGCGACAGGGCCAGCAGAGCATACAGACCGATGCTGACGCACACATCCAGCCAGTAGGCATTGCAGAAAAAGGGCAGCGCGACGACAACGCCCAGCAGGAGCAGACCGCCGAGACCGCGACCGCGCAGCAGGCAGGCCGCAAGGGAACCGCGACGGCCAGACAGGGAAAGATCACTCATAGTTTGTCGGCCGTCCTTTCGCCGAGGATACCCGTGGGGCGGATGATGAGAATCAGAATCAGCACGCAGAACGCCACCGCGTCCTTCCAGGCAAAGGCGACATAGCTGGCGGCCAGCGCCTCCACAACGCCGAGCAGCAGACCGCCCAGCATGGCGCCGGGGATATTGCCGATGCCGCCGAGGATGGCGGCGGTGAAGGCCTTCAGGCCGTAGGTCCAGCCCATGGTGAAGTCAATCTTGCCGTAATACATGCCCACCAGCAGCCCGGCCATGCCGCCGAGTCCGGGGCCGATAAGAAAGACCAGCGAGATAATGCGGTTGACATTGATGCCCATGAGGCGGGCCGCCCCCTGATCAATGGCCACGGCGCGCACGGCCGCGCCCATGCGGGTCTTCTGGATGAAGGCCCAGAGCGCAAGCATCAGGGCCACTGTCGCCGCAATGACCATGACGCGCATGCCGGGCAGGGCGTAGCCGAAAAGTTCGATGGTAAAATCGGGGCGCAGACTGTTGGGATAGACATAGGGACGCGCTCCGTACACCAGCATGACGGCATTCTGGAAAAAGATGGAAGCCCCCAGGGCGGACACGACAGCGGAGAGACGCCCGGCCTTGCGCAGAGGGCGGTAGGCGACGCGCTCCAGCGCGCAGCCGATGAGCGCCACCAGCAGACCGACCATGAAGAAGACCAGAAGAACGGCCAGCACCGGCGGCAGGCTGCCCGCCAGACCGCCGCTCACCAGCAGGGTCAGTCCCAGATAGGCGCCGATGGTAAAAAGATCGCCGTGCGCAAAGTTGATGAGCTTGAGCACACCGTACACCATGGTGTAGCCCAACGCCACCAGCGCATAAATGCCGCCGACGGCAAGTCCGTTAAGCAGTTGCTGAAAAAACTGTTCCATAGAGTATCCGAGGAGCGCCTGGGGCGCTGTCGCTGTTCCGGGAGCAGCCCGGAAGGCGCGTTGCGGCATGGTCCGCGCCGGGGGCGCGGCATTACGCCATCATCTGAAAGAGACGTCCGCGAAGGAGAAGACGCGGCGAAGCCGGGCGGCTCTCGCCGCCCGGCTTCGCATGATATACAGAAACTAGCGGGGCTGCAAAACGAACGTGCCGTTGCCGTCCACTTTATAGGTGCGATAGAACTCGCCCACGCGATCGCCCTTGGCGTCAAAGCCGAGGGAGCCCGTCAGACCGGGCAGATTCTTCTGCTGCTTGAGCCATTCGGCGATATCTTCGGACTCGACCTTGCCGGCGGCAAAGGCCGCTTCCAGCGCCTTGCAGGCGTCGCCGGCCACAACGGCCCACACGGACACGGGCAAAGCCTGGAACTTCGCCTTGAAATCCTTCAGGAACTGCTGCGCTTCGGGCGTGTCGATGTCCTGGGGCAGCGGCGGGCTGATGAAGAAGTACCCGGCGGCCGCATCCTTGCCCGCGATCTTCACGAGGTCCTGATGATTGGCGGCGTCGCCGCCCATCATGGGAACGTTCCAGCCCATTTCCTTCTTCTGACGCAGCAGCATGCCGGTTTCAGGATAGTAGCCGGTGAAGAACAGCAAATCCGGAGAAGCGGACTTGAGCTTGGTCAGAATGGCCGTGTAATCCTGTTCCCCCGGAGTCAGGGCGTCATAATACACAATCTGCACGCCCGCCTTTTCCAGCAGCTCGCGGGACTCTTCGGCAAGCCCCTTGGAATAGGAGGAATTGTCGTGCAGCAGGGCCACGCGCTTGAAGCCGCCCTTGCGGATGACGTCAGCGGCGGCCTTGCCCTGCGCGTCGTCGCGGGGGCAGGTGCGGAAGAACAGGGGCAGGCCCTTTTCGGTCAGACGCACGCTGGTGGAGCCGGTGCCGATCTGCACGATGCCCGATTCATCCAGAATATTCTGGCTCGCTTCGGTCACAGCCGAACCGTAGGTGCCGATGACGGCCACAACTTCGGCGGAGGCCAGCTTCTGGGCAGCCAGCGCGGCAGTGCGCGGATCGCCGGCGTCATCCTCGACGACCAGCTCAATCTTGTTGCCGTTGATGCCGCCGGAGGCATTGGCTTTTTCCACGAGCAGTTCCACGATATTCTTCATATCCTGCCCTTCCGACGCCCATTTGCCCGTGAGCGGGCACATGAGGCCGAGCTTGATGTCGGCGCTCTGGACGTACGCCGGAAGGAGCAGTGCCATCGCCGCCACGGCGAGGCTGCGGGCCCATTTGTTCATGCGCATCTCCCATGCTGAATGTAAAGGGGACAGAAACCGTTTATATAGACGATTTCTGGAAAAAGAAAAAGCCCCCCGGGTCGGCTTTTCCCGACCCGGAGGACATCTCGTCAGAAGGCTTTTTGCGCCTGCGCAGCCTACCCGGCGACAGCCGCGGCGCCAAGGGACAGGGCCTTCAGATTCACTTCCTGGAGCTTGGCGGGCAGATATTTTTTAATGGCGGCTTCCAGCACATCCACCCCGAACGGCAGCAGACCCGACGCACAGGCGGCGGCCAGCAGCACCGTATTGCCACTCTGCACGGAACCGGCCTGCAGGCCCAGTTCCCGGCAGGGCAGGAAACGGCAGACGCCGGCCGCGGCGCGCACCTTGCTCTCAATCTCCGCCAGATCGGGATACGCGGCGTTCCCCAGAGACACGCTCACCGGAGGCAGGGGGTCGCTGCTGGAAAAGACCGCGCCGCCCGGCCGCAGATACGGCAGCCCGCGCAGGGTTTCCAGCGGCTCAAAGCCCAGAATGACGTCGGCCTCCCCCGGATCGAGCTTGGGCGAACGCCAGCCGCCCAGCAGCAGCACGGACTCGACCACGCCGCCCCGCTGCGCCATGCCGTGCACCTCGCCGGCCACTAGCTCCAGCCCGGCGTCCAGCGCGGCCCGCGACAACAGCGTTGTCGCCGTCAGGGTTCCCTGGCCGCCCACGCCCGTAAAATAAATCCGCATACGTTTTTGCGTCGTTTCGCTCATTTATCGTACCTCACTGCGCACAAATCTAACCACGCTTACGGGCCTTGAAAGCCTTGGGGGCCACCTGCAGGCATACCATGCAGCCGGAACACAGGTTTTCGTCCACGGCGATGTTTTCGCCGTCACGATAGAAGGCGGGACAGGCCAGCGTGTCAAGGCAACGCTGCGCGTCCTCGCCCTGCTCCCGCACCTCGGCAACCTGCGTCGTGCCCTTTTTGAACTGCCGGCGCGCATACAGGGCGCAGGGTTCTTCGGCCAGAAGGACGCGCACGCCCTTTTTGTCCTTCAGGTCTTCCAGCGCGGCCATGACGCCCTTCAGATTGAAGGCCTTCACCCGCGCGAACTGCGTCACGCCCAGACCGCGCACAACGGCCTCAATATCAAGATGCAACGACGCTTCTCCCAGCACTTCCTGCGCCATGCCGGGATTGGGCTGATGCCCGGTCATGGCCGTGGTGCCGTTGTCCAGAATGACGACCAGCAGATCGTGCCGGTTGAAAAGGGCGTTGGCCAGACCGGTCATGCCGGAATGGAAAAAGGTCGAATCGCCGATGAAGGCCACGACAGGCTTGCCGGAAACGCGGGCAAAGCCGCTGCCGGTGGAAATGGACGAGCCCATGCAGACGAGGAAATCCGCCGCGCGCAGCGGCGGCAGCACCCCCAGCGTATAGCAGCCGATGTCGTTGGAATAATAGGCGTCGTCGCCGAAGACCTGCCGCACGGCATAATAGACGGCGCGATGCGAACAGCCTGCGCACAGGTTCGGCGGTCTGTTGGGCAGGCCCTCCGCCGCCGGGGCCGCCGAGGTCAGCGCGGGGCACGGACAGTCGAGATACTGCGCGAGACGACGCAGCAGCAGCGTGGTGGAGTATTCGCCCTGCACGGTCAGCAGTTCGTCCTTGCCTTCCACCCGGACGGCGCAATGATGGCGCTGCGCCAGTTCCCGAACGCCGGATTCCAGCAGCGGATCGCCCTCTTCCAGCACCAGCACCCTGTCGCAGGACGACAGGAAGGCCAGCAGTTTTTTCTCCGGCAGGGGCCAGGTCATGCCCAGCTCAAGCACGCGCACGCGACCGCCCCAGCCGCCTGTCGCCAGCGCGTCGGCCAGATAGTTGCGCGACACGCCGCTGACAATAATGCCCGTGCGCACGCCGGAATCGCCGTGTTCCGTGTTGAAGCGGCTGTTCTCGGCAAATTCGCGGGCCTTCTTCATGGCGGACACCAGCGCGCGATGGCGGACGCGCGCCGTGGCGGGCACGGCCACAAAGCGGCCGGGATTGCGTTCAAAGGGCACCTGCGAGCGCTCCGCGGGCAGCTCGCCAAATTCCACGGGCCCGCGCATGTGATTGACGCGCGTTGTCGTGCGCAGCATGACGGGCTGTTGCAGCTCCCGCGCCATGCGGAAGGCTTCCCGCGTCATTTCTCTGGCTTCCGCGGCCGAAGCGGGCTCAAAGCAGGGCAGCGAGGCCGCGCGGGCATAATAGCGGTTGTCCTGCTCGTTCTGGCTGGCATGGCAGCCGGGATCGTCGGCGCTCAGCAGCACCAGCCCGCCGGGCAGGCCGGAATAGGCGGCCGTGAACAGGGGGTCGGCCGCGACATTCAGCCCCACGTGCTTCATGGTCACCAGGGCCATGCTCCCCGCAAGCGCGGCTCCGGCGGCTACCTCAAAGGCGACCTTCTCGTTGACGGAATACTCCAGCACATACCGGTCGCTCCCCAGCTTGCGGAACGTGTCCGGCACTTCGGAAGAAGGCGTTCCCGGATAGCAGGAAACGAGAGAAACGCCCGCTTCCAGCGCGCCGCGCACAATGGCTTCATTGGTCAGCAAAAGATGGCGCTCTCCGCGCCCGCCCGTCAACAGGGGATGCATGCTCATGGGTCTGATTCCTCCACAGGGCGCTTCGTCAACGCGCCCTGAACAAATAAAAAAGAACGCGCGCGGCCGAAGCCGGGCGCGTTACGGAAAAAACCTATTTCTTGCCGAGTTCAGCGGCGCGGGCCCGATAGAAGCTGCCGTCTTCGCCGGGATAGGCCTTGCCGAGACGGTCGTAGGCGTCGGCCGCCACGTCCTTCTTACCGGCCATTTCCGCGGCATCGGCCACCAGCGGCAGCATTTCGAGGCGGGACTCCTCAGCCATGCCGCTTTCCAGCGCCTGCAACAGTTTCAGAGCGTCCTCGCCCTTGCCTGCCCGCAGCAGGACGCCGACCTGCGCCAGTTCGGCGGCAAGGCCCATGGGCTGCCCCTTTTCCAGCTGCGCGGCCTTGCCGTAGGCCGCGGCGGCGCGATCCAGATCGCCCGCCTCCGCGGCGCTGCGCGCCAGCGCGCTCAGCACGCTGAAACGAAACTCCGCCGGGCTGCTTTCCGCCAGCGCTTCCAGCGCCGCCACCCGTTCCGCGCCGGAGGTGGTCAGCGTGGTTCTCGCCAGGGTGTCCAGCGCCTCTTCCGCCTTGGAGGAAGCGTGCCAGCGCCAGATACCCGTGCCCGCAAGCGCAATCAGCAGAAGCAGAACGACAGAGGCAATGGCCTTGCTGTTGGTGACAATGAACTGAAGCAGAGGCGCGCTCTCGGCGCTGACCTCGGCCCTGAGATCCCCCAGCAGCGTGGGGTTTTCTTGCTCGGACGACGCAGGACGTTGCATCATGAAGCACTCCTTACAAAAAGAACGTCTTTTTCCTTTCCCGCACGCGGCGGACGAAAGAAACTTTTTTCTATGGCAAGACGCCGCATTCTGTCAAAGAAAAAGCCCCGCGCGCGTTTTCCGGCGTCGGGAAAAAACAGGGCCTTGTCAACTGCGCGTCTCATGATATAGACTGCCGTGCGTATTCCACCTTTTTTCAGGAGCTGTCATGACGTTGGCGCACGAAATGTCCCGTATCGGAGCAAGGGCGAAAGAGGCTTCCCGGCAGATGGCTAAGGCGAGCCCCGGCGCAAAGGCGCGCTTTCTGCATCGCCTTGCCGCCCTGCTGGAGCAGGAGCAGGAAAGCCTGCTGGCTGCCAACGCCCGCGATCTGGCCGCGGCCGATGCCCGCGGCATAGACGCGCCGCGCCGCGATCGCCTCCGCCTGACGCCCGCCGTCATCGCCGAAATGGCGCGCGCCTGCCGTCACGTGGCTGATCTTGACGATCCCGTAGGCGCCACGGAAGCGCAGTGGCAGCGCCCTAACGGCCTGCTCGTGGGCCGGATGCGCGTGCCGCTGGGCGTGGTCGCCATGGTGTACGAGGCGCGCCCCAACGTCACCATCGACGCCGCCATCCTCTGCCTCAAGGCGGGCAACGCCGTCATCCTGCGCGGCGGCAGCGAAGCCCTGCAATCCAATATGGCTCTGGCCGCGCTGCTCTCCCAGGCGCTGGACGAGGCGCACCTGCCCGCCGACGCCGCGCAGCTGGTCACCAGCACCGAACACGAGGCCGTCACGGAACTGTGCAGACTGGATCAATTTATTGACGTGATGATCCCCCGCGGCGGCGAAGCTCTGGTGCGCGCCGTACAGGAAGCCGCCACCATGCCCGTCCTCAAGCACTACAAGGGCGTCTGCCACGCTTTTGTAGAAGAAAGCGCCGATCTGGATCAGGCGCTGGACATCATTTTTAACGCCAAGGTGCAGCGCCCCGGCGTGTGCAACGCGCTCGAATGCCTGCTTGTGCAGGCTTCCGTGGCCGAAGACTTTCTGCCGCGCGTGGCGGAACGCCTCGGAGCCGCGGGCGTGCGCTTTCATGCCTGCCCGCGCGCCCTGCCGCTGCTGGGCGCGGCCGCCCAGCCCGCCACGGAAGAGGACTGGGGCACGGAATATCACGCCCTGATCCTGGCCGTGCGCGTTGTGGAAGACATGGACGCCGCGCTGGATCATATCGCCCGCTACGGCTCCAATCATACGGAAATCATCTGCACCCGCAGCCATCCCCTTGCCATGCGCTTTCTGCGCGAAGCCGACGCCTCTATGGTCGCCGTCAACGCGTCCACCCGCTTTAACGACGGCGGGCAGCTCGGTCTTGGGGCGGAAATAGGCATTTCCACGTCCAAGCTGCACGCCTACGGCCCCATGGGCGTGCGCGAATTGACATCCACCAAGTTTGTGGTCATGGGACAAGGGCAGGTGCGCGAGTAAATGTTTTCCGCAGACGGGGCCCGTTGCCCCGGAGGTCGCGCCTTTCTCGGCGGCAGCTTCAATCCCCCCCATATAGGGCATTTCCGTCTGGCCATAGAGATCAGAGAAGCCCTTGGCGACCGCATCAGCGTGCTCTCTCTCCTGCCCTGCGCCAATCCTCCTCATAAGGAAGCCGCAGGGCTGCTGCCGTTTGAGCTGCGCGCCCGCATGGTGGAAAGCGTCACCCGGCGCCTGCCGGGCATTGACTGCGATCGCTGCGAGTCGCTGCGCCGCGGCCCGTCCTATACCTGGGACACGCTGCGCGCCCTGCGGGACGCCCATCCCGACGAAGCCCTGTTCTTCATTCTGGGCAGTCGAGATTTTGAAATGCTGGACAGCTGGTATCGCGGCGTCCGCCTGCCGGAACTCTGTCACCTTATTGTCGTGCCGCGCGCCCGCGCCGCCGACGCCGTCGTGGCCGCCACCGCGCGCCGCCTCTGGCCGGAGGCAGCGACGATTCCGCCTCTGTTCCCGGACGGCGTCAGCTTTCATATTTGCGGGCCAACATCCGGGCGGGAGCGTCAAACTTTCGGACTGGTTCACTTCTTGCATACACCCTGGTTACCAATCAGCGCTTCCGATATCCGGCGGCGCTGGCTGGCTGGACTCAATACGGATTTTTTACTGCCCGAAACCGTTGCGGACATTCTGCACGAACAGGCATCCGAAGTGCTCAAACACTGGCAGACAACGGAACACAAGCATGCTGACAACGCCACCCAAAGAACTGCGTGAAAATATCGCCCGCGCCAACGGCTATCTGCGGCGGGAAGAAGTCCAACGCGCCCTGCACGCCATGGCCACGGCCATGCGCCAGTACGCCAGCGTCAAACTGATGCGCTCGGCCCGCGCGGAAGTGGAAATCCAGATGGATGACTTCCTGCATACCCTGGTGCGCCATCAGTCCTTGCAGCACCTGCTTGATCCGCAAAATACGGGACGCCCGCGCCAGATCAAGTTCGAGCACGCCAAGGCGCAGGCCATTGCCGCCGTGCTGGACGGCCTCGCCCGCATTCTGCAGCAGGAAGCGGAAAACGCCCAGAGATCCGCGCAGGAAGCCAAGGCCGAACGCAAGAGAACCCTGATTCAGACCGGCATCCAGCTGTTGCAGCAGGGGCAGTTCGGCAAGGGACGCGCCTTCCTCAAACGCGCCGCCGAAGAATTCGGCAGCGAAAAGGGACTGCATATCCAGATCGCCAAGATTCTTTTCGCCGCCAAGCAGTATGCCGAAGCGGGAGAAATGTACGAAGAATCCATGGCTCGCTATCCGCGGGAATCGGCGGCCTACGTGGGCGCCATCAACGCCTATGCGGAAATCAACGAATTTGAAAAGATGGAGCGCGTCTACAAGAGCGTGCTGCGCACGTTCGGCGGCCATCCCAACACCTATGGCCGCATGGCCAAGATGTACTGGAACTGGCACAAGCGTCAGCAGGCCGAAGAACTGGCCATCCGCGCTCTGCAGGGTAATCCTAACCAGCCGGAAGCCCTGGAAATCATGGATCATATCAATAACAGAGGCGGCGAGGCCGTAGCCACCTCCTAGGGCCTGTTAACCTATTCATAAGCTGTTGGGGGAAGGGAAAAACCTCATCTCTGCTGTCGATGCCCATTCCTTCGTCGCAACGGGCACGGCCTGCGGCCGCCATCCGGTCGCTGTTGGCGGCGCGAGAGGGCCCAGCCTTTCCGAAGGAAAGGCGTTCTTGTAGTTCTTCCCCCCAGGCCCCGTCCCTTCCCCGGCGCGCTTTTTCAGAACGTTTTGCCTGTGAAAAAGTAAAACGCGAGGCGGCGGCACAACGTCCTCGGCCCCAGTGATGGTTGCCGCGTTTTACCCCAACAAAATACTTGCCAGGAAACGGAAAATCGCGTAAAAGTCTTTCCTGTCACTTTCGCGGAGAGGTAGCGAAGCTGGCCGTAACGCGCTCGACTCGAAATCGAGTTACCGGCTTATCCCCGGTACGTGGGTTCGAATCCCACCCTCTCCGCCACTTTTTATTAAGTTGTTGATTTTCAATGACTTTATAGATGACGGAATCTCATTGTGCCCTTGGATACACTTCGGGGATACGATTGAGGTTCCGTTTTGTCATTTCTCCCTGCTCCTCAAAGTGATTCTCTCCCCCGTCCCGGCCACAGGCACGGCTCCTACCTTACGCTGCACCGACAGGTGCGGTACTTTCGCATAACTGTGCCTCATCACTTACAATCTCTGCTTGGCAAGAAAGAAATCCGTCGCTCTCTGGACGGTATGAACAGCCGTATGGCCCGTGTAAAGGCCATGCAGCTGTCAGTAATCGCGCAAACTTTTTTTGCCTTTCTGGATGATCTTCACTGCAAGCGGATACGCTTGATGCAGGAAGATACTATCCAATACGCTGAAAATATACGAAAAATATCTTCAAGTCTGGATACGTTCTGGTTCGATACAGCACTCAGGGAAAATCTGTCTCCTGCGGCGCTGGTGCTGCGCCTGCCTTCTTTTTTGAAAGATGCGGGATTGGGGATAGATGACGTTTCCCCGTCAGAACAGAAGATATTACAGCATACGGAAGCATCTGAGAGCTCCTCTTCTGAGGTATCCCCTTCGCAATGTCAGCCATGCGCGGTACAGCACATTGAATCATTGCTCCCCCCAGCTCCCCAAACAGAAATCCGTATCCGCCGTAACACATTGACGCCACAGAAAGGTTCCGTGGTGCACGAGACAAAGGTAACGCTTCCCTCTCTTGAAGAAGCGGCAGACAGCTATATCGCGGCCAAAAAACTCACATGGTCAAGCGCCAGCGCCAAAGACATTCCACCCCAGATTCGTCAATTTGTGGAAATTGTAAGGGAATTGGAAGGAGACCGAAGTGTGACCGTCGATCAGCTTGCACGCGAACATATACGGCGCTATTATGACACATTGCGACATCTACCATTTCGGGTGAATGGGCAAAACAGCTATAAGGGCAAAACATGGCTGGAGCTTGCTGAAATGGGACGTTCAGGCATGACAGAACGCCTGTTGAGTCTCAAAACGTTGGAAGTGCGTCAAACAAATATTCGTAGCTTTGTTAACTGGTGTGAGCTTGAATACCGTGGAATGATTCAGGCTCGCTATGTAAACTCTGGTTTTCCCAAGGTGCTTTCAGACAAGAATATTCGACGCAAGGGAGTCAAAAGAGAATCATTTTCCCATGATGAATTACATGCCCTGCTCGGAGACAGGCAGCGTTTTGTGAAAGCCACAGCAGGCGTATCATCCCGATTCTGGTGCCCTTGGATTGCGCTGTATTCCGGTATGCGCCTGGAAGAAATCTGTCAGCTCCACCTTTCAGATATTCGGGAAATCGAAGGAGTATGGTGTTTTTCCGTCAACGAGGAAAACGCTCAATCGACCTTTGCCAAGCATGTCAAAAGTGCCGCCGGTATTCGGAACGTACCGATTCACCCGTGGCTCTGGCATGAGGCTGGACTAAAAGATTTTCTCGAATTACGCTGGCAAGCAATTCCACACCGTGAGTGGGCAGCGACCATGCTATTTCCCGATATGCAGGAACGTGCCGCAGTAGTTGATCTTGGCACTACGAAGCTTGGAGCCTCGGTGACAAAATGGTTTACCCGCTATAGACGCTCCGTGGGTATTGGAGGGGTGGAAGGAGAAGCCAGTCCCAAGACCTTTCACAGTTTTCGACACACGGTCATCGAATATCTGCATAAACAGGCTCGAGTAGATTTGTCCATGCTGCAAGCTGTTGTCGGGCATGAGCTCGTTGATATGGGTGTCACAGAGGGATATGCGGGCGAATGGCATGTAAAAAAATTATTAGAGAGTGTTATACTCAAACTTAAATGGAATATATATTGATAAATCTCTTGATTAAAAAATTAAAATGTAGACGATAAAAGGAGACGGTAATGAGCAGTGGCAATCCGTTTACAAAATTTAATCCTCAACAGAATAAGATTGCAGCAAGTAGCAATCCGTTTGTAAAATATAACACTCAACTAACGCAGCAATCCAATTCCCAGTTAATTAATCAGAATTCACCTCAAGTAACACAAATAGACACAAACCATCAGCTCTACCAGAATATGCCACAAAGTGCCCCTAGTTCACTTCCTCGCCAACCTCAATCCATACCATACCAATTAGGATACTACCCTAATCAAAATTATACGGCTGATAGTGATATTCAACAAAAAGTTAACATCGCGCGTACAAGGATGGGAGTATATCCAATTCTACCATTTCAACCGAAACAACTACTATCGGAAATTCAATACATAAATAATCCAGTTTTTGCATCTATTTATGACTTCGCATCCGCTTTATCAATGGGAAATGGTTTCCCCCCAGAAGCTAATATGTTGGCGGTCATAACGACTTCAGGTCAAGCGTCGCAAGGAAGATATTTTACGGAAGAATCAGGATGGTATGAGAAAGGTGTTCTCAACACTGTCTTTCTTGATGAAAGTGGGACAAAAAAATCGTTTTTCTTTGAGCTTTTTGAAAGTCCATTCAGAATTTTTGAAGATAAGAAAAAAGAGGAATATGCCCGTATAGCTCCTGAACTTTTACACCGAAAAAAGATTGCTGCCATTGTTGAAAAAAAGCTACATGCTGAGGCAGCACATGCAACTTATAAAGCGATACAAGCAAATGATGAGGATATTGAAACTGGCATACAAAAATATATAAAAATTATCAATAATTATAACTGTAAATCAGAAGCAGCTGTCCCCCGTATATTTATAGGAACTGGCACAGCTGCCAAAATTGCAAAAGAGCTTATGTTACAAGGTGAAAATCTTATTTCTATTAGTGCTGAAGGAGGACTCTTAAAGCAAATTTGCAAATGGAAAGATAAAGATTTAGACTTATTTCTGACATCATTTACAAAAGAAAAATGGCTTCACGAAACAGATAAAGGTGGAATACTAGAATTAAAGAATCACAGCCTATCCATTTTAGCAAATACACAGCCTAAAATCATTGAAGACTTTTTTAAAAATGATGACTTTATAGAAAGAGGGGGAATGTCCAGGCTGTTAATTTATAATACAGATGCAGTAGAATATACAGGAAAAATTGATTGGAACGATGAAAAATTTTTGAGCGCCAAAAGTATATATGAAAAAAAGATACTTTCTCTCCTCAATCAACACTATACCCAAAATCAGAATCGCGAGTTATTTAAGATTCCTGTTGAGCCAGATGCCATTGGTGAATTAAAGTATTTTGAGTTGGAAAATCGCAATTTCGTTATTAATAATCAGACCAATCTTCCCATACAATTACGTTCATTTTCCCTCAAACTTCATGGTACCGCTTTGCGCATAGCAATGCTGCTTCACATATGGCAGCACGACAGCCCATGCAATTATCCAATTAGTCTTGAAGCGGTAAGATGCGGTATACACATTGCATGTTGGCTATATAATCATGCTGATAGGGCTACACACAGACAAGAAATAGAAGCCCATAAAGATCGAACTGAAAAACTTATACACTTTTTACGTAGTTTATACATAAATAGATACCCCAAAACATACATAACAGCCCGTGAAGTACAACAAAAATGTCGAGCAGTAAAAGAATCATCATCAATTACTCTTAAGTACCTACGGTTTCTTGCAAGCCTTAATTATTGCCAAGAAATTTATACACCTAAAGGACACTCTTGTATTTTTGCGCTGCATCCTTCCATTTATCCTGACAGTAATCAATCCTCCAATCTGTTTAGCTGAAAAAGAGGAGCTGCATCAAGCAGCAAATATATTCATCCAATATATTCATGTTTGCCGGGGAATCTTCATACAAAAAGGCCCTGGCTGGGACCGGGCAACGGAGAGATCGCTGGAATTTATCTTGGGGAGTTACTTTTTTGTATATTTCCCTTCGAACTTGGAGCGTTTCACCTTTGAAAAAGGTAAAACGCGAGGTGGCGGCGCAGTGCCCCCGGCCCAAAGTGAGCGGGAAAACCGTGCTTTTTCCGCGAAACGACAGGCCGTATGGTTTGAAACGCACAGCGTTCCAAACTGAAATTGCTCTAGCAGAATAGGCCATAACCATGATGCGTTCATTTCCCCTGCCAGAGAAAAAAGGGCGTTCTTCACGATAATGACATGGTCTCTCTGTCCCGCATAGAAAATGGTCTGGGGACTCCCCGGTTTCACAGACTGGAAGATTTAGCAGAGATTATGGTATCACGGAGCTATTCAGGAAGGCGATCCCCTCAACGTGAAGCTGCGCTGAAAGCTCTGCTCCGCTCTCTACCGGCCAGCACTCAGGAAGATTGGGGTATTTCATGACGATGGCAGACCGTAAAAAAGAATCGAACGGAGTCGTAGCCCAACGGAAGCTCAACTGACAGATTTATGCAATTATTTTTCCTGATTTCGTTCACAACTTCTTAAAAGATCAAACCTGTTTCAAGCTAACCGGCAGGACTCATCTGCCTGCCATCTTCACAACAGTTTTTCTCAGTCAAGAAAAGGGAGCTTGCCAGATAGTGCCGCTCCCTCTTTGCAAAAGGCTTACCTGAGAAAAGTCTACTCAAAAAGGTTGAGGTGTGAAGCTGGTAAAGGAGTTAGAACAGAGGGAACACGGCTTCCTCCCGTAAGCCAGTTCCCCTTCCCCCTTGTCTCCTTGGTTTTTACCTTGGCAAGATAGCTCGCCTGATATGAGCATCGATTGAGCTGTATCAAAAATTCAGGAGAAGAGGAGCGTATGATCATGAGACCGTTTGGGCCAGCCTTGTCACAATAATCGACCAACCCCGTGTTATTTGACACACCAATAGCCTTTTCCCATAGAGGTCTCACAATCGAATCAAGTAAATCCCAGTAATTATTAATGGCATTACCGTTGACAAGGAGGATGAAATGATAGTGGGGGAAATAACTGGTATTTGTCTCTCCCGTCCATAACAGTTGCGGATCAACCTTATGCCCCCCCACAACTTTCTTCCGCTGAAGTTTTCTTTTAAGATTATAATTGAAATCATGTATATGCTTTCTCGTTGGAACAATACTCCCATCAGTAGGATAATGAAGATCAAACCTGACCTGCATCACTTTCGAATGCGCATTGATCATATATATTAAATGGATTTGATAACTGTCGAGTATGGATGTTATACATCCTTGTCCTTTATTCAGATCCGTATTTATCTGTAGTCCGTTGTAAGTTTTGTCATAGGTTATGATCATATCCTTCTCTCAGGTAAAGAGTTAATTGAAAAGACCAGCATGCTGCACAGTTTTTCTTGCTATCAGCAGCTATGTAGTCAATGATATTATTTTGCTATATTCTAAAATATATGATAGCAGTATAGCAACACATGCAGACGCCTCTTATTAGAGGTATTACCATATACCTAGAGATTTTCTTTGGGATTTAATCTTGAAGTCTCGTGCTCTTGATGCATGAACCTACCAGTGAAATCAGCCAATAGGTCATATGAAGATTTGGCGGAAAATTTCAGTATCACCCAAGCATTGATATGGGAACTGCCACTATGATTGCCGTAGGCAAAGAGCACTGGTCTGCGGGATACGATGGCCGGAACCTTCCGATACGGACAGTCCGTGACAGCCTGTCAATCCTGAAAGTCTCAAATCCGGCATCGAATTGCTCTGCGAGAGTGTCTACACTGTCTACAGTAGACAGCGTAGACACTATTTAGTCGTATAAGACACGACACAGCGCATCAAATTTTCACCATTCCGGCTTTTGTGCGCTATCGAGGGCCCGAAATCCTGCCGGAAAATCAAGAGTAGATCTCACACCTGTCTGGGGCAGATACATGGGAATATGCCCGGAAATGCCCAGGAAGAAAGCCATGCAAAGAAAGTTATTCTAGCTTTTCAGGACGAGGAATTTAACTGCAGGACGCTGACGGACGTTTTTATTCCTGAATATATGCGCCGGTGCGCTCTCTCTGTGAGAGTCTTTGAGAGAGCGTCAGAAATTATCTTCCAGATCGATATCTGGGCACTGTTGTGCAACGCCTTGCAAGAGCAGACGAGCTTATGAATAACATAGCTAACAAGTAGTATTTATGTAAAATTTTTCGCTTCAGAAAGTTGACTTCTTCTGGAGGATATTTACTTTCGGTATAGTTTTTAGGAGCTACTTGAAAAACATCGCTGACTGACATGCCAGCGGCGTCCAAGGAATTTTGGAGAAATCTTCTCTTTTGGCGAGAGAAGAATCAACTACTTCATATTTCTTATCAAGTGTTTGTAAACTGTTCGCCAGGGGGTGCTGACCAACTCGCATATCTCCTCTTAGAACCACTCATCTACTTGACTTCTTAGGAGGATATAATGCCCAAACAGACTCATATTACGCCCAATCCTCAAGGAGGATGGGATTCCACTGATACTGGTAACTCCCGCGCTTCCAAACATTTTGATCGTAAGGAAGAAGCCATGCGCTGGGGACGTGAGCATAGCCGCAGAATCGGCAGCGAATTAGTTGAACACAACCGCAATGGACAGATCAGCCGCAAAGATTCGCATGGCCATGATACCTATCCCCCACAGGGGTAATATCATGAGGCTGCAGATGAGAGTTGTTGTCAAGATGCCGAGGTTTTCTTCAGCTCTGGATAAGGGAGCCCTAGATGATGAAAGCCTCTCTGTATAGAGCTACAGGGAAATCCAGCAATAGCTAACCACAAATTGGGGTCGCATAGAGCGACCCTTTCTTTTTATCTCACAAAAACTATATTCATCATTGGTGAAACCAATTAGAGCATTTTATTTTTGAAAAAGGTAAAATGCGAGGCAACAGCACAAAGCTGCCCAGCCCAGAGGGAGCAAAAAACCGCGTTTTTTCCGCAAAACGACAGCTGTATGGTTTGAAAAGCAAAGCGTTCCAAACTGAAAAGGCTTTATTGCAAGGATAGTAGCGCCTGTGCGTCATCCTGAGAAAGAAGCTCTGCATCGGGACCAAAACTTCTTGCCCAGGCCATAAGCTCTTGTTGGCTTCGTGTTGTAATTTCCAGCAGTACGCTATGGTCAGACAACTCATGAATGACCTGGTTGTTTGACCAGATGCGTTCCCTCACATAGTCTGACACCTTCCCCTGCGTAAATTTTATATAAAAAGTACGTGGTTCATGCCACGGAAGACCAAAGAAATTTTCCCCGGTATCGACAGGAAGCTCACAGGTGCTGCACATGGTTGTCTGCCTGACCTCCCTGATACGATGAATCGCCATAGTTATATGGTGATGAATAGTTCTCAAGTCCTCTTCCAAGGATACGCCAATCAGATACAGGGCATTATTCATACTGATGAGGCGAAGGGGAACAAGGCAATGTTCTCGTGCCTGCTCCTTTCCTGCTGCGCGATAGATAACGCGGCAGATGCGTTTTTCTGTAATGGCTTTTTCCAGTATGGCTAATTGCTCAAAATGCGGCGAATAATCAATTCTTCCCTTACTAAAAAAAGCATAAGCACTGTTATTTATTCCGGTTACGGCAGGATCCAGAAGCGTCAATGAGAGAGAGGATATACTCTCGTCAATACGCTGTTTGACCTGCTCCGGCAAATATGGGGCTGCCAATTCTCTGCATAACGTCAGATAGCGGATTTCCTCGCAATCTACCCCAGACAGATGCACAGTTCTGGGGCGAATACGATACCAGCGCTTTCGTCTATCCTGCCCGGTTTCCAGATGAGTGCCGATTTCCCGTTCTATTTCAGCAGCAAGGCGCAGGACCGTTTGGGGGGAGCAGTCCAGCCATTCGGCGAGCTCCTGCAAGTAATGCTTCCTGCCGTTCACGAGAAGTCGTCGGAACAACTTGAGCAGCTTGGCTCCTGGTGTTGCATCAGAATTTTTTTTGAGCGCCATATGGGCCTGCCAGTTCTTTTCACCGGTTGCGATCGAAGCTCCTTCGCTCTAATCCCCGGCTTATTGCATTTATCCCAGTCTGTTTGCGGAGAGCGCGGCAAAGGGGCAATCATGTTGTCATGAGAAGCTATCTTCCTCTCAAAAAATTTAGAGGGAAGATGTTTGATTCCAGAAACTGGAATATAAGTGAGGCATACTCCTGTGCAAGTCAAGACAACCTGTTAGCGAAAAGGAGAAGAATTATGCTTGGACGGCTTGCATGGTTTGCTGGCGGAGTCATTGCCGGTTACATGGCTCGTGAGGTCATCTCGGAAGTTATGGAGGAAATCACAGATGCTTGGAATGAGAGAAGGACAAACGATGATACGATGGCTGAAAGAGAACTTGAGCCTCTTCCTGATGCACGCAGCGGACACTCAGCATAGGTGTGGATTACTTGCTGTTTGAAGAAGCAGCCACAGCTTCGGCAAGAGTGTCGAAAAAGTAAACAACATCACATCCTGTTGCGCAGACCATTGTGAGGGCGGTCATGACGCCGGGCTCCCGCCGCCCTGCCTCCACTTCCAGCATGTTGCGCAAATGATAGCAGGCACTTTCTGCCAGGATTCGCTGGGAGACTCCGTGCGCCAGCCGCGTTTCTTTGATCCATCTCCCAAAAAGGACACGCGGATTTGACAGCTCCCTGTACCGGCAAGGCATCTCTGAAAGCCCATGTTTTTTGTCTGTGCTGCCTGGGGGAATAAATAGGGGGATTCCTGCCTGCTCCGCCAGATTCCTGAAAAAAGGACCGACAGGTTCCCCCATAGCCTGAACGAGACGAATTGCCAGAATAATGCCGGGCTGGGTTTCTCCCCTCTCGATCTTTCTAAGATTGGCAGGCACTACCCTGCACATTGCGGCAAGTCTCCACTGCGGAATTTTTTGCTTTTCCTTCCGCAGAGATAACAAGAATGGGCCAAAGAGGCAGCGAGCTTTTTCCATCTGCTACGCATGGCTGAAAACCTTTTCCGGGGCTAGACGGATAAAAAAATAGAGCATATACTACATACAAATAAAACCTGTACTAACCGGTATTTTTTGCCTCGGGTTTAGACATCGCGGGATTACCTGAGAAGAAAAATACACTAATGGATGTGTACATGTGGAAGAAACTGTTTATGGAATCGGCAAGTATTGGTGTTGGGGACGGCTGTGAGGTCGCCTCGGAGGCTAAAAATAATATACGCCTCATGCGTGTTCCAAGGGGAAAGGCGGTTTTCGGGACTTTTTGGCAATGAACGCACAGACAGTGGCTTTTCATCAATTCGATGAAAGATGGTAACATTATTTCAGAATACACTGCGCAGATGTTTTTTCGATAGCATAGGAGGAAAAAATGCAAAATATTGGAGAAAAATTCGTTTCTTTACTGAAAAAATATGGGAAAAAACTTGTAAAAAACGAGAAAGATTCGGGAGGCATGTATACGAGTGGGATAAATGCTGCCCATCAGGAAAAAGACGCGCAATTCCAAAAATATCATACGGATCCGTGGATGTTAAATGCGAAAAAGGAGCGCCTTTGGTCCTGTGATATATATTCAGCCGATGAAAATCAAAAATTATATAATTTTGCGATAGGACTGCGGATCTGCACCAGTAAAGATTGTCCGTGTGATGGAATCAAAATGGCAGCATTTTTTCAAGACAGCATTGTCTTCCTTGACGATAATGCTGATATATATCGTTTGCATGATGATTATTCGTGGGAACATATCGACAACCTGTCAAACACGATAGATGATTATTACAAAATAAAGATCATGCGCTCTATAAAAAACAAATTATATTTATTTACAGAAAGCCATATATATATATCTGAAAATTGTAAAAACTGGAAAAAGATAGACATGAAATTTCCTGGGGAAAACAATACTGTTTATTGTAATAACGACAGAATGATTATGATGAGTGGCGATGATTATGGCTCTTGCACTATATATACTGTTCCCATCTCGGAAGATGGCACTCTATTGTTATCAAAATTAAAAAATATAACGCCATCACTGTATGATTCGAGAATTATAAAAGAAGCTGCATATAGTGGAAATAAGCTTTTTGTAGCATTTAAAACTGGTTTTGAAAATGATGACGAATCAGGTCTTGCATGCTATGATGGGGGATGGCATAAAATTTATATTCCTGGCGGTATAGATATTCGTGGCGTTGGTTATAATTCTGGTTATTATTTTTATTGTGATGAGGCCTTCTTGTATGTATCAACTAATTGTAAAAAATGGGAAAAAATTATTGAAATGGAAATAATAGATAAAGACTTTGCAAGAGCAAGAATAATAAAAGAATTGAATGAAGGTGTGATAGAAGGTGTGCTATCGGAAGCTTTGATACAAGGTTGGATTGCTGGATGGGATGAATGTATTCCTGTCGGAGGAAATATGCTAGTGTTTGCACTGTGGGAAGACCTTAAAATTGGAAAAACATACTTTGAAATTCAGCATAACTGAGATCTATCTGCAGAATAGAGCGTTTCACCTTTTTCAAATGAAAATGCTCTAAGAAAAACAAGTCAGCAATTTTTTAACAACGGCACATTACTTCAAGAGGTGTATATGCTTCACAAACTGCTTATTGGCTCTCTGGCTATTGCTCTTATGTGCTGTATGGCTACAGCTTCTTACACACGTCCGTTGACAACCAATGCTCGAAATGAATTGAGTCAGCTGGTTACGTGTCACTTGAATATTCATCGCAACATCAGAAACTACCCTATTGATTTTATAAAAAATCCAATGCCGACTTTGTCATTGGCTTCGCTCATGGCCTCGTATCTCGACCTTAGATTCAAAAATAACAAGGTCGTTAAGACCATTGAAAAAGAAGATGGTGAAAATCGATTCATTAAGCTGGATGATTTTAAGAAATATGCAGGTACGATTTATGGCTATCAAGGAAATCCTGCCAAAGACAGCAGTATAACCATTGAAAATGGCCATATCGTCATCCCCAAATATCATGAGTTTGATTATGAAGAGTCTGATGGGGTGGATACCTATGAATGTCTTCGTGCAGAAGAAAATGACTATGGCATTATCCGTGCTACTTTTATTCTAGAGCAGGATCACGATGTTGCCAATTATGAAGTATACTCTGGAACATTCCTCAGGAATCCTGATAATTCTTTTAGGATTCTCAACATCGAAGTAGTCACCGCTCTCGTGGAGTAGCTCCATGAGATAATCTTGTATATTCTAGGGGGCAATATGCTCCGTTATTAACCTTCATGAGGTTTCTTCGAGCATTGTTTTGAAGATAATATAAAATATGGAGAAATAAAAAGGGGTCATGTCCAGCAGAGAGAATCCTCTCTGCTGGACATGCCCCTAAGTAATATGTAAAGATTGGCTTTGGAATTACATTATCCGATCTGAAGTTGAAATATGGTTGGAAATTGGATATAGTCATATCTCTGTAATTTTCCACTTAACAAAAATGGGAATTACTATGAAAGGCGACCATAAAAAGAAGAATGAGGACATTTTTGTCCAGGCAGTTTCTGGGCATCCGGCTTTTCCTGAGGCTGCCAGACGAGAAATGGCGCAAATGAGGGAGGTGATTGCTAAAGGTAATGCCAATATTGACGGTATACTTGATACCAATCAGTCTGCGACAGTGAAAGGCGGTTTTATGGCTGAGGAGTATCACGCCGAAACTTTTAATCTTGATGCAGTATATAAAGGAGATGATTCCAGAGCATATACCGACAGATATAATGAATGGGAACACCTTAAGCATAATGGAGATTATCTCAAGAAAAACGATGTGGCAGATGTTATCATTGTAAAAGATAATAATATTACAAAAAGTGCTCAATTAAAATATTACGATTTGGCTGAACGCACAGCCGAACAGATGTCGCAGGTCAAAGACGGCGCTCCCAAGTATGAAACGATGGATCAGCTGATCGGCCCAGAAGATCAAATCAATCACCAATATAAAGACATTTCTGGCAAATCAGAGTCGGTAGCCACAACTACCATCAGTGAACATGCTGAAGCCAAAGCGAATGCTCTGCACGCACAGGGAGGCGATCCGACCAAGGAGTCCGCATATCGCCAGACAGCACAGAAAGCTACGGACAAGCTCTCCAATGACCAGTCTTCTTCGTCGGCTCTTTCAAAGTCCGATGCTGACAGACTAGGCTCAGGCGATAGGACTAAACTACAAAAAATTGAATCTGATTATCAGACAAAATCGACGTTCAAACAAATGGGTAATGCCGCTGTCAGTGCAGGAGTCGGGGCGACTATTGTAAGCGGATCCGTGAATACCCTGCGTTGTATCCAGAAAGTGCGCAACGGTGAAATGACAGCGGATGAAGCGACCATAGAAATTGTAAAGGAAACTGTGGCGGCAGCCGCAGACAGCGCAGTCAAAGCCTCCGCCAATGCGGGAGTCCAAAGCCTCATGATTCGCTACGGCTCCGAAGAAGCGGCGCTTCAGGTTCTTGCCAAAAGAGGTCTGGACACCATGCTCAAGTCCAGCCTTATCACAGCCGCTGTAACCAGCGGGGTGGACATGGTTAAAGATTTGGTGCGGCTGGGTGCCGGAGAAATTTCAACTCAGGAATTTTACGATCGCCAGGGCAAGGGCATACTACAGACAAGCGCAGGTGCCGCAGGCGGTGCCGTCGGCGTTTCCGCAGCCTCAACAGTTGCGAGTGCTTTGGGTGCTTCGGGAACGCTTGCCAGCATCGCGGAAGTTATCGGAGGGTTTTCCGGCGGATTAATAGCCGGACTTGCCATGCAAATGGCCATAGAGAACGGCGTTGAAAAACCATATCGAGACTTGCTGAGAACCATGCAAAATCTCGAAGAAACAGCTGGCGAACTTGTTCGTGTTGCAGAACGTATGTCAAAAAGTCAGCTTCTATTTGCCGAATATATCAAAATAGAAGCGAAACTGCAGCAGGATTTCAACATACACCTTGAACATATTGAAAACACAAACCGGCATGTTCAGGCGCTGCAACAGAATCTGTATGTCTATGACGCCTGTTTTGACACTCAGACCAGCATACTGAACAACCTGAAAGTTCACTGCGACAAAGCTCATATAGAACTGGATGCAAGACAGCAGGAGATTGAATCCGCTGGAACTATTGTTGATGAAACCGGACGTCTGGCATGGGACGCCATATCTAAAATATAATAACCGCCATTATACAGAGGGAAATATGTTCAAGAGCATTTGTAAACAAATAAAAGAATATAACTGGTCACGCTCTGACGGACAGAAAAACGCAGACATGAGCCCTGCATCTGGCACGGATTGGGATATGGAAAAGGCCATGTCTTGGGCAAGGGAAGAACCTGTCAAAGCTCAACAGCTTACTCTTGACGCCGCACGGCTCCTCTCGAACGCCAAGGGGAACATAGAAGAGTTGCGCAACAAGAACTTTTTTGAGCGCTTCTGGATGCAGATGAACGGCGATGCGTCCAGACTTCAGCAGGCGACTACAGATGATCTCATCCATATGCAGAGAATCTGTGTACAATATATCGAAGGGCTTATGGAGCAGCAGGCATTTCAGGCGCAATCCATAATCACTATAAAAAATAACCTGAACTCTCTCGCCTCAAATGTCGCTAGGATACAGGATGATGTAGCGACAGCTTTCCACGAAATTGGAAAAAACCGTGAAATGATCTCTGATCTTTATCAGAAAAGCTCTGAAAATCGTCAGATGATTCTTGAAGATCGCCAGAAGATTGCCCAAAGTTACCAGATGATTCTGGAAGATCGCAAAGCGCTGGCAGAAACACGGTACATGCTGGCTGAACTGGCCAAAAGAGCTAATGCCAAATTTGAATCTATTGAAAATCGTACGAAAAATCTGGAAATCTCCACCGAGCTGCAAGGATGGCTCCTCAGCCTAGAAGAACGGGGCTATAAAGATAAATACCCCGCGTCCCTCGTCAGGATGCTCAGGATTATAAATGATTTCCTTCAGATAAAAAGCAAGAATTTAAATTACAACGAAATCCTTTTTATAAAGAAGGCAATACGTACCGTAGGATTAAATCCAGATGAGATGCTCTCTCTGAATGAATTTATAACACGCCTTATAAATGAGCTCTGCGCAAACTCTTGCAGCCCGCACCAGTTTATAGCACTGTTAGACGCTAACGCCCCTGCAGGGATTAAAGATTTTAGCCGTTTTGTTCTTGATGAGATATCGTCTCCTGTATTTATGATACTTCACACCCTGAAATTAAAATTTAGAGATAGGAATAACATTATTGTTGAACTACGAGATACCATGAATATATCAGATATTGAAGCTCTTCATAAAATACTGCGAAAAGACATTCTTGATATAAATATCGATGTTGACTATAAGATTTCCCTTGCTGATATAGCCGTTGAAATTCTGCACTGCATACAGCTCGCCTGTGATCTGGGCTCCTTACAATCCGCAGAAAAACAGAGTTCTTCCTGCCCCAATATAACGCCTAGTGTTCTGCATGGCTTATCTGCGCTTCCTTTATTCTATGAAGTTATCGGCAATCTGAGTCTGCCATCAGATACTATGCAGGGTATTGTCCCCACACTCTTTGATAGAGTGCAAAATAATATATCTAATCATATCAATAAAAGATCGAGATTGAATTTGCCAATTACAATGCTCAAGACCGTCATGGAAACAAAATCGCTGATTTTGCCCAAAATTCCAAAGTCTCTTTTACAAAATATCAGTAGGCTCTATGAATATGACAAAACTCTACAAGAGAGCAAAGTTATTTTCTGCGCAATCAACAAACGCTATACATTTATCCACTATGCTGGAGGAACTTTTTTTTGTCATGACAGAGTCCCAAATATCTATGGCAGGATACCAATTGGAAATAAAATAGAAAGTCTTTTGCTAGGGCTTCCATTCGCACAACATGAAATTAACTTAAAATCTTGCGAAAATGACAATTCATTATCTAGCCTAGAAGAAAATATAGATATAATTATTCAAGAAATAAAAGAAGCAGAGAAAAAATGCGGATTAATCGACAAGCTATTTTTCAAAACAGTAGCAGCGCTAGAAGATGAATATAAAAATCTAAAAAAATATAGAAAATTTATAGAGTATTTATCAGAAAAACAAACAGCCATCATACAAAATATTAACAAAGCAAATACTAAACGAAAAGTGAATACCGTTCTCGACACAATCAACATGGCGTATGACTGCGGCAAGAAATCAACCGAATATATTAGCAAAATCAAAAAGAGTAGATTCAGAGACTAGGTGTACAGTCTCCCTTATGAAGGTATAGTGGTACGAACCATTAAAAACGCGAAAGACAAAAAAATTTATTAAACGAATTAGACAACTTTATAACCTGAGAGGTGTATTCTTATGAAGACTATCCTTAGTCTTGTGTTCGTGGTTCTGTTTGGTTGGACAACACTTACTCATGCTCGACCTCTTGATAAAGCAGAACGTGATGAACTCTCTCATATCGTTTCTTATCTCCACTATGTGAATACGATCGGAGATGGTCCTACTCCTGAATTCGACTTCGTCAGTGATACTTATTTTCCGGATGGTATCGTAGTCGAAATCCCCGCCTATATCGTATCGCGGTATACCAATACCGAGATCAAGGTTGATGAGGAGAACCAAAGATTCATTATGCCGAAGCAATCACTCATCCGTACCGGGCAGGCACTCTTTGGATTCAAGTACGATCAAGATATAGATGACTATCTTGAGAAGGATAATAAGGGCAATGTCTATATCTCCTATAGGGGTACCAGATATGCTGAGAAGACTCAGCCTGTATCTGAAGAAGATATCCCCTGGTTCACTTGTGTGAGAGCAGAAGAGAACTATCACGGTTATGTTCGAGCAATATTCGTTCTTCCTGTGGATCACGATCTTGCTACTGAAGATATTTACTATGGTGAATTCTTCAGAAATGAAAATCTTTCTTTCAGAATTCTCAAGTTCAAGCCTCTGGTTAGCATGGCGTTCTTCTAGGGTCTGCTGATGCTAATTTTCTATTTATTTGAAATAAATAGAAAAAATATAGGCTACACATAACCTTTGAAAGGTGCTTGCCACATGCCTGTGTCCCCTCTGAAAAAACGCGTTGGGGGAAGGATGGCCGGGAGGGACGGAAACTGCCCTTGCGCGTTAGCCGCGACCGAATGGCAGCCGCAGCGTGCCCGTTAGATATCGACAGCAGAGATAAGGGGCCTTTCTCCAGAAGAGCGATAGTGTTAACAGGCCGTATGGTTAAAATACTACGTTCAGCAATTTGAACAATAGCCAACAAAATACGGATTGCTACACGATGGAGCATTTCAAATCACATAACATATATATTATATTTCTGAAAGAGGTATAGCCTTCCTCGTATATTGCATCAAGACATATCGATTGAACGAATAGGCAAATACCTAATGTTTCAAAAGAATCCCACAAGGACTGTTTAGACACGAACGATGTTCCCTACGAGGAACGAAACAATGTTACTCCCTGTCCGCATTGCAGCGGATGGGGATTTTTATATTTAAGGAGGCTTTATTGATACGTACTGCTCGCAGGATATTACCTTTTTATGGAGGAAATCTATGGAAGTTTATAATTCAACAGAAATAGACAAGTTGGCAAAGGCCCTGATTGAAGTGCAGCGGGAACTTGCTCCTGCCACAAAGGATGCCACCAATCCTTTTACCAAAAGCAGGTACGCAACTCTCAACAGCGTCATGGAATCATGTCGTGATGTATTGCTCTCTCACGGGATTTGGCTGACGCAATTACCTGTCCCGGCTCCTGTCGAGCTGGGACCGGGACACATCGGCCTGCTGACCAAACTCACACACGCAGCGTCGGGGCAGTGGCAAAGCTCACTTGCTGTGATTCCCCTTCCGAAGGCAGATCCTCAGGGGATGGGCAGTGCCATCACATATGCGCGTCGTTACGCCCTGACTGCCATGCTGGGTATGGTGACAGAGGATGATGATGGAGAGAGTGCCAAAATACCGCCAAAAATGTCCGAACGCTCAAAATCGCCCGTAAGCAGGTGTCAGACGAAAAAACATGCTCAGGATAGGGAAACACAAGGATGTAGTTTTTCAGGAGCCTTAAAATGCTCGTCAGAGACATTTGAAAATCTTCCTCAGCTGGAAGGAGTGGAGTACCAGCGGGTCAACGCTCAGGATGGGAGAGAATGCATCGTGGCAACGGGAGACACCCGGACCCGCAGTGAAATTCTTACCGGGGCGGGCTTCCGCTGGAATGTGCAGCGTAAATGCTGGTGGAAATATGCCGCAGCCTGACCGGGAGGAAGAGCTATGCCGCAGCATGTTGTCTCCATTTGTCCTGCAGGCTGGGAGAACAAACTTCTTATTGAGGAGGAGAAGCATGACACATTCTTCTGTCGTACGCACACAAGCCCTGCTGGAGGTAATCCGGCAGGGCTTGCTGGTTTCGTCCCGTACTCAGAGCCGAAACATGCTGGGAAATCGCTCTGCATATGTCGGCATGAGTGATGTTGGCAAATACATGGAGTGTCCACGGGCCTGCATAGCTTCCCGCCTTTTTGCCCGGGAGGACTCTCTTTCCAGGGCTCTGACTCTGCAACGCGGTCACTGGTTTGAGGAGGGGGTTGGAGATGCTCTGGAGGCGCTTGGCTTACATGTCATTCCACAGCTGGAGCTGTCCCTGATGACAGGGAATGTGCCTTTGCGTGCGCATCTGGATTTCACCCTTGTCTGGAGAACTCCCCGTCAGGCCATACGCATTCTGGAAGTCAAGAGTATGGAACATCTGCCCGCGCATCCCTATGCAGGACACCATTTGCAGATAGCCGGGCAGACAAGTCTTCTCGCTTCCTGCTGGAACGAACCTGTATTCAGCATGAAGGATGCCACTGGAAAGCCCCTCTCTGCTCAGTGCTCTTTTCCTGAAATCTGTCGTCGTCATTTCGGCATGGAGCTTTCAGAATGCAGCAGCGATGTGAATATTGAGGGATGGCTTCTCTGTCTGTCCATGAAGGATGCCAGGGCATTTGGACCTTTCTTTCCAGATCGTGAAACGGAAGCGCAGGTCTTCACCTGCGCCCGGCAGATCTGGAACAGCTGGAAAGAATCTCAAAAGGAAAATGGGCTGCTTGCCAGTATCCCACATGCTTCGGGATTTCATTTACTTTGCAATACATGCGAATTCAGTCATGACTGCCCCAAGTTTCGGGAAGAAGCATTTCAACCCCAATGGGAACCGGCACTTGCCAAACTGGACAGGCTCAGAGAACAGCGCAAGGAACTGGATAGCCAAATCCGGGAAATCGAAAATGCCCTGAAGCAGGCGTATAGCCAGTCAGCTTCTCAGGGCTGGATAGAAACAGGGGGACATCGTTTCCGTCTTTCCATCTCTGCGGGGCGGCGCTCCCTGAATCGGGTCATGCTGGCAGACAGACTGACGGAAGCGTTTCAGGCCGCCGGGCTGTGTAAAAGCATTGATGTGGACGCATTGCTTGGAGAATGCGAGCCGGAAGGAGAGCCCATACAAAGGCTTCTCACAAAGACGATTAAACAATAAGGAGATATATTTCAATGGGATATTATTCTGAAATTGGCCTTGTGCTGACGAAAAAGGGATTTGAACAGCTGGAGGTGGCACTGACAGCCGTTGAGGATAAGGAGCTACGGAGCGAAATTGAAGATCTGTTGTCGAGTGCAGACAGCCAGCATACTGCCTCCAACGGAGATCATCTTTGGACTTGGGAATGGATAAAGTGGTATCCCGAATTTCGGGAAATTGACTGGCTGGAAACGTGCCTGAAGATTATGCCAGATGAGGACTTCTATTTTCTACGCATCGGCGAGGAACATGATGATGTTTTCATCTCCGGCGACTGCTGGGATAATACATTCAAAATGGGCTTGAGTCGCAGTATCTATTTTGACGTGCCCCTTTCTGACAAAAATTCTGTTGAGACTTCGGCGTAGACGCTACGATAAAACTCATAAACAGACAAGAAATGCAGCGGACTGCATTCACATGCGGAAATCGGCTCTCCTCTCGGAGAGCCGATTTCCTTTTATAAGGAGCTTTTCATGTCAGACCTTCACGAGGAACTTTCGGGCCTGCAACCTGTGGACTTTGATGCGGGCCAGATTTTCAGCGGCAAATCCTCTGGAACCCTTGTCAGGGGCTATGACCGCCCTTCGGCCTATACGCCCAAGCTCGATCCGCATTACATCCTGCATGAATCCAGCCGGGATATTGTCGTCTGGTTTTTGAATATGCACGATCCTCTGTACATTTATGGCCCTTCGGGAGCCGGGAAAACAAGTTGCCTGAAGCAACTGGCAGCCCGTCTTTCCTATCCTGTCTTTGAAGTCACAGGGCACGGCAGGCTGGAGTTTTCGGATCTGATTGGTCATCTGGCAGTGCAAAACGGGAACATGATTTTTGAATACGGCCCCCTTGCCCTTGCCATGCGCTATGGAGCCATTCTGCTTCTCAATGAGATCGACCTGGCGTCCCCTGAAATTGCTGCCGGACTGAATAGCATCCTCGATGGTGCACCTCTTTGCATACCCGAGAATGGAGGAGAACTGATACTGCCTCATCCCATGTTTCGCTTTGTGGCTACGGCCAATACGAATGGGGGCGGGGACGACACTGGTCTGTATCAGGGAACCCAACGTCAGAATCTGGCATTTCTGGATCGCTTTATTCTCTGTGAAATGAACTATCCATCCAGAGAAATTGAATGTTCTCTGCTTGCAGACCGTTTCCCCTCCCTGCCTGCAAAATGCCGTGAAACAATGGTGGATTTCGCAAATGAGGTGAGAAGGATGTTTATGGGAGAAGAGAATTCCACAACTCCGACGCACTCCATCGAAATCACCTTTTCCACGCGCAGCCTCCTGCGCTGGGGAGAACTGACGCTGCGCTATCAGCCTCTCGCACGACAGGGCATTCAGCCCGTTGGATACGCACTGGATCGGGCTCTGGCCTTCCGTGCTTCGCGGGAAACCCGGGCCATGCTGCACGAACTGGTGCAACGCATGTTTATCCCTCAGGATACGCAGGAAACAACGACTCCCGGCGAATAGGAGAAATTTATGGAAATCAAATCTGATATCAAGATTCTGGATAGTCTGCTGGCGCTCAACCTTGACGTTACACTCTGGTCAGCCCGGAAGAAGATGACCCTTGAAGACCTTGGCGGTGCAGAATTGCCTCCCGAAGATCTGGCTTCTCTTGGATCCAAGAGGATTGCAGATCCTGAGACGATCAAGGTTTTTGCCACTCTGAAGAGCCGCGCTGTCAACTATCTGGATCGCCACGGCATCCGTTTTATGTCCGGCTGGGCCCTCCCAGAAGACAAGGCCGAACGCGTAGTGCAGGAACTCATCAAAATTCGCGATGAATTTCTGCAGGCCAAAGAGGCTTTTCTTGCTGATTACGATGCCTCCATCCAGACCTGGATTGCCAGACACAGCCAGTGGAGTGAAATTATCCGTAACTCTACGGTAGGATCAGACTACGTCCGTTCTCGCATCAATTTCCGCTGGCAGATGTTCAAAGTAGCACCGCTGGCACGAACCTCATCTGAATCTGAAAACATTCAAGCAGGACTTGAAGAAGAGGTGACACAACTCGGAAGTACGCTCTTTCAGGAAATTGCGCGTTCCGCTGAAGACATGTGGCACAAAATCTACGCGGGCAAGAACGAAGTCACGCACAGGGCCCTGTCCCCCTTGAAAACCCTGTATGACAAGCTGGTAGGTTTGAGCTTCATTGAGCCGCATGTAACACCCGTCACGGATATTATTCAGGCAACCCTGCAACGTATGCCTGCCAGGGGGAATATCGGAGGAACGGATCTTCTCCTGCTGCAGGGGCTCATCAGCCTGCTGAGGACCCGGGACGACTTGCTCAGTCACGCCAGCAGGCTCATGGCTGGACAAGAGGCAAACTCTGTTCTGGATTCCCTCCTTCAGCCTTCATCACAGGTTTTGTGGCAAGAAAAAGAAGCCCCCTCGGATGAGCCGGTTCTGCCGTCCATCCTGACGGAGCAGCAACCTTCGGAACAACTCCCAAGCATGGGTTTGTGGTAACATGGAAGACAGGGAAGGGACCGACAAGTCGGTCCCTTTTCCTTTGGAGGAATCATGATTCGGCAAAAGGATATTCTCAACAGCCTGCCCCTTCTTGCTTCTGTCCTGGGGCATCGCTACGGAATACAGGTAAAAATCGGCGGAGCTTCTGCCTATACGAATGGACAGATCATCCATCTTCCCCAAATGGCTCCTGAAAATGATACCGCCGTTGTGGAACAGGTTCGCAGTTATATCGACCACGAATCTGCCCATATTCGGCATACGAATTTTGAAGATATACGTCAGGCCAGCCTCCCGCCTCTCACGCATACGCTTTTCAATGCCATTGAGGATTGGCGGGTAGAAAACTGCTTGTCCGCTCTCTATCCCGGTTGTCGGGAAAATCTGCACAGGATGATCCAGACGCTCTTTTCCTCATGGACTCCTCCTGCCAACGAGCAGGATGCCGCCACAGCAATCGTGGATTACGTCATTCTTACGGTAAGATCTTGGGATGTCAGACAAGTTGCTGCTGCCGGAAATGCCGCTGGGTGCTTTCTTGAAAGGTGTTTTCCCGGGATTCGTAAAGATATGGATGCAATACTGGAGAGGGTACAGGCTCACTGCCCGGATACAAGGAGTGCCATTCGCTATGCCCGGGATTTGGTACGCTGTATTCTCCAATGGATGAAGCAGAGTCAACCGCGCAGCTCTGCAAAAGATAGGCAGCAAAAAGTCTCTCCGCAGGGAAAAGGGAGGGCAAAAAACGCTGGAGAGAACAGATGTCACCCCCCAAAGGAAGAAAGCCAAAAACAATCTCAGTCGGATAGCTACGGGATGGGAGAGAAAAAGGATACGGATATCTCTCAAGGGGCAATGGAGTCCATCGAATCGCTGTTCGTGCGTAAAGAGGAGGAACTTCCGCAGAACTTGGGAGAACGTCTGGCAATGGCGATCGAAGAACTGCAGCAGGGAATATCCAAAGGTATTACCGTTGCTTCCGCACGCCAGAAAACACTGCCAAAACTAGACGCTTTTGAACGACAGAAGGCCCTCAGAGAGAGCGTGGCCTTGCGGGTACGCCTGCAGGCATTGCTGCAGGCAAGATGCCTCCAAAGGACGCATATCGGGCGTCGGGGCCAACTGCACGCCGCTTCTCTGTATCGACTTTCAACGGGCAATCCCAAAGTCTTTCGCTCATTCTCGGTACGGAAGGGAATAAACACTGCGGTACATATCCTGCTGGACACAAGCGGAAGTATGCGAGGACAGGCCATCGAACTGGCACGACAGTCATGCTACGCAATGGCACAGACTCTGAGCCTGATTCCCCGGATCAATCCCGCTGTAACAGCGTTTCCTGCAACACAAACTTCAGATGTGATTCCCATTCTGCAGCATGGAAATGCCCTGTCAGATAATTTTCAGATTGGTGCTGCCGGGGACACACCGCTTGGGGCGGCACTCTGGTGGGTACTCCAGACGCTGATTCTGCAAAAGGAGGAAAGAAAGCTGATTCTTATCCTGACAGACGGTTATCCTTCGGATGCGGATATCTGCAAACAAGCACTGGAGCAAGGGGACAAATTGGGCATAGAAATTTACGGCATTGGTATCATGAGCCGTGCAATCGAAGACATCCTTCCTAAAAAGAGCGAAGTGATCCACCGTCTTCCTGAATTGCCTGCTGCCATGTTTTCATTACTCCAGCAAGCCCTGCTCAGGGAAGGACTGGCATAATGATCCCATTTGATCTTGTTCGAGGAGAGATTGGCAGTACCTTGTTCACCTCGAAAGCAACTCCCTATTTCCTCAGCCGAAAGCAGCGGATCGCGCTGCTAACAAACTAGGAGGCCTTTTATGAGCTGGACTACATGGATTCCCATCGTCATCGCTGTTCTTGAAGTCGTAAAAGAAAAGATGGATGACCAGAGTTAGGCATTAAGATGTCGAGAGGCGGGAATGGGATTCCCGCCTCTTTGACTTCTCGCAAGTTTGAAAGTCGGGCAACATGCGATTTGTGCTCCCTGTCGTTTTTGGCGGGTTTTAGAATTGATTTTTCCCCGATTGTTGGATACATTTCATGCAGGTCGAATTTTTTTCAACCAATAAAAATCAATGAGTTAAGTGAGATATCCCCGAATCCCACCCTCTCCGCCATACATTCTTTCAAAGAAGTCCCAAAAAGTCCGCGAAGCCTTGAGCGACGCGGACTTTTCGCATTTTAGAGCGTTTTGCCTCTTGAAAAAGGCACATAGCAAGGCGGCACACTGCCCGGCCCGAAGCAAACGAAAAAACGCCTTTTCCCGAAACAACAGTCCGTATGGTTCGCAATGCCAGGCGCTTCACACTGAAAAGGCTCCGGGAGCTCGTCTATGCCCGACGGAACGCATGGTCAGCTGCACAAAGTAATGAAAATACTTTCGTTTTTCATCAGGGCCATGCTCCTGCTGCTTGCGCTCGCTGTCGCCTGTAATTTCTTCTCTTCCATAATCATAGTCTATAATATGAAATGGTATTTACATTGCGAGCATGACGCCCTGGGATTGTTCTTTGGGAATTTTTTCGGGCTGCAACTTATGTTTTTACTGCGCTTTACGGGGATTCGGCACATACTGCTTTTCGTTGGCGGCTGCGGCCTGGCGATTCTGGCGCTAAAGCTGCAAATGCCGCCTGATGCAACCGCCGTGCCCGCACCGGGAAGCTTTGAAAACTGGCCGTCCCCGGAGGATGTCAAAGGATTTTGCTTTTTTTGCGCTCTTCTGTTTATTGAAGGTCTCGTATTTCCTTACGTCGTAAAATTCACAAATATGATTGTAGTAAGACCAATAAAATATCTTCTGTCACTGCTCAAAAAATTATAAGAACGAATTGCGCTTCGCCCGGATGCGTGACGGCGCACAGGCGCAATGCCTGGCGCAAGGGCGCTCCGGGAAGCGGAAGCCCATCGGACGCGCTGACGTAAGCGGCTGACTGTCCCGCGCGCCTTCGCAGAAGCGCGCGAACGTCGCAGGGCCCCGCCATCCTCACTTCGTCTTCGGCTCTCGCGTTTTGCCTTTTTCAGAGGCAAAGCGCTCTAGAGCAATTTCAGTTTGAAATGCTTCGCATTCCAAACCATACGGCCTGTCGTTTCGCGGAAAAAGCGCAGTTTTTCCGCTCACTTTGGGCCGGGCGGCGCTGTGCCGCCGCCTCGCGTTTCACCTTTTTCAAAGTTGAAACGCTCTATTGCGCGGCGGAACGGCCTTCTCCCGCGTCTTCAAGATGTTGGCAATAAATTTGCATTGTCATCTTTTTGATGTTGCCGGGGCATGCGCGCGGACAAAAATTTCCTGTTTTCCATACGGGGCCGGACGCATGGCGGCACACAAGGAGCCGACGGCAGGCCGATATGAGCGATTCCAGACAAACGCCAGATAACAATTCAGAATAACTGAATATTTTTCCTGTGTCCCGCTGCTCGACATTCATGTAGAATACGATTCCCCGCGAAAAACTCTTACCCACACCAATCTTATGAAAACAGCTCTGATCACTGGCATTACGGGACAGGACGGCGCCTATCTGGCGCGCTTTCTTCTTGAAAAAGGCTATGCCGTGCACGGCATCAAGCGGCGCTCTTCCCTGTTCAACACGGAACGCATCGACGGTCTGTATGACACCTGGCATCATAAGCCGGAACGTTTTCAGCTGCACTACGGCGATCTGACGGACTCCGCGAATCTGATACGTCTTGTGCAGGAAATTCAGCCGGACGAAATTTATAATCTGGCGGCCCAGAGTCATGTCAAAGTCAGCTTTGATCAGCCGGAATACACGGCGGAAGTTGACGCGCTGGGACCGCTGCGCATTCTGGAAGCCATTCGCATTCTCGGCCTGACGCAAAAAACGCGCTTTTATCAGGCCTCCACTTCGGAACTCTTTGGCCTCGTGCAGGAAACGCCTCAGAAAGAGACGACGCCGTTTTATCCGCGCAGCCCGTATGCCTGCGCCAAGCTCTATGCCTACTGGATATGCGTCAACTATCGCGAGGCTTACGGGATGTATGCCTGTAACGGCATTCTGTTCAACCACGAATCCCCGCTGCGCGGCGAAACCTTTGTCACGCGCAAGATTACCCGCGGCCTCGCCCGTATGGTGCTCGGCCTGGACGGCAGTCTGGCGCTCGGCAACCTGTCCGCCCTCCGGGACTGGGGGCACGCGGCGGACTATGTGCGCATGCAGTGGCTGATGTTGCAGCAGGACGCCCCCCGCGACTATGTCATCGCCACGGGACGCCAGTTCTCCGTGCGCGACTTTGTGAACAGGGCCGCCGAAGAGCTGGGCCTCACGCTCGAATGGCGGGGAACGGGTCTGGACGAACAGGCGCTTGTCGCGCAGATAGACAGCGCGCGTCTGGCGGAGCTCTGCGGCAATCAGCCCGTGACATGCCATCTCAAGCCGGGCGACTGCATCGTGCGCGTGTCGCCGCGGTATTTCCGCCCCACAGAGGTGGAAACCCTGCTGGGCGATCCTTCCAGGGCCGCCCGCGAACTGGGCTGGGAACCGCGTATTTCCTTTGAGGAAATGGTAAGCGAAATGGTGCGCGAAGATTTGCAGCTGGCCCTTCGGGACACGGCCATTGTGCAGGCCGGTTTTCAGCTCCACAACTCTGCGGAACGATAAATCACAAGGCGGTTCTCGCAATGGAAAAAAATGCTCGCATCTATCTGGCAGGCCACAGAGGGCTTGTCGGCTCCGCTCTTCTGCGCGCATTGCAGCGCAAGGGTCACACAGACATCTTAACGCGCACTCATGCCGAGCTGGATCTGCGGCGTCAGGCGGATGTCGAACGCTTTTTTGAGAAAGAGCGTCCCGAATATGTCCTGCTGGCGGCGGCCCACGTGGGGGGAATCTACGCTAACGCCAGTTATCCCGCCGACTTTATATGCAACAATTTGCAGATCCAGACGAACGTCATCGAATCCGCGCGCCAGTACGGCGTCAAAAAACTCCTTTTCCTGGGATCATCCTGCATCTATCCCAAGTTTGCCCCCCAGCCCATGCCGGAATCCTGCCTGCTTTCCGGTCCGCTCGAACCGACCAACGACAGTTACGCCATTGCCAAAATCGCGGGCATCAAAATGTGCCAGGCCTATCACCGGCAGTACGGCTTTTCCGCCGTATCCGTCATGCCGACCAATTTGTACGGTCCGCAGGACAATTTCCATCCGGAAAACTCTCATGTGCTGCCCGCCCTGCTGCGCCGCTTCCATGAAGCGCGTCTGGCGCAGGCCCCGGAAGTCCGCATCTGGGGCACAGGCGCCGCCTTGCGCGAATTTCTCCATGTTGACGATATGGCCGACGCCTGCCTGTATCTCATGGAGACCTACGACGATGACGAAATTGTGAATATCGGTAGCGGAGAAGAAATCAGCATTGCCGACCTGGCGCGGCTGATAGCCAACATTGTCGGCTATCAGGGAAAAATCATACAGGATACGTCCAAGCCGGACGGCACGCCGCGCAAACTGCTGGATTTGACAAAGCTGCATGCGCTGGGCTGGAAAGCGCGTATTTCCCTTGAAGAGGGCATCCGGGACACCTATCGCTGGTATCTGGATCACGAGCAGCGGCGGGGATAACGCGCAGCTTCCGGAACAATCACACCAAAGCCAGAGCAAGGGGGGCAGCATGACTTCCACGATCACACCGGTTATTCTCTGCGGCGGCAGCGGGACGCGCCTTTGGCCGCTCTCGCGGGAACTGCATCCCAAGCAGTTTGTCACATTCGGTCAAAGCTCCTCCCTTTTTGCGCGGACGCTGCGGCGCGTGCGGGAGATTCCCGATATCGCGGACCCGCTTATTGTCTGCAACGAGGAGCACCGTTTTCAGGTGCGCAACGAACTGCGCAGGGAATGGGACGCGCAGGCCTCCATCCTTCTGGAGCCGGCCCCGCGCAACACGGCGCCGGCTGTCGCTCTGGCGGCGCTTGCCCTGCTGGAAAAGGATCAGGATTCCCTGATGCTGGTTCTGCCTTCGGATCATGCGCTGGGCGATACGGCGGCCTTTTGCAAGGGCGTGCTGCAAGCCGTCCCTCTGGCCGAAAATGGCTCCATAGTGACGTTCGGCATCACGCCTGACGGCCCGGAAACCGGATACGGCTATATAGAGCGGGGGGACAGCCTCGGCCCCGGCTTTACGGTGGCCCGTTTTGTGGAAAAACCGGATCTGGCAACAGTGCAGACCATGCTTGCGCAGGGAAACTTTTTCTGGAACAGCGGCATCTTCCTGCTGCGCGCCTCCGTCTTCTGGGAAGAACTGACGCGGCACGCTCCCCGGATAGCCGCCGGATGCCGCAAAGCCTGGGAAGCCCGCCAGTACGACGACGCCTTCTGCCGCCCCGGAAGCGAGGCTTTTCTGGCCATTCCGGGAGACTCCATAGACTATGCCATCATGGAAAAGACATCGCGGGCCGCAGTCGTGCCGCTGACTGTTCAATGGAGCGATCTCGGCTCCTGGGAGTCTCTCTATCAGGAAGGCGAGAAAGACAGCCATAAAAACGCGATTACAGGCGACGTCATCGCCGAAGATACGGAAGGATGCTATCTGAACGCGCAGCATCGCCTGCTTGCGGCTCTTGGCGTGCGCGATCTCGTCATCGTGGAAACGCAGGATGCCGTGCTGGTTGTGCCGCGGCAGCGCGCCCAGGAAGTCAAAAAAATCGTCGCGCGTCTGCAGCGGGAGCAGCGCAAGGAATGCCAGCAGCACACGCTGGTGCAGCGCCCGTGGGGCAGCTTCGAGGCTCTGGCCAGCGGGGATCGCTTTCAGGTCAAGCGCATCATCGTCCGCCCCGGAGCGGAACTTTCCCTGCAAATGCATCATCACAGAGCCGAGCACTGGGTTGTTGTCAGCGGCACTGCCGAAATTACCAACGGACAGGAAACGCGCCTCTTTACCGAAGACCAGTCCACCTATATTCCCATCGGGACGCAGCATCGTCTGAAAAACCCCGGAAAAATCCCGCTCGTGCTCATAGAGATTCAGTCCGGAGCCTATCTTGGCGAGGATGATATCGTCAGATTTGCTGACGTCTATGGCCGCAATTAGAGCGTTTCAAACTGAAAATGCTCTAGAACCCCTGCGGTTCTGAATCATTCTTTCGGGGGGAAGGGAAACCCCTCTGCTAGCGCGAGAGGGGTTTCCCTTCCCCCCAAGCCCCCCATCCCTTCCCCAGCGCGCTTTTATGCGGACAGTATAAGCACGCCCTATGCGGAGGCGCTGCCGAATTCGTCCATCAACTGGAGAATCTCGCCCGTTTTGTCTTCAAGCAGCGCCTTGTTGGCTTTTGTTTCCACATTAAGGCGCAGCAACGGCTCCGTATTGGACATGCGCAGACTGAAACGCCAGTCGGGGAACTCAAGATTGATGCCGTCCAGCGAATCTTCATAGACCGCGTTTGCGACATAACGCCGACGTATCAGCGCCATCAGTTCCGGGGCATTTTCCACGCGGCGATTGATCTCGCCGCTGCAAGGATACGCCTCCATGCGCTCGCGCACGAGCTCGACCAGAGGTTTGTCGCCGCGCTGGAGCAGACTTGCCAGCAGCAGCCACGGCACCATTCCCGAATCGCAATAGGCAAAATCCCGGAAATAATGATGGGCGCTCATTTCGCCGCCATAAACGGCGTCTTCCGCCCGCATGCGTTCCTTCATGAAGGCATGGCCCGTCTTGCCCATGATCGGCACGCCGCCCGCAGCAAGAACAAGCTCGCGGGTATTCCAGTACACGCGCGGATCATGCACAATCTTTCCGCCGGGCGCATGGCGCAGAATTTCGCTCGCCAGCAGGCCGACGCAATAATAGCCCTCAATGAAGTTTCCTTCGCTGTCATAAAAAAAGCAGCGGTCAAAATCGCCGTCCCAGGCGATTCCCAGATCGGCGCCGCTGCGGCGCACGGCTTCGGCTGTCGCTCTGCGCCGCTCAGGAAGCAGAGGATTGGGAACGCCGTTCGGGAAATGCCCGTCTGGCTCCATCTGCTGGAAAACAAAATCAAACGGCAGAAACTCCGCCAGCTCGCGCAACACCAGACCGGCGCAGCCGTTGCCCGCGTCGGCCACAATACGCAGAGGACGCGCCCCCGTCTTCAGCCTGTCCGCCCCGCAATACTCCAGAAGCCAGCGCACATACTCCGCGCGGAAGGAAACTTCCTGCGCGGGCGGCGCGCTTTCGGGGCGGCATCCCATGTCCAGCAGCGCGCCCGCGCGATCGCGCAGGGCGCGCAGACCATGCTCGCCGCATACCGGCACCGCGCCTGCCCGCACCAGCTTGAAACCATTTTCATCAGCCGGATTATGACTGCCGGTGATCATGATGCCGACATCAAAATTTTTATGCGCGGCGGCATAGTAGATTTCCTCGGTGCCGCAGCAGCCCACGGAAGAGACAGACGCCCCCTCCGCGACAAGACCGGCGCGCAACGCGGCTTCCAGCTCCGGGCCGGACAGCCGCGCATCCCGCCCAATAACAACGCGCCCGGCCTGCAATTCCGTCACAACGGCCCTGCCCAGCGCAAAAGCCAGTTCACAGGACAAGGGAGAGGGAAAACGCCCCCGAATGTCATACGCCTTGAAGCACTTCAACTCTTCTTTCATAAAAAATCTCTCAGGCTCTCTTGTGTCGCCCGGCATTTCAAGCGGCAATCCCGGCAACGCCTGCGCGGGAGCCGCGGGGCGACGGCATCTTTGCGGACTGACCAGAAATGCCGCCCCTCACAACAGCAGCACCAGCGAGCCGCAGGTAATCAGCAGTCCGCCCAGAATGGTCTTAAGTTCCGCCGGTTCGCCCAGCAGCACAATGGACAGAAAGATGGTGATGGCGACGCTGAGCTTGTCGATAGGGGCCACCTTGGAGGCGTCGCCGCATTGCAGCGCCCGGAAATAGAACAGCCACGAAGCCCCCGTAGCCAGCGCGGACAGGAACAGAAACAACAGAGAACGGCCGTCAATTTCCTTGATATGACGCATGCCGTTGCCGCACAAGGCAATGCCCCACGCCATGACCAGAATCACGCTGACGCGCAGCGCCGTAGCGAGATCCGGATGCACATTCCGCACGCCCAGCTTGGAAAAAATCGCCGTCAGGGCCGCAAACACCGCCGACAGCAACGCATACCATTTCCACATGCCCAAATCCTCCTTACCCGCGCCATACTACACGCATCAGCAGCCTGAATAAAGCGGCTCTCCGATCCTTTTTCCTTCGGAAACAGGCCATTGCCACACTGCGCTCTCCAGTCTATCATAGACAGGACCCGCCGCAGGCTCCTTCCCCGCCGCGGCCTCAGACCCCTTTTCGGAGGACGCCATGCCCCCTTCCACCCTGCGTTACTGCGCGGCGGCCCTGGGCGCCGTCATCATCCTTGTCGTCTTTTTCCGGGCGCGAGGCGCCGGGGACGACGCCGCGGCCATTCTCCACGGCAATGTGGAAATCCGTCAGGTGGACACCGGCTTTCGCGTGGGCGGCCGCATTGCCGCCGTGCTGGCGGAAGAAGGCGAGCGCGTGCGGGCGGGGCAGGTGCTGGCGCGTCTGGAAACGGATCTGCTTGAAGCCGAGACGAATCGCATCCGGGCGCAGCTGGAGCAGCAGGAAGCCACGCTGCAACGTCTGGAGCGCGGCTACCGCAGCGAGGAAATCGCCGGAGCCAGAGCCGACGAGGCCGCGGCGGCCGCCCTTGCCGAGAACGCCCGCATCAACCTGCATCGCGTGGAAGCCATGCGGGCTTCCAACGCCATTTCCCAGAAGGAAGTGGACAATGCCCGCGGCACCTATCGCAACGCCGCCGCCAAGCACAAGGCCGCCAAGGAACAGCTTGCGCTTGTCAGCGCCGGCTATCGCGAAGAAGAAATTCTGGCGCAGCGCGCCGTCGTGGCGGCAACCCGCGCCAGCCTGCAACAGGCCGTCATCCATCTTAACGACGCGGAGCTCAAGGCCCCGCAGGACGGCGTTGTGCTGACGCGGGCGCGCGAAGCGGGCGCCATCGTGGATACCGGGCAAACCGTGTATACGCTGAGTCTGGTCAATCCCGTATGGCTGCGCGTCTATGTGGACGAGCCGCGGCTGGGGCGCATCAAGCCCGGTATGCGCGTGGAAGCCGAAACAGACGCCGCTCCCGGACGCCGCTTTGTCGGCCATGTGGGCTATATCGCTCCGGCGGCGGAATTTACGCCCAAGAATGTGGAGACCTACGAGGTGCGGACCTCGCTGGTCTATCGCATACGCGTGCAGATTGAAGACCCCGACAACATCATGCGGCAGGGCATGCCCGTGCGCGTCTTTCTGCCGGATGAGGAGCTGCCCTCATGACGGCCGCCGCCCCGGACGCGCATGACGAAGACGCCGCCGTCCTGCTGGACGGGCTGCGCATGCGCTTTGGCCAGCGGGAAGCCCTGCGCGGCATCGACGCCCGGATACGGCAGGGAGGGATTACCGGTCTGGTGGGCCCCGACGCGGCGGGCAAGACCACCCTCCTGCGGCTTATGGCGGGCCTGATGCGTCCCGCCGGCGGCAGCGTCCGGCTTTTCGGTATGGAGGCCGCGTCGCTGCTGGCCGCGTCCCCCAACAGCATCGGCTACATGCCCCAGCGCTTCGGCCTTTACGAAGATTTGTCCGTTCGCGCCAATCTGGAGCTGCACGCCCGGCTTCGCGGCGTGGAAGGCGAGGAGCGCGAGGCCATCTTTGCCCGCCTTCTGTCCTTTACCGCGCTTGCCCCCTTCACGGAGCGTCTTGCGGGCCGCCTCTCCGGCGGCATGAAACAAAAACTGGGCATTGCCTGCGCCCTGCTGGGCGCGCCCCGTCTGCTGCTTCTTGACGAGCCCGGCGTCGGCGTGGACCCGCTCTCGCGTCGGGAACTCTGGGAAATGGTCGGGGAACTGAGCCGCAACGGCATGACCATCATCTGGTCCACGGCCTATCTGGACGAAGCGGCCCGCTGCCCGGAAATTCTCATGCTGGACGAAGGGCGTCTTCTGTTTTCCGGGCCGCCGGAGGAAATGGCCGCCAGAGCCGGAGGGCGGGTCTTTCTCCTCTCTCCCCGCCCGGCCGAGCGCCGCGCGGTCCTGCAGGAATGGACGCGCCGCGAAGGTGTGGACGATGTGGTGGTGCAGGGCGGTTCCCTGCGCGTGGTGCTGCACGCCGCCGCGCCGGAGGAAACCCGCGCCCGGATGGCCCGCGGCGGCGTCCCCGTGGAACCGCGTCTTGAAGATGCCTATATGAGCGCTCTTGGCGGCATGCTGCGCGCGCCCTCCCCCTTCGGCCGCCTTGACAGCGGAAAGAGCCCGGACGAAAACGCGGAGCGCATTGTGGCCCGCGGACTGACAAAGCGCTTCGGCACCTTCACGGCGGCGGGCAATATCAGTTTCAGCGTGCGAGCGGGAGAAATTTTCGGTCTTCTGGGGCCCAACGGCGCGGGCAAGTCCACCACCTTCCGCATGCTGTGCGGCCTGTCCCGTCCCACGTCCGGGCAGTGCGGCGTGGACGGAGTAGATCTTCTCCGGGCAGGCAGCGCCGCCCGCACTCGGTTGGGCTACATGGCGCAGAAATTTTCTCTCTATCCCGAACTCACGGTGCTGCAGAACATTCATGTGGTCGCCGATCTCTACGGCGTTCCCTGGCGACGGCAGGCGGAGCGCATTCCCGAACTGTGCGCCGCTCTGGGATTGCAGGACGCCCTGCGCCAGCGGACGGAAGAGCTCCCTCTCGGCCAGAAGCAGCGTCTGGCGCTGCTCTGCGCCACCCTGCACGAACCGCCGGTTCTCTTTCTTGACGAGCCGACCTCCGGCGTGGACGCCCGCACCCGACGCGATTTCTGGAAGCATATTCTGGCGCTGACAGCGGCGGGAACCGCCGTGCTCGTCACCACGCATTTCATGGAAGAAGCGGAATACTGCGACCGGCTGGCCCTGATCAATAATGGCGTCGTCATCCGCATGGGCACGCCGGACGCGCTCAAGGAAGAATGCGCCCGCACAACCGGCCGTCCCAATCCCACGCTGGAAGAGGCCTTCATCGCCTGCATCGAAGAGCAGCGGGCCACGGGAGGGACGGCATGAAAAACAGCCTGTGGACGCGCCAGCTCGGCGCGCTCATCCTCAAGGAGTTTCGCCAGATCGTCCGCGATCCGTCCTCCTACCTTGTGGCGGGCGTTCTGCCGCTGCTCTTCCTGTTCATCTTCGGTTTCGGCATCAGCCTTGATCCCGGCATTCTGCAACTGGCCGTGCTCAATCAAAGTGGCAGCATGCAGTCCCGCAGTCTGGAGGCCGCCTTTGCCAATTCCCCCTGGTTCAAAACGCATCCGGTGCGGCACATGCGCGACGCCGAAGCCCTCATGCGCGATTCCGCCGTTCAGGGCGTGCTCGTGCTGCATCAGGATATGGACGCCGCCCTGCAACGCGGCATGCCCGCGAACGTCATGCTCATCGTCGACGGCACCGAGCCCAACGTGGCGACCTTTATCCAGAGTTACGGCCAGGGCGTCATCCTGCGCTGGCAGGAAACCTTTCTTCCCGGCGGACGCCCGGCGGAAGCGGCGCTGCGGCTGGAGCCGCGCATCTGGTACAATCCCACGGCCCGCAGCGTGCATTTTCTGGTGCCGGGGGCCATCACGGTCATCATGACGTTGATCGGCACCCTGCTCACGTCGCTGGTCTTTGCCAGAGAATGGGAACGCGGCACCATGGAGGCCATGTTCGCCACGCCGATCAGCCGCTGTCAGCTCCTGCTGGGCAAGCTGATTCCTTATTTCTGCATGGGCATCTTCAGCATGGGCCTGTGCAGCGTGACGGCCGTGCTGCTGTTTGACGTGCCCTTTCGCGGCTCTGTCGGCGCGCTGCTGCTCCTGTCCTCCGTCTTCATGTGCTGCGCGCTGGGGCAGGGACTGCTTATTTCCACGGCCTTCCGCACGCAGCTTGTGGCGGCGGAAGCCGGGCTGTTTTCCGGCTTTCTGCCCGCCCTGCTCCTGTCCGGCTTCGTCTTCGACATCAACAGCATGCCGCCGCTGCTTCAGGCCGTTACGCGCCTTATCCCGGCAAGCTATTTCAATACCTGCATGCGCACCATCTTTCTGGCCGGGGATGTCTGGCCGGTCTTTCTGCATTCTCTCTGCTTCATGACAGCTCTGGCCGCCTTCTTTCTCGGCCTTACCTATCACAATCTGCAAAAGAGGCTGGACCGATGATCTCTCTTCCGCACTGGCGGCGTCTGCTGACCATTGTCCGAAAGGAGCTGCTGGTTCTTTTCAGCAATCGCGTCTCCCGTATTATGCTCATTGTGCCGCCCCTGATGCAGATAGTCATGTTCGGCTGGGCCGCGACGCTCGAAGTCCGCAACGTGAACGTGGCCGTTCTGGATCATGACGGCGGCCCCCTGGCGGCGGACATCGTGCATCGTCTGCGCGGTTCGCCCACCTTCCGCGACGTTTTCTTTCTCTCCTCCGAGGCCGACATCGCCCCGGCCATTGACGGCGAGCGCGCCCTCTTTGCGCTTATTCTGGATCAGGACCTTTCCCGCAGGGCCGCCGCGGGCAAGGAAGCCGTGGTGCAGGTCATTCTGGACGGGCGCCGCGCCAATGCCGCCCAGATTGCCGCCTATTATCTGCAGACAATTCTTGCGGATCTGGCCGCCACCCTGCCCCGCGCGCGCATGGCCGCGCAACAGGCCGCGGGCGTTCCCGACATTGCCCTCACCATCCGCTGCTGGTTCAATCCGAATCTCGAATTTCAATGGTTCTTTCTGCCCAACCTCATCGGCATGTTGAGCTTCATGCTCGGTCTGGTCGTGACCGGTCTTTCCGTTGCGCGGGAACGCGAAGTCGGCACCTTCGATCAGCTGCTGGTGTCTCCGGCGACGCCGACGGAAATAGCCCTTGCAAAACTGCTTCCCGGCTGCATCGTCGGCCTCATTCACGGTACGATCTTCCTGCTGATTACCGTCTTTGCCTTTGGCGTGCCCTTTACCGGCTCTCTTGTCCTGCTCTACGCCGCCGTCTTTATCTTTGCGCTGGCGTCGGGCGGCGTCGGGCTCATGGTGTCCTCCCTTGCCGCCACGCAGCAGCAGGCCTTTCTGGGAGCCTTTACCATCGGCGTTCCCTGCATTCTCATTTCCGGGGCCGTCACGCCCGTCATCAATATGCCGCCCTTCCTGCAATATGCCAGCGAACTCAATCCGGTCCGCCACTTCACCACGCTGGCGCAGGGCGTCTTTCTCAAGGACATATCCCTGACCGCCGCCCTGCTCAGTCTGGGAAAAATCGCTCTGATCGCGCTTGTCTGCATCTTTGTGGCCGTCTCCATGTTCCGCCGCAGGGTCTAGGGGGGTGTGCTTTTTGAGGGGGGGGGGGGAGGGGGGGCGGGTGGGGCGGCGGGGGGC
>CALVHG010000012.1 GCA_944327285.1 uncultured Desulfovibrio sp. | reverse complement strand
AAACCGCGTTTTTTCCGCGAAACGACAGGCCGTATGGTTTGAAATGCAAAGCATTTCAAACTGAAAATGCTCTAGGTCGCCAGGAAATAACTTTGCTCAACGCGGCGGCAAATTTGCTCCAGCGGCACCGATCCATCCAGGACGATGGTATACCAGTGCTTTTTGTTCATATGCCAGCCGGGGAAATAGCGCTTATTATCGACAAGCTGTTCCAGCAGCTTCGGCTCGCCGCGCAGATCAAGAATCTCCGCGGTATCCTCTGACGGCAAACCAAGTTTGCGTCGAGAAACGGTCAGCAGCACGCCATACCACTTTCGGGAGTCCTTACGCCGCCAGATGGCGCAGTCAGGAAATTTCTCCCACAAAAACTCCAATTCATCTCCATAGTTTTCACGGACATATGCTATCAGCTCCACGGACTGCCGCGCTTTGAAGACAGCAGTCTCATAGCACTGTTCGGCAATATTCCTCAAAACTGCGGCAACAGCCGCTCTAACCGCGCCAACATAGCTCCCGACAGCGTCCGTTTTATAGAGAACGTATTCTTCCCCGGTAGCGTTTTCTGTTAATCGCGTCTCCGGCATAAGATTTTTTCCGAGAGTAATTTCCAGGCGGAACTCGCCATGTAAAATATCACGCTCATATCTGTAACCGCCGCGAATCCGCGTAAAACCATACGACTCCAGATTTTCAGCGACAGCCTTTTTATGCCGAAAAATCTCTTCAAACATACTTTCGCGCCCTCGGAAAAACGCGCGGGGAAGGGAATCTCACGAGAGGAGATTCCCTTCCCCTGAAAACAAATAGCGATAGCGATGCCCTCTGGAGCGTTTCACCTTTAAAAAAGGTCAAACGCGAGGCGTGCAGCGCCACCCGGCCCAAAGCGAGCGGAAAAACCGCGTTTTTTCGCGAAACGTCAGGCCGTACTGAAAATGTTTTATAGACTCACGCTTTCGCCGGGCTTAATCCGGGCGCAGCGGCACTGCGGCGCGCGCGCCACCAGTTCCTTTACAAAAGCGTCCGTATTCTGGGCCAGCACGGGGAACGTCCCCCAGTGCATGGGAATCACAGCCTTGCAGCCCAGCAGGCGGCAGGCTTCGGCCGCCTGCGCGGCATCCATAGTAAAGACTCCGCCCACGGGCAACAGAGCCATATCAATGGGATACAGACGTCCCCACAGCTCCATGCCGCTGAAAATGCAGGTGTCGCCGGCGTGATAGATATGCTTGCCGTCCTGCGTGCGGATAATATAGCCCGCAGGCGCGCCGGAATCGCTGGAGTGGTACGCCTGCGTCATGGTGATGGCGAAGCCCGCGGCCTCGACAGTGCCGCCCATGTTGAAACCGATGCCGTTCAGCAACTGCGCGGAAGGAACACCAAGCCCCTGCGCCGTGCCCACAATAGCGCCCAGCATGGCCCCGGTACGGGCGCAGATGGCAGCCGCATCTCCCACGTGATCCGCATGATCATGCGTGACCAGCACCACGTCGGCCGGGCCGCAAGTTTCGGCCGTCACCGTCGAAGCGGGAGTAAAGAAAGGATCGATGAAAAGATGTTTGCCGCCGCAAGAAATCCTGAACGCCGAATGCCCAAACCAGGTGATTTCCGTCATGAATCCATCCAATAAATTAGAGTGAGAAATTCCTTGTTTCTTTTTACCGCCATGCAGCCAGCATGGCAGTCTGATCCTATAAAAGAGCCGCAGGAAACACAACTGCCGGGACTTGACAGCACCGGGGCGAGAGGCTATCAGTAGCCCACGCGTGCGCTCGTAGCTCAGTTGGATAGAGCGTTGGCCTCCGGAGCCAAAGGCCGTGAGTTCGAATCTCGCCGGGCGCGCCATAAATTTCAGCCCCTTGCAGAATACAAGCTGCAAGGGGCTTTTCTTTTCCCCGCACCATTCCCTCACCGCTTTCGCGCAGATGAGGTTTATTTTTTAGAGCATTTTCAGTTTGAAACGCTGCGCGTTTCAAACCATACGGCCTGTCGTTTCGCGGAAAAAGCCCGGTTTTTCCGCTCACTTTGGGCCGGGCGGCGCTGTGCCGCCGCCTCGCGTTTCAGCACAAACAGCACGCCCACGCCCGGAGGACGAACAGAAGACCAGCCTCTGCCTTCCAGCATATCGCGGCAAATGCCTGCTTTTCTCCGGCCTTCCGGTAGCGCTCTCTGTTCCTATCTCATATAACATAATGAAAACACAGTAAAAAAATAAAAAAAGCAGCAGACAGATCAGTCTATTCCTTCATTATTTCTGGGCGGCTGCAAAGCCCTTTTCCCCTCTGCTAACGCGAGAAGCACTTTCCTGAATACAGCCGTGCCCATAATGCAGAAGGTCCTGCCGGAACTCCCGACAGGACCTTCTGATCATCGTGCTGTTCTGCGCGAAAGCGCACAAAAACTATTCTTCCCCGGCAAGACGCTTCTTGCCGAGTCCCATACCGCTTCCCTGCTGTGCGCCGGGTTGCGGCGCGGTCTTCCCCGTGGACTTAAGAATGAACTGATACAGCTGCTGCGGCGTCATGTCATTGGCCGAGGCTATATCCTGAAAGACGCTGGCGGGCTGCTGGATTCCCCTTGAATCCAGCATCCTGCATGGCCTTCAGAATGCCGTCAACGTCCATATCAAGAAAAGCCCCGAACTGGCGCAGCGTACTGGTTTCCGCATGTCCGAAAGGAGGCTCCCCATGCTTGGCGGCCTGATAATCCTTAATGGCGTCATTCCAGGACACAAGCTGCTGCATAGGCGGCACGCTGCACAGCGTTCCGACATAAACAAACAAGCAAATGACAAGCGAAACCACCAGAGGCAGAGGATTGCGACGCTGCGCCGCAACGGCTGCCTTGCAATACGTAACTATAGCTCTGAAATTAAGAACTGTATGCCAGAGTCCAAAGACGATAAAGAGCGTTCCGCCTGTAATATGTAGATCGCCCCATTGAGACTTTGTAAAGATAATTGACCAGTCTGACCAGTAGGCAACTTTTCCTTCAGGAACAATATACAGCATTACAGAGCTGATAATAAGAAAAAGAAAAGAAAATGCTGTTGTTAAAGACACAACTTTCCGCAGCATGACACGTTCCCCTTACTAAAACGCGTTGAGGAGCACAACCGTCAGGCTGGAAACTGTCTTTGAAAAAGATGGAATCTTTTCATTGATGCCGTCTTTGCAAAGAAAAACAGAAATCAGCTTTCAGTCTGGCGTAACACCATAGACAATACTCTTCTGAAAGGAACTATGGCATCACATCTTTTTCTATGTTTGCACCATAGGCAAAGGGAAAATAGCTGTCAACAGAACTTACTCTGTTACTCTTGTAATAAAATCGGCATGATAGATATAACATCCAATAATATTAAATAAAATTTTTTATTAGACGTTTATCGTGCGCTTTCCCCCGATACGCCGTGGCGTCTGCTGGCTCCGAATTCGACAGTGTTCCCTTTTCTGTTACTAAAAAACTCTGCTATATCAACTTGATAAAATATCATCATACAAAAGAAACAGAAGACGACGCGGCTTGCCAAGGCCTTTGGCTTCACGCTACAACCGACGCCGCCGGAGAAGAGGCTCCGGCGGCGTCATTATTTCCCTCATTTCCACAAAGGACGCGCCTTGCATGGATCTCAAAAAAATTCTTCTGGTATCGCTGGGGCATCTCTCCTGCGACATTAACGGCGGAGCCCTGCCGGCTCTGCTTCCCTATCTGGCGACCGCGCACAATTTCGACTATCAGGCCTGCGGCACGCTGGCCTTTGCCTATTCGGCCATGTCGTCTGTTATTCAGCCTGTTTTCGGGCTTGTGGCCGACAAGTTTTCGCGCAGCTGGTTTATTCCTCTGGGTATTCTGCTAGCCGGTTTTGGCCTGGCATCCGTCGGCTTTTTTGATGCCTACTGGGCCATATTCATAGCGTTCATGGTCTGCGGCGTCGGCGGAGCGCTCTTTCACCCCGAAGGCGCGCGCTATGCCAACCTTGTTTCCGGCAACCATAAGGGCGTGGGCCTGAGCATCTTTTCCGTGGGCGGCAACAGCGGCTTTGTCATCGGCCCTCTGATTGTGCTGCTGTCCGTGGGCGGCATAGCGCTTGGGGATTCCCTGAAGCTGGGAGGTTTCGGCCTGCCCGGCACGGCGGCCTTTGCCGTCATTGCCCTGTGCACGGCATCTCTCCTCTACTGGAACATCTCCCGCTGGAAGCTGACGGCCGCCGCCTCCCGGACGGTTGTCCGCGACGAAAATCTGCGCAATAACTGGCCGGCTTTCGGTATCTTATCGGGCACCATCATAGCCCGCTCCATCCTGTTTCTCAGCTTTAACACCTATCTTCCCCTGTACTGGAAGAGCGTCTTTCATCAGTCGGCCCAGATCGGCAATGCCATGCTCGCCTTTTTCTGCATTTTCGGCGTTATCAGCAATCTGCTCGGCGGCATGGCGGCGGATCGCTGGGGCTTCAGCCGCACTATCCGCTGTTCCGGCTTTTTCACTCTGCCGTTCATAACCCTCTTTCCTTTTGTGCAGAATCCCTGGCTGGCCGCGGCCCTGCTGATTCCCATTGCCTTAGGGCTGTATGCGCCTTTCAGCTCCATGGTCGTGCTCGGCCAACGCTACCTGGCAAAGAATATCGGCTTCGCCTCCGGCATCACTCTCGGCGTGGCCATGAGCATCGGCGGCATGGCAACCCCTGTGCTGGGCTGGGTTGCCGACAATTACGGCGGCCTGCCCGCAGCCATGAAGATTCTTGCCGTCGTCACGCTTCTTGGCGCGCTCTCAACCCTTTTCCTTAAGGACGAAGCCTGATCCCGTGGTGATGTATTGAGGGGGAGAGGGAAACTTTTTCTTGCGAAAAAAAGTTTCCCTCTCCCCCTCAAACTCCCCCTCTCCCTTCAAAAATCGCTTACTGAATCACTCCCGCTCATCCGGCCGCAGGCGTCGTCCCCTGTGCCGTCGTCCCCCGGTTATGCGCGCATGTTCTGCCGCTGCCGGGGAACTTTTTTAGAGCGTTACAACTTTGAAAAATATGAAGCGACAGGTCGTATGGTTTGAAACGCACAGCGTTTCAAACTGAAAATGCTCTAGTGCGCGGGTTTTGGGGAAGATAGGGGAGTTTGAGGGGGAAGGAACCCCCTGAAATCGCTCCATACGCGCGACGCAAAAAACGGGGCGCCTTCCTTTTCGGAAGGCGCCCCGTTCTGTCTGCTATTGCCTGCGAAAAGCCTACTGGCCTTCGCTGTCGTGTTCTTCCAGTTCCTCGTCCGTCTTGTAGGCGTTCAGGTCTTTCGTGCCGCTCATATAGGCGCGATACTCGGCCACGACGGCGGCAAATTCCTTCGCCTTTCGGCGGGATACGCCCGGCGCGCGCGGATTTACAGCCTTAGTGGGATCAATGAATTTGCCGTTCTGCTTAATACGGAAATCCAGATGCGGCCCGGTGGAAAGTCCGGTGCTGCCCACATAGCCGATAACCTGTCCCTGACGCACGCTGACGCCGCTGCGAATGCCCCGCGCATAACCGGAAAGGTGGTTGTACATGGATTCCAGATTCTGATGATGCCGGACGATAATCTGATTGCCAAAGCCTCCGGCGCGCCCGGCCTTGAGAACCTTGCCGCTGCCCACCGCCATGACGGGCGTCCCCGTGGGCGCGCCGTAATCGACGCCGAGATGCGGACGGCTGTATCCCAGAATGGGATGCTTGCGGCTGTTGGTAAAGCGGGACGTTACGCGGGTAATGGGCAGCGGGGCCTGCAACAGAGTTTTACGCAGGCTTTCCCCGGCGGCATTGTAAAAATGCCCTTCGCGCCCGCCGCCGTCCCGGAAGAGAAAGGCTTCAAACGTCTTGCCCTTGTTGGTGAAGGTAGCGGCTAACACCTTGCCGTAGCCTTTGTACTCGCCCTCGCGGTAGAGCTTTTCCACCAGCACCCGGAAGCTGTCGCCTTCCTGCAGGTCGCGAATGAAGTTTATTTCCGCGGCAAAGAGATTCGCAATTCTCAGGGCCAGCTGCGGGCCTTCTCCCATATCGGCAACGGCGCTGAACAAATCGCTGGCAATGACGCCTTCCACAAAGCAAAGGCGCGTTTCGTAGGCGATATTTTCCAATCGGGCGACGGGATCGTCCAGACCTTCCACCACCAGCCGTTTACGGTCGTCAATTTCGTATTCAAACCGCTTGACTCGTCCTGTGGCGGCATCGGTCACGACGACATAGGCCTGTCCGGCCCGAAACTTGCGCAGGGAAAAAACTTGTCGCGCCGCCCGCAAATAGTGCTGCGTCTCGCCGGTGCCGACGCTGCCTAGCAAACCGCCCACGGTATCCCCACGTTCCACGGTCCCCTTGCGCACGGTGTCGCCTTCCGGCGTTACTATCTGAGTTGTCGCCGCTTTTTCAGACACGGCGTCCGGCGCCTGCTGCGGTTCTTCATCTACGCTGTGGGGGTCCTGCGGGGCCTCTCCGGCTCCCTGGATGCCTGCGTCTGGAGCCGTTCTGCTTTCGGGTTCGCTCAGCGGCGCGTCTCCCGGCTGTTCCGCCACGGCCGGGACTTCTCCGGAGGGAGCGTCCAGAGCGGGCGACAGCGCCACGCCGGGATCGCGTCCGGGTCTTCCTGTCCAGACGGCGGCAAGCACCGCGGCAAGCAACAAAAGAAAGAACAATTTTTTCATGGAACGTCAAAAAGACCTCACGGCGTCCGCTCAGAGCGATGCCGTCATGATGTTTGCTCGGAGTATTTGCTTCTTTATCCCGATGGGCCGCACTTTGTCCAGAAGGCCGACAGGGCCGAAACGGGCTTTGCTAGACTTGTTTAATCAGGCATTTTATGGCATAAAAAACCGCTTGCGCGTACTGTATTTCGCCGTTTTGAACGGCAGCCCGCCTGCCCGCCGCGGCAGACGACATGCGGCAGAGCCGAAGCTTGAAAACAATGCTGAAAGATGCCCTACGCCATAGCCTGCGGCTGTTTGCCGAATCTGACGAAACTCCGGCCTGGCTGGACTGCATCGCCATCGAGGATGAAGACGATGCCGTGCGCGTGGTGTTTCCCCATGCCTACTTCGGCGCCTACTTCGCCCCTTACCGCGAACGCTTTGAACAGGCCCTGCGCCATGCGCTGGCGCGCGCACCTCTGCGGATACGCTACGACGTCCGCCTTACGGGCAGACGTCTGCCGCGCGGGCTTTCCTCCGCAACAGCGGAAGCCATGCCTGCCGGAGACACGGCACAGGATTTCGAGTCGTTTCTTTATAATGACAAAAATGCCTTTGCCGTGGCCGCAGCGCGCCTCATGCTGCGCGCTGACGCGGCCCCGCCGCTGCTTGTCCTGTGCGGAGAATCCGGAACCGGAAAAAGCCATTTGCTGCACGCCCTGCGGCAGCAGCTGAACGCGGAAGTTCGGGTTGCCGCATTTAGCCTTGCCCGGCAGGGACATGTCCGCTTTCCCTGGGAAGACGCCCCAGGAGCGTTCTGGCAAGGATGCGACGTGCTGCTGCTCGATGATCTGCACAACATTCTGGATAACGAACAGCGCTGCCGCGCGCTGACAGCCTGCCTGGATGTTGCCAGCCGCACGGGAAAGCGCCTGGCGCTGGCTCTTACAGGGTCGCTGCGTCGCCTGGAGGCCGCTTCCTCTGAACTGCGAACCCGCCTGGAAGCGGGGCTGTTGATCGAGCTGTTGCCTCCCGATGCGGATGTGCGCCTGCGGTATGTGCAGCGGCAGTGCCGGGAATGGCGTCTGCCTTTGTCCGCGGCGGCCATGATGCGCATTGCCGGCGACTGCGCGCACATCCGCCGCCTTCAGGGGATTTTGTGCCGCTTGCGCGCCCTGAGCCGTCTGCGGGAACAGACGCCGACGGAACAGGATGTGGAAAACCTGCTGCGCGGCGCGACTCCCCGGCGTCAGGATTACAAGGATATCATGGAGGCCGTAGCCCGGCAGTACGGACTGCATGCCGACGATCTCGCAAGTGACAAACGCCATCCCCGGCTGGTGCTGGCCCGTCAGATAGCCATGTATGTCTGCCGCCGGAATCTCGGACTTTCCTACCCCGAACTGGGGCGGGCCTTTGGCGGAAAGGATCATAGTACGGTTATCCATGCTGTTAAAAAGATTGAAAAAATGCTCGTTAATGACAAAAATGTCCATAAACTCGTCGCGAGCGTCGCGGCAAAGGTCGAAAAGTGACACACCCCGATGATGCGCGGGGCATCCTGTAGGAAAGATTCCTTGGCCGTTTCTGGAAACGTCGATGAAATATGCAGCAAAAACAGCATGTTGAGCGAGTTAGCAACATAGCTTCAGCCCTCAATAACAATAAGGAAAAAATATATGAAATTTGCAGTGAATAAAGAGCATATCATCGAAGGCCTGCAAAAAGCGGCGGCCATCATTCCCAGCAAGGCTGGAGCGGCGTATCTGCGTTCCATCTGGCTCAAGGCGGAAGGAGATCGCCTTGCCGTCATGAGCACAGACGCCAACATCGAATTTACCGGACGCTATCCGGCGGAGATCAGCGAGGGCGGTCTGATTGGCGTTCAGGGACGCGCTTTTGTGGATCTGGTGCGTCAGCTTCCTTCCGGCGTGCTCCATTTTTCGCTGGATGAAAATTCCGGCAACCTTCTGCTGGAACAGGGGCGACGTTCCTACAAGCTGCCTGTCAGCGGCTCCGAGTGGTTTCAGAACTTTTCCGAATTTCCCGCCGAGAATGCCGTCACCTGGTCCGGCGACTTTTTGCAGGACATTCTGGATCGCGTGGTGTTCTGCATCAGCGACGACGATACCATGGACGCCATCGCCTGCCTGTATCTGAAGCCTACGGCCGAAGGACGCATTGATGTCTGCGGCCTGAACGGACATCAGTTTGCGCTGGTTTCCTTTGTGCATGACGAGCTGGCCGCCCGCCTGCCGCAGGAAGGGGTGCTGGTGCAGAAGAAGTATCTTCAGGATCTTAAGAAATGGCTCGGCGTGGACGAGATTGAACTGAATCTTACCGACAAGCGCATTTATCTGCGCACCATCAACGGCGACGAAAGCCTGAGCCTGCCGCGCGCCGGACACGAGTATCCCGATTACAAGGTCTTTCTTGACAAGCTCGGCGGCGAAGGCGTGAGCACGCTGCTGGTGAACCGCAAGGAAGCCATGGAAGCGCTGGGCCGCATTCAAATCTTTAATACCGAAAGCGATCGTTGCGCCTATCTGGACCTCGGAGACGCCGAGGCCCGCATCACCGCCCAGGGGCAGGACGTCGGCTCGGCCTGCGAAAATCTGGAAGTGACCTTCCAGGGGGATGTGCGCCGCATTGCCTTCCCGACGCGCAATCTGATGGACGTGCTCGGACATTTTGCGTCCGCGCAGGTGCAGATGAGCATGACGGGCGCGGAAGGCCCCTGCGGCATTCGCGGTACGGAAGACCCCGATTATACCGTCATCATCATGCCCATGAAGATTTCCGAAACCACCTATTATAGCGAGGAAGACGTCTAATGGCTCCTGAAAGCAGCGGAAGCTATACCGCCTCGTCCATTACCATTCTGGAGGGCCTTGCGGCTGTGCGCAAGCGCCCGGCCATGTATATCGGCTCAACGGACGTGCGCGGCCTCCATCACCTGGTGTTCGAGGTGGTGGACAACTCCATTGACGAAGCCATGGCGGGCTTCTGTTCGCATATCGTCGTCACTCTGCACGCCGACAACAGCGTGACCGTGCGGGACGACGGGCGCGGCATCCCGGTTGACATCCATCCCAAGGAAGGCGTGCCCGCCGTGCAGGTCGTCATGACGAAACTGCACGCGGGCGGCAAGTTCGACAATACGAGCTACAAGGTTTCCGGCGGTCTGCACGGGGTGGGCGTGTCCTGCGTCAACGCCCTTTCGGAGAGCCTGACCGTCACGGTGCGCCGCGACGGCAAGCGCTACCGCCAGCACTACGCGCGCGGCGTGCCGCAGGACGAGCTGACGGTCATCGGCGAAGTGGAGGGCCACGGCACGACCGTCACCTTCAAGCCCGACGAGGAAATTTTCGAGGTCCTGGAATTTTCCTACGATACCCTGCGCAAGCGCTTTGAGGAGCTGGCCTATCTGAACAAGGGCCTGACCATTCAGTGCATCGACGAGCGCACCGGCGAAGAGCATGTTTTTCACGCCGAGGGCGGCATCCGCCAGTTCGTCAACGACCTGAACGACGGCGATCCGGGCATCCATCCCATTATCGACGGCGAAGGCGTCGTGGACAATGTGACGGTGGATTTCGCCCTGCAATACAATGCGGGCTACAAGGAAAATATTCATACCTTTGCGAACAATATCCGCACAGGGGAGGGCGGCACCCATCTGGTGGGCTTCCGCACGGCCCTGACCCGCGCCATCAACGGTTACGTCAAGAATCAGCCCGATCTCGTCAAGAAGCTGAAAGGCACGGCTCTTTCCGGCGACGACGTGCGCGAAGGTCTGACCGCGGTGATCAGCGTCAAGCTGCCGCAGCCGCAGTTTGAAGGTCAGACCAAAACCAAGCTGGGCAACAGCGAGGTCGCGGGCATTGTCGCGGGCGTGGTCTACGATAAACTGACGAACTATTTTGAAGAAAATCCCAAGGATATTCGCCTTATTGTCGAAAAAGCCCTGGATGCGGCCCGCGCCCGCGACGCGGCCCGCCGCGCCAAGGAGCTTGTCCGGCGCAAGGGCGCGCTGACGGACAACGCGCTGCCCGGCAAGCTGGCCGACTGCCAGAGCAAGGACCCCGCTGAATCCGAACTGTTCATCGTGGAAGGGGATTCCGCAGGCGGCTCTGCCAAGCAGGGACGCAACCCGAAAAATCAGGCCATTCTGCCGTTGCGCGGCAAGATTCTCAATACCGAGCGCACGCGCTTTGACAAGATGCTTGCCAACAAGGAAGTCAAGAATCTGATTACGGCCATGGGCGCGGGCATCGGCGAGGAAGACACGGATCTGGAGAAGCTGCGCTATCACAAGATTATCATCATGACCGACGCCGACGTGGACGGCGCGCATATTCGCACGCTGCTCCTGACCTTCTTCTTCCGGCAGTATCAGGAAATGGTGGAACGCGGTTTTGTGTACATTGCCCAGCCGCCGCTCTATCGGGCGCACAATGCCCGTTTTGAAAAGTTCATCAAGGATGACGCCGAGCTGAACGATTTTCTGCTCCGGCGCATCAGCGAGGATGTGACGGTTGAAGCGCCCAACGGACGCGCGTACACCGGCGAGGAACTGCTGCGGCTCATGGCGCTGGTGGAAAAGCTCGATATCCGCGTCCGGGACGCCGAAAGCACCGGGATGCCGCGAGCGCTTTTCCTGGCGCTGACAACCTATGCGCAGGCCGTGACTGGCGACATGTTCGCGCAGGAAGACAAGGCGCTGACAGAGTGGATTGCCGGGCATGGCTACAGCATGCGCCTGGATCGGGAAGAAGGGGAGGACGGCGACATGCGCCTGTTTGTCACCTTCGAGAACGAGGGCAGCCACCATACCCGGCGCGGCATGGAATTCTTTGCTTCCAAGCTCTACCGGCAGACATGGCAGCTGTTCGAGGATTTGCGCGCGGAGTGCGGCGGCCTCTCCTTTACGCTGCGCCGCAAAGACGGCTCCGGTCTGGAACTGGAGGATGTCTTCGCCCTCCTGCAGGCCACGCTGGAAGAAGCTCGCAAGGGCATTAACATTCAGCGCTATAAGGGTCTGGGCGAAATGAATCCTGAGCAGCTCTGGACAACGACCATGAATCCCGAAAATCGCGTGCTGCTTCAGGTTTCGGTGGAAGACGCCAACGAGGCTTCCGAAGCCTTCGAGGAATTGATGGGCGATCGCGTGGAACCGCGTCGCGCCTTTATTGAACGTAACGCCCTGAGCGTGCAGGATCTGGATATCTAGCGTTCTGCCTTTGAAAAAGGCAAAACGCGAGGCGTCCGGCGCTGCCCGGCCCAAAGTGAGCGGAAAAACCGCGTTTTCCGTAAAACGACAGGCCGTATGGTTTAAAACGCACAGCGTTTCAAACTGAAAATGCTTCAGGGTCAGGAACGCGCGCTTTCCGCAGCAGGCCGTATTGCCGACGCCGCAATGCGGGCCGGGAAAAGCCGGAGGCGACGCCGTTTTTTCCGCAATGCCGTCGCGCGGGAGAGAGCGTCCCGCGCGGCGGGGGCGGCAGCGTCGCCAGCGCGACGCAATTTCAGAACCATTTAGTTCGGGAACAGGATGCGGCGGGGCGCCGACAGGCTTCGCGCATTCTGACCGGGTATTCTCATACATACAGAGGCCCCATGTCTGAGCAACTGGAACACGCACAGCCGAAAGTCAGCATTGAGAAGGAACTGCGTCAGTCCTATCTGGAATATTCGCTTTCGGTCATTATAGGACGCGCCATTCCCGATGTGCGCGACGGCCTGAAGCCCGTGCACCGGCGCATTATGTTCGCGCAGTACGAGCTTGCCAACAGCTACAACCGGCCGCACAAGAAGTCGGCCCGCATCGTCGGCGACGTTATCGGTAAGTATCACCCGCACGGCGACTCGGCGGTATACGACGCGCTTGTGCGCATGGCGCAGGATTTTTCCATGCGCGATCCGCTGGTGGACGGGCAGGGCAACTTCGGCTCTCTGGACGGCGACCCCGCCGCCGCCATGCGTTACACCGAAGTGCGCATGTCGCGCCTGGCAAGCGAGTTCCTGGCGGATCTGGACAAGGAAACCGTCGATTTCCTGCCCAACTACGACAATACGCTGCAGGAACCGTCCGTCCTGCCGACCAAGGTGCCCAACCTGCTGCTCAACGGTTCGTCGGGTATTGCCGTGGGGATGGCCACCAATATTCCGCCGCACAATCTGGGGGAACTCTGCGACGCGCTGCACTATCTGCTGGAGCATCCGCAGTGCAGCGTCGAAGACCTGATGGACTTCATCAAGGGGCCGGACTTCCCGACGGCGGGCTTCGTCTACGCGGGCAAGGGCCTGCACGACGCCTACAGCACGGGGCGCGGCACCGTGAAGGTGCGCGGCCGCGTGGAAGTGGAAGAGCGCAAGAAGGGCCTGCAGGCCGTCGTTATCCGGGAAATTCCCTTCGGGCTTAACAAGTCCGGTCTGGTGGAAAAGATTGCGTCTCTGGTGAACGAACGCAAGATTGACGGCATTGTGGACCTGCGAGACGAGTCGGACCGCAAGGGCATCCGCATTGTGGTCGATCTCAAGCGCGGCGTTATTCCTGAGATTGTCATCAACCAGCTGTACAAGTATACGCCGCTGGAAACGAGCTTCGGCATCAACATGCTGGCCGTGGTGGACAATCGCCCGGTGCTGCTTAATCTCAAGACGGCTCTGTCCTGCTTTGTGGATCACCGCCGCGAAGTGGTCATACGGCGCACCCGTTTTGATCTGCGCAAAGCCGAAGCCCGCGCCCATATTCTGGAAGGTCTGCGGCTGGCCATCGATCACATCGACGAGGTTGTGGCGCTCATCCGCGCGGCGGCGAATCCCGATGCCGCCCGCGCTGCTCTGATGGAGCGTTTTTCCTTCTCCGAAGTGCAGGCCCGCGCCATTCTAGACATGCGTTTGCAACGCCTGACGGGTCTGCAGCGCGACGAGCTCATGAACGAGTACAAGGACCTGCTGCAGAAGATTGAATTTTACAAGTCCGTTCTGGAAAACGCCGATGTGCTGCGCAGCGAGATGAAGCGCGAAATTGCGGAAATCCGGGACGCCTTCGCCACGCCGCGTCGCACGGAAGTGGTGGCCGAAGCCCTCAACGGCATTGATATCGAGGATCTCATTCCCGATGACGAGGTTGTGATCACCCTGTCCCGCCGCGGTTACATGAAGCGGACGCCGCTGGAAAACTACCAGCAGCAGAAGCGCGGCGGCAAGGGCATCGCCGCCCTGCACACGTCCGAGGACGATTATGTGCAGGAATTTCTGACGACGACGAATCATCAGTATCTCTGCCTCTTTACCAACAAGGGACGCATGCATCAGCTGAAGGTGCATCAGGTGCCCGAAGGCAGCCGCACAGCCAAGGGCGTGCATATCAACAACCTGCTGCCGCTGGAAGAAGGCGAATGGGTGACGACGGTTCTTGCCCTGCGCGAATTCGCCGAGGACAAGTATTTTCTCTTTGTGACGCGGCGGGGCATGGTCAAGCGCTCCTCGGCTTCGCTGTACGCCCGCTGCCGCAAGACCGGTCTCATGGCCGTGGGTCTGCGCGAGGATGACGAGCTGGTTGTGGTGCGTCCCATCCGTGAGGACAGCCATATTGTGCTGGCCACGGCCGACGGTATTTCCATCCGCTTTTCCTGCCGGGACGTGCGTCCCATGGGCCGCGTGGCCACGGGCGTCAAGGGCATTGCTCTGCGGCGTCAGGATTTCGTGGTGGCCGGAGTCATTCTCAAGGAAAGCGATCAGACCACGGAGATTATGTCCATTTCCGCCAACGGCTACGGCAAGCGGACTCGCGTGGACCTCTATCGCTTGCAGTCGCGCGGCGGCAAGGGCATCATCAACTTCAAGGTTACCGGCAAGACCGGTCCTGTGGTCGGCGCCATGCCCGTGCACGACAACGACGGTCTGATTCTGCTGACGTCCGCCAACAAGGTTGTGCGCATCGGCGTGGAAGATGTGCGCAGCAAGGGACGCGCCACCATGGGCGTCATGCTGGTGCGGCTGGATGAAGGCGCGCGTGTGGTCGGCTTTGACCGCGTGGATGAAGGCGGGCAGACCGGACGGGCCTTTGACGCCGACGAGGCGGAAGAGGCCGGGGAAGGCGCGCCGGAAGCGTCGGCCGCGCAGGCGGACGCGACGTCCGAGACGCCGGAGGCTTAATCCATGCGGGCGGGTCTGGCGGGCGTTCTTTGCTGCGTGCTGCTGCTGGGCGCCTGCCGCGCTCCTGTGAAGGACGGCGACGATTTGCAGGCGGCGCGCACGGCCATTGCGGAACGTCAGTGGTCCCGCGCGGAACGCCTTCTCGGTCGCTATCTCCGGGACGAACGCAGGCCGGAACTGCGCTGGCAGGCCTGGAACGCCCTGCTGACCGTGCTCGAAGCCAGCGGCGATCCGCGCACAAACCTTGACTATCTGGACGCCATGCTGGAAGAATTCGCCGACGACGACGCCAAGAGTCGGGAGATTCTGCTGCGCATCGGTCGGCTGAACGAGCGGCTGCGCCGCTATGACAGGGCGGCGGATACCTGGATTGCCTATCTCAACGTGGCGGGCCTGCCGCCAGAGGAAAGCCTGTACGGCTATCGGCGTCTGGGAGCCATGCTCTTTCATCTGCGCCGCTTTGAAGCGGCGGAGGAAGCCTTGCAGCAATGTCTGGCTCTGCCTCTGCCCGACGAGGCCAAGAGCATGTGCACGTATGATCTGGCGGATCAGTATCTGGCGCGCGGCAGCTGGAATGAGGCGGCGGATCTGGCGCGGCAGATTGTGGATGACGAACCGCAGGGAGAACTGCGGGCGCTGGCCGGTTTTGTGCTGGGCGACGCGCTGGAGCAGCTCGGCAAGACCGACGAGGCCCTGGCGCAGTTCGAGGCCATACGCGACATTTACCCGAATCCGGGCGTCATCGATAATCGCATTGCGTATTTAAAAAAGAACAGGAAAAAGTGACGCTTCTCGTTGCGGTTGCCGTTGCGGGAACCGCCGGGTGCGGCGGAGCCGTTTTTTTCGGCAAAGCCGCCATGCGGAAAAGGCGTTTTTGCGGCGGGCAGGGCATGGCGTCCTGCCCCTGAAGAATGGCGAACAGTCAAACACATGCTCCAAGGGAGCGCCTTCGCAGCCGGTGCGAGGGCAGCGGGGAAATCATGATTAAGCATGAATGCGGCCTATTCGGCATTTACGGACACGAGGATGCGGCCCGTCTGACCTACTTTGGCCTGTACGCCCAGCAGCATCGCGGCCAGGAAAGCGCGGGCATCATTTCGCGCGATTCGGGCGGCATGCATGAACACAAGGGCATGGGGCTTGTGCCCGACGTGTTTACGGAAGCCGATCTTCAGGGGCTGACCGGCGAGACCGCCGTGGGGCATGTGCGCTACTCTACCACGGGGCGTTCCTATCTGCGCAATGCCCAGCCCTTCCTTGCCCATTACAAAGGCAAGGACATTGCCGTGGCGCATAACGGCAATCTGACCAATACCGAAGCGCTGCGCACGGAACTGGAAAACGAGGGCGCCATCTTCTCCACCACCAATGACACGGAAGTGTTCATGCATCTGCTGGTGCGGGCGCTCCGGCACAAGGACCTGCCCGATGCCGTGCGCGAGGCCTGCTCCCGCGTGCGCGGGGCCTATTGTCTGCTGGTGCTTTGCGACGATGTCATGGTGGCGGTGCGCGATCCCTTTGGTTTCCATCCTCTGGCGCTGGGGCGTCTTGACGGGGCTCCGGTTTTTGCCTCCGAAACCTGCGCCTTTGACCTGCTGGAAGCCGATTACGAACGCAGCATTGCGCCGGGCGAAGTCTACATTGTCGACGCCCAGGGCGAGCACAGCGAAAAGCTGGACGGCCCCCTGCCGGAAAAACCCCGCCAGTGCATTTTCGAGCTGGTTTATTTTGCCCGTCCGGACTCCTATATTTTTAACGAGCAGGTGTATGTCTGCCGCAAGAATATGGGCTGGCAGCTGGCCTATGAATCTTCGCCCGACGCGGATCTGGTGCTGCCCTTCCCGGATTCGGGCGTGTATCCGGCCGTGGGCTTTGCCCAGTGCGCGGAGCTGCCCTACGAACACGCCATGATCCGCAATCACTACGTGGGCCGCACCTTCATCCAGCCCTCGCAGGGCATGCGCAACTTCGGCGTGCGGGTGAAGATCAACCCCGTGCAGGCCATGATTGACGGCAAGCGCATCTGCATTGTGGATGACTCCATTGTGCGCGGCACGACCATGATCACCCGCGTCAAGAAGCTGCGCGAGCTGGGCGCAAAGGAAGTGCATATCCGCATTTCCTGTCCGCCGGTCAAATTCCCCTGTTTCTACGGCATTGACTTCGCTTCTCCCAAGGAACTTATTGCGGCCAATCACACGCTGGAAGAAATGAAGTCCATCTTTAATGTGGACTCCCTGCATTATCTGAGCGTGGACGGTCTGCTGCGTTCCGTCATGCATTCGGACAGCTATTGCCTGGCCTGTTTCACCGGTGATTATCCCGTGCCCTGCAAGGAGTGCGGCAAATATCGTCTTGAGGGCGCCTGCGGCAAGGTTTCGTCGTAACCGCCCGGCAGAGCGTTTCATTGTTGAAAAAGCTGAAACGCGAGGCGGCGGACAGCGCCGCCCGGCCTGAAGTGAACGGAAAAAAACGCTTTTTCCACAAAACGACAGGCCGTATGGTTTGAAACGCACTGCGTTTCAAACTGAAAATGCTCTGAAGCTGTAGCATAAAGGAAAGAAAAAATGGCTTGTAACGCCACGCGCATCAAGGGCTTTGCCGACATGTTTCCGCCGGATTCCGACGTGTTTACCCGGATGGAAACGTTGGCGCGGCGTATTTTCGGACAATGCGGTTTTGTGGAATTGCGCACGCCGGTTCTGGAGTATACGGACCTCTTCAAGCGGTCCATCGGCGAAGAAACCGACGTGGTGCAGAAGGAAATGTTCACCTTTCCGGATCGCAAAGGGCGGATGATGACCATGCGTCCCGAAGCGACGGCCGGCGTCATGCGGGCGTATATTGAATCTTCCCTGCATACGCGCGAAAGCGTCAGCCGCCTGTTCACCACCGGACCCATGTTCCGCTACGAACGGCCGCAAAAGGGCCGCATGCGCCAGTTCCATCAGATCAACTGCGAATGCCTGGGCTCGGACAGCCCCTATGCCGACGCCGATCTGATCATGATGCTGACGCGCTATATAAAGGCGCTGGGCCTTAAGGATGTGAGCCTGAAAATCAACTCCCTGGGCTGTTCCCACTGTCGTCCCGCCTTCAAGGAAGCGCTGGTCGCCTATCTGCGGGACAAGGCCGACGGTCTGTGCGAGGACTGTGCCCGTCGTCTGGAAACCAATCCCCTGCGGGTGCTGGACTGCAAACAGCCCGGCTGCAAGGAGCTGACTGAAGGCGCTCCCCGTCTGCTGGAGCACAACTGCCCCGAATGTAAAGCTCACTTTGACATCGTGCTGGATTTGCTGCGCGAACAGGGCGTACCCTTTGGGCAGGACGACCGGCTGGTGCGCGGGCTGGATTACTATTGCCGCACCACCTTTGAAGTCGTGAGCGGCAGCATTGGCGCGCAGTCCGCCGTTGCCGGGGGCGGCCGTTACGACGGCCTTGTAAAGAGCCTGGGCGGTCCCGATGTGCCCGGCGTGGGTTTTGCCATGGGCATGGAGCGCGTTGCTCTGCTGCTGGCCGAACAGGAAGCCCCCCGCAAGGACTTTTTCCTTGTGGTGCTGCCCGGAGACGACGGCGAACAGCGGCGGCATCAGGGTTTTGCCCTGACGCAGCGGCTGCGGGAAGCCGGGTTGAGCGGCGAAATGTGTTTTTCCGACGCGGGGTTCAAGAGCCAGATGCGCCAGGCGGGGAAATGCAATGCCCGCCATTGCCTCATTCTCGGCCCCGACGAGGCCGCGCAGGAGGCCGTGCAGGTCAAGCATATGGATTCCGGCGAACAGCGCCTTGTGGCCATGAATGAGCTTGCCGCCGCGCTGGAAGCGGAGTAGGGCAGTTACGGAGCCTCCGGCGGCTCTCAGGCGCTGCCGGCTAGAGCGTTTCAACTTTGAAAAAGGTGAAACGCGAGGCGGCGGCACAGCGCCGCCCGGCCCAAATTGAGCGGAAAAACCGCGTTTTTTCCGCGAAACGACAGGCCGTATGGTTTGAAACGCGCAGCGTTTCAAACTGAAAATGCTCTAGTCCGGCCCCTCTGCGCCGCCCGGATGAAAACAGCGACGGCCCGCAAGACGGCGTGTATTTTATACGAGAGCGTTTTGCCATTGAACAGGGTAGAACGCGAGGCGCGGACAGCGCCGCCCGGCCCAACGTGAGCGGAAAAAAACGTGTTTTTGCCGTGAAGTGTCAGGCCGTATGGTTTGAAATGCGCAGCGTTTCAAACGAAAAATGCCCTAAAGGACAGACTATGAGCGAAGAAACGCAAAGTCAGGATATTCAACAGGAACATCAGAAGTTTATTGAGGATCTGGGCGACTGGACCCGGACGCATACCTGCGCGCAGCTGACGGCGGCCGACGACGGCGCCGAAGTATGCCTCATGGGCTGGGTGCAGTACCGCCGCGACCACGGCGGTCTGATCTTCGTGGACCTGCGCGACCGTGAAGGTCTGACGCAGGTTGTTTTCAGCCCGGACATTGCCCCCGCGGCGCACGAGAACGCCCATATCCTGCGTTCCGAATACGTGCTGGCCATCAAGGGCAAGGTGCGTCCGCGTCCTGAAGGCATGACCAATCCTCAGCTGCCCACCGGGGAAATCGAAGTGGTGGCCCATGAGTGGAAGCTGCTCAACACGTCCAAAACGCCGCCCTTCCCCATTGAGGATCGCACCGATGCGGGCGAAAATCTGCGTCTTGCCTGGCGCTATCTTGATCTGCGCCGTCCGCGCATGCAGGCCAATCTGCGTCTGCGTCACCGCGTGGCGCAGGCCATCCGCCGCCAGCTTGACGAAGACGGCTTCATCGAGGTTGAAACGCCTATTCTGACCAAGTCCACGCCCGAAGGCGCGCGCGACTTCCTCGTGCCCAGCCGCCTGAACAACGGCAGCTTCTACGCGCTGCCGCAGTCGCCCCAGCTTTTCAAGCAGCTGCTCATGGTGGGCGGTCTGGATCGTTACTTCCAGATTGTCCGCTGCTTCCGCGACGAAGACCTGCGGGCCGACCGTCAGCCGGAATTCACGCAGGTCGATATTGAAATGAGCTTTGTGGACGAAAACCGGGTTATGAACATGGCCGAAGGGCTCATGGCCCGCGTCTTCAAGGACGTTATGAACATCGACCTGCCCCGTCCTTTCCCGCGCATGACGTGGGATGAGGCCATGAGCCGCTATGGCGTGGACAAGCCCGACACCCGTTTCGGCATGGAGCTTGTGGATATTACCGACATCGTGCGCGGTTCCGGCTTCAAGCTCTTTGCGCAGGCCCGTCTGGTCAAGGCCATGAAGGTGGAAGGCGGCGAATCCATGAGCCGCAAGGATATTGACGGCTATACCGAGTTCGTCAAAATCTATGGCGCTCAGGGGTTGGCGTGGATCAAGATCAAGGCCGACGAATGGCAGTCGCCCATTGCCAAGTTCCTTTCCGAGGCCGAGCGCGAAGGCATCAGGAAGGCGCTGGATCTCAAGGTCGGCGATATCGTGTTCTTCCAGGCCGGCGAACCCGATATGGTCAACGCCGCGCTGGGCAACCTGCGCGTGCATCTGGCCGGTCGTCTGGGCCTCATTCCCGCCGGTACGTTCAACTTCCTCTGGGTGACGGACTTCCCGCTGTACGAATACGATGAGGAAGAGAAGCGCTACGTGGCCTGCCACCATCCCTTCACCTCGCCCGCTCCCGGTCACATGGAACTCATGAAGACGGACCCCGCCAAGGCCAAAGCCCGCGCCTATGACATGGTGCTCAACGGCAATGAAGTAGGCGGCGGTTCCATCCGTATTCATTCCGGCGAAGTGCAGCGTCGTATGTTCGAGGCGCTGGGCTTCACGCCCACGCAGGCCGAGGAACAGTTCGGCTTCCTGCTGAACGCCCTTGAGCAGGGCGCGCCGCCGCACGGCGGTCTGGCCTTCGGCCTTGACCGTCTGGTCATGCTGCTGGCCGATGCTCAGAGCATCCGCGACGTTATTGCCTTCCCCAAGACGCAGAAGGCCACCTGCCTTATGACGCAGGCGCCGTCGCCCGTGTCTTCCAAGCAGCTGCGCGAGCTGGGGCTGCGCCTGCGCGAGACGGAAAAGGCCGCCGAGGGCGGCAAGGCGGCGGAATAAGACCATGAAGCTGGAGATCGTTACCTACCCAGATCCGCGTCTGGCGCAAAAATGCGAGCCCGTAACGGAAATTACCGACGAGCTGCGCCAGCTGGCCGCGGATATGATCGAAACCATGTATGACGCGCCGGGCGTGGGGCTGGCCGCCCCGCAGGTGGGCCGCAATATCCGCATGCTCGTCATGGATCCCGATATCGGCGAGGAAGGAAGCGAGCGCCGTCCGCGCGTCCTGATCAATCCCGAGCTGACGCTGGGAGAGGACATGATCCCCAGCGAACAGGAAGGATGCCTTTCCGTCCCCATGAACTACCGGGCTACCGTCAAGCGCGCTTCCACCGTGCACCTCAAGGCCACGGATCTTGACGGCAACAGCATTGACGAAGATCTGGAAGGCTTCGCCGCCATCGTCGTGCAACATGAATATGATCATCTGGACGGTGTGCTGTTCATTGATCGTATCAGCCGGTTGCGGCGAAGCCTGTATGACAGCAAGGTCAAAAAATGGCTGAAACGAAAGAGTGCTTCCGCATAGTCTTTATGGGAACGCCTGAGCTGGCCGCCACGGTGCTTCGCGCCGTGGCCGGCTGGCCAGCCGGGCGGATTGTCGCCGTCTATACCCAGCCGGATCGCCCGGCCGGACGCGGCCATAAGCTGGCTCCTTCTCCCGTCAAGGTTCTGGCCCAGTCGCTGGGGGTGCCCGTGGAGCAGCCGCTTAACTTCAAGGATGAGGAAGCCTGCCGCAAACTGGCGGAATATAAGCCGGATTTTCTCCTTGTGGCAGCTTACGGTCTGCTGTTGCCTGGGGCCGTTATTGAGACGCCGCGTTTTCCTCCGCTCAATGTGCATACGTCCCTTCTGCCGCGCTATCGCGGCGCCGCTCCCATTCAGCGCGCGCTGATGGAAAATTGGGAGGATGATGCGCAAACAGGTGTTTCCATTATGGAAATCGTGCAGGCTCTTGATGCCGGGCCCGTTTATGCGCAGGAAGCCCTGCCGCTGGCCGGGCATACGGGCGGAACGCTGCATGACGCGCTGGCCGAAACCGGCGGGCGTCTCCTGCTCTCCGTTCTGGATCAATTCGCTTCGGGCACGGCTCACGCTACGCCGCAGGACGAAACGCAGGCCACCTATGCGGCCAAGCTCTCCAAGGCGGACGGCTATGTGGACTGGAATGCGCCTGCCGCGGCCGTTGATGCCCGTATCCGGGCCGTCACGCCCTGGCCCGGCGCCCGTTCCCTTTTCCACTTTGACGGTAAGGAAGCCCAGCTCCTGCAACTGGGACCGGGAAAGATTCTGCGGGACATTCCGCTGCCGCGCATTCTGCCCGGAAGCGTCTTCTGGGATGGGTCTTTGCTGCGCGTTGCCTGCGCCGATGCCTGGTATGCGTTGGGGAGCGTGCGTCCCCAGGGCAAGAAGGACATGGAGGCCCGCGCTTTCGTCAACGGCTTTGTCCGTCCCGATGGCAAGGGGCTGTGCGGTCGCGCCGAACGCCCGGCGTAACGGCAAATCCGAAAGTTCTTGCAGCGGAGCGTATTTTGTGAGTGCAGAGACTGCGCGGCGCACTTTCCCGTTCTTTGTCTTCTGTGCGTTGCGCACAGAAAGCGGGAACGCCGGGAAGCCGGTTCGCCGGTCTTGCGCAACAATGTGCGCGCGGTATTTCAAAAAATTTTCCTGAAAAAAAGTCTGTCACAGCGTCCGTTTCAGGGCGCTGTTTTTTCTTTTTTGATGTCTGTGTCGCAAAAAGGGCTTTTTTTGTTACAGGGCCCTTTACGCCCCAAAAAGGGGCAATAGCTCTTTGACGGGACTGAAAGCCATGCTGAAGCTCTCTTTTCTTCGCAAGTCTCCCTATGTGCTGCCGTCCGAACACTACGGCGGCGGGCGCAAGCGTATTTTTCTCGGTCTGCTTTCCGCGTCCTGTCTGGTATTGGGCTGCGCGCTGGCGGTTCTGCTTGTGCTGCCCTGGGTTCTGCCGGGAGAGCATCTCCGCTGGCTCGGTCTGATCAGTCTTGCGGTGGGCGTCCTGCTCATTGTCGCTCTGTTCTGGCTTTGCCTGACGCTTATTTTTCATATTTACACGGCGCGTCTCTTTCCCGGAGTGGAGGCCGTGCGCCATGTCACCATACGGCTGCTCTTTCCGCTTATGGAATTGCTGGCAAAGGCCGTTCGCGTGGATCGCGCCAAGGTGCGGCGTTCCTTCATCAAAGTTAACAACGAGTTCGTGCTGGCGCGCGGTTTGCGCACCACGCCCGACAGACTGCTGCTGTTGCTGCCGCACTGTATACAGCGCAGCGCCTGCCCGCATCGCCTGACGCATACGCTGGAACTCTGTCGCCGCTGCGGGGCCTGCCCGGTGGGGCCGCTGCTCGATCTGCGGGACAAGTACGGTTTCAGCATGGCCATTGCGACAGGGGGAACCATCGCGCGGCGCATTGTCATTGAGCGGCGGCCGCGTCTCATCATTGCCGTTGCCTGCGAACGGGATTTGACGTCCGGCATTCAGGACAGCTACCCCCTGCCGGTTTTCGGGATTCTCAATGAACGCCCGTGCGGCCCCTGTCTGGATACCCTTGTTCCCCTGCGGCCGCTGGAAGCAGCCCTGCGGCATTTTCTTGATCTTCCGCCGGAAGAGGGCAGTACGGGCCCGTTTCTGAAAAGAAGCGGGGCGGATTAAATTTATTTTTGGGGGAAGGGGAACCCCTCTGCTAGCGCGAGAGGGGGTCCCCTTCCCCCAAGCCCCCATCCCCTCCCCAGCGCGCTTTTAGAGCGTTTCAACTTTGAAAAAGGCGAAATGCGAGGCGGCGGCACAGCGCGCCCGGCCAAAAGTGAGCGAAAAACTGCGCTTTTTCCGCGAAACGACAGGCCGTATGGTTTGAAATGCACAGCATTTCAAACTGAAAATGCTCTATCGGGGAAAAGTCAGGAATACGAGGCGACTCCGCCACCAAAGACAAATGGCGTGTGTACAGCCTATTTATTTTATGTATTGAAATTATTGGTAAAATTTCGTTAACAGCCCCTGGAGCGTTTCAACTTTGAAAAAGGTAAAACGCGAGGCGGTGGCACAGTGCGCCCGGCCCAAAGTGAGCGGAAAAACAGCGCTTTTTCCGCGAAACGACAGGCCGTATGGTTTGAAACGCAACGCGTTTCAAACTGAAAATGCTCTAAAGGTGCGTTCGTTTGCAGGCCGTGCTGTCACGGAGTTTGACGCTTTTTTTCAATCTTCCAATTTGAGGCAGGGAGAATCCGCATGCCGGACACCAACGTTTCTTCGAGGAATCGCAAGACCGCAGTCATTTCCGGCAAGTTGCGCAAAGCGCCGCCGTCGGCGCTGGTCTGGGCATGGCAGGCGCTGCACCTGCTGGATGGGGCCGCCGCGCCTTCGTCGGCGCAGGAGGCGCTTGAAAGCGTACTGTCTGCCCTGTCGGACACGGAGCGGCGGGACAGGAATCTGACGGCGGAATATTTTTACGGCGCATTGCGGCAGGAAATCCGTTTGCAATGGCTGTTGCGGCGGCTTCTGCCGCAGCCGGAAAAATTGCCCCTGGCCTTGCGACGGCTCCTGCTCGTGGCGGCCTATGGCATTATTTTTCTTGAGCGCGTGCCCGCCTACGCCGTTCTTTCCACTGCGGTGAGTGCGGCGCAATGTGTTTACGGGCCGGGACTGGGAAAGCTCGTCAACGGCGTTTTGCGCTCATTGCAGCGCTTGGGAACTTCCGTACATGAAGCGTCGTTTTACGTGGAACAGGGAGAAGCGGCGGACAGTCCGGCGGTTCGGGCGCGTTTTCTCTCGTTGCCGGAAAATGTGTATGCGTTGTGGGAGCGCGCCTACGGCAGAGACGTTGCGGAAAAGCTGGCCTGCCGCAGTCAGACGCGACCCGTGGCCGCCTTTCGTGTCCATGCGGCGCGTCCGCAGGCCCAAGCGCTGCGCGAGCAGCTTCTTCATGCGGAAGGGCAGGCGTCGGGAGCTCTTGCCGTGGGAACCTGGGGCGTCGCGTTTCCGGGAGGAGCTCCCGTTGCGTCGGGGGAGGAGACTCTTGCGTCTCTGATGGCCGATGGCAGGCTGTCTTCACAATCCGCAGGCTCGCAATGGCTGATGGCCGCCTTGTGGCGCACGGCAGGGCTCGGAGAAGCCCCGCTCTGGGACGCCTGCTGCGGCTATGGCGGCAAGTCTGCACTTGCTGCGGAGCAGGGGGCGCATGTGGGCTTTTGTTCCGATGCCTCGTGGCAGCGACTGCGGCAGTTGCCGCAGCATTTCCAACGATTACAGTTGACTGTGCCGCCGCTGGCGCTGGCTGACGGGCGTCGGCCGCCTGTGCGGCAATGGGAGGGAAATATTCTGGCGGACGTGCCGTGCAGCGGCCTTGGCGTGCTGGCGCGGCGGCCGGATATTCGGCGGCATACCGGAAGAATGGCAGACTTTCCGCAACTGCAATACGATATTGCGCTTGCTCTCGCGCAGCGCCTGCTGCCGGGGCGCTGCCTTGTGTATATGACCTGCACGCTGCGCCCGGCAGAAAATGAACAGGTGGTGCAACGCCTGGAAAGCGCCGGGCTGCGCTGTCTGGAACAGTTGCAGACGCCGCACGATCACCCCTTTATGGAGGGGATGTTCGGTGCGGTGCTGCAACGAAATTAGCGCGTTTCACCTTTGAAAAAAGGTGAAACGCGAGGCGGCGGCACAGCGCCGCCCGTCCCGAATTGAGCGGAAAAACAGCGCTTTTCCCGCGAAACGACAGGCCGTATGGTTTGAAACGCGCAGCGTTTCAAACTGAAAAAGCTCTAATAGAGATAGTCAGCGTTCAGCAACGTATTTGCGGTGTTTCCGGGGGACGGTTGTTGCAGGATAGGCGGTAGCGTTTCCGATCTATTTGTTTTTCTGAGTAAAGCGCGTTGGGGGAAGGAGGGGGGGCTTGGGGGGAAGGAAACCCCCTTGCGCGCTAGCCAAGGGGGTTTCCTTCCCCCCAACAAACTATGCGGGCTCCGTAGCTGCTTCTTCAGCTGTCGCGGGGGCGGCGGGTTCCGAAGGGGCTTCTTCGCTGTTTTCTTCGGGCAGGGAGACGCCGAGGCGCTGAAGAATGGTCTGCAATTCTTCGGGAGAGTTGTAGCGGAGGGTGATGCGGCCGCTGGTAGCGTCGCCGCTGACGCTGGTTTTGCAGAGCTCTTCATTCAGCATGCGTTGCAGCAGCTTCATAGCCGTGCTTTTTTTGCGCGTGGGCTTGACCGGCGCTTCAGGCTGAGGAATGGGGTCGTTTTCCATTCCTTTGTTGAGCATGTATTCGGGGAGCCAGCCAGTTTTTTTCCAGCACTCCACGGCTTCTTCCGCTTCGCGCACGGTGATGCCGTCTTCGACAATGCAACGCCGGAGGATTTCGGCGGCCTCCTGAGCTTCGGGCCCCTGAAGGGAGAGCAGGCAGCGGGCATGGCCGGCGCTCATGCGGCCATAGCGCACGTCTTCCTGCGCGCTTTCGCTGAGCTGGAGCAGGCGCATGGCGTTGGCAATAGCCGGGCGGCTCTTGCCAAGACGCTTGGCCAGCTCTTCCTGGGTAATGTTGAGCGCGTCGCGCAATTCCTTGAGGGCCTGCGCTTCTTCGATAGCGTTGAGGTCTTCGCGCTGAAGGTTTTCAATCAGGGCCGCGGCCATGACTTCCTTGTCGCTCATCTCGCGGATGACGACGGGGACCTTGGAAAGGTTCGCCATGCGGGCGGCCCGCCAGCGGCGTTCCCCGGCAACGATCTGATAATTGCCGGAACCGTCGGGACGTACAAGAAGAGGCTGGAGGATACCCTGGGCGCGGATGGACTCCGCCAGTTCCTTAAGGGCTTCCTCGTCAAAGTGTCGGCGCGGCTGGGACGGATTGGGCGAGATGGCATCAATGGCAATGAGGTTGTTTTGTCCCTCGCTTTTTTCCGTTGCGACATTGCCGCCCCAGAGGACTTCCAGACCCCGACCAAGACCTTTGTTTGCGCTCATGCGTACTCCCTGATACATTAACGGCTGTTTTTTGAAACAGTCGCGATTGATTTTTCCAAAAAAGGATGCAGCAGATGGCTGAAGAAAAACATATTTTTTATCTGAGGGATGCTCAGGACAATCTGTGCGGCGTGCAGCTTTCCGCCTCTTTGTGGGAGCTGGCGCGTCCTGCTGTGGAAAAAGCTCTTGCCCGCCTGATGCCGCCGGAAGAGACGGCGGAACCTCTGGATGATTTCCGGCAGTTCCTAGAATACTGGGATTTCAATTATCCCTATGACCCGGCGGTGAAGTGCCCGCACTGCGGCGCGGAAACTGACGACTGGCGGACAGATCCCGCGCACCCCTTTCATCTGACAACAGCCAACCTGGGCGGTTTGCTGGTGTTCCGCTGCGCCCGTTGCCGTACGACCATACGGCAGAAGCATTTTAGAGATCACCGTGCGCTTGAGCATACGGTGTACGAAGGTTGATTACTGCAGCACAGAGGTCTTTTGCGTAGGCCGTCGCTGCACGACTTCCTGCGCAAGACTGATATAGGCTTCCGCGCCCTTGGACTTGATGTCGTAGTGAATGATGGACTTGCCGTGACTGGGGGCTTCGGAGAGGCGGACATTGCGCGGAATCACCGTGGAAAAGAGGTGGTCCGGGAAGCAGCGCTGCACTTCGCTCTTGACGTCGCGCGTCAGGCGGTTGCGAATATCAAACATAGTCAGCACCACGCCGAGCAGCGACAAATTAGGATTCAGGCGTTTGCGAACCTGCTCATACGTTTGGAGCAGTTTTACAATCCCTTCGAGGGCGAAGAATTCGCATTGAAGGGGAATCAGAAGCTCGCGTGAGGCACAGAAGGCATTCAGCGTGATAAGTCCCAGCGAGGGAGGGCAGTCCAGTATGATATAGTCGTACATGCCTTCCACATGCTTGAGACATTCGCTTAGGAAAAATTCACGAGCCATTTTGTCCACGAGTTCCAGCTCCACAGCGACAAGATTGGTGCTGGCCGGAATGATATCCAGATAAGGAGATCGTGTTTTAGCAATGTTGGCTGGCGTGCTTTCGGGATCGTAGAAGCAGCGGTACAGGTCGCCGGAGATGCTTTCCTGGGCTAGTCCAAGGCCGCTGGTGCTGTTGGCTTGTGGGTCGCAGTCCACAACAAGCGTCTTTTTTTCCATAACAGCGAGGGCAGCCGCAAGGTTTATGGTCGTTGTGGTTTTTCCAACGCCACCCTTTTGGTTTGCTATGGAAATGATGCGTGTCATATATTTCCTCCGCAGTGCGGTGTTTCATGTGAAACATGAAGTGAACAAAAGCTAGTTTAGGTAATTTTAGCTACCCGGTCAAGGCTATTTGACGTTTTTTGTCAGTTTGTGGCAGAAAAAAGAGAAAAATTTTTGTCTGCCAGTTGTAGAATATACGAAGAAAGGACGCATCATGAGCAATATTTTGTTGGTCGATGATGAACAGGAAGTGACTTCCCTGTTGAAAAAGCGCCTGGAAAAGAGAGGCTTTTCCTGCTGCGAAGCCGCTAATGGGCAGGAGGCGCTGGATGCTTTGAAAAATGCCCCCTTCCATATTGTTGTTATGGATGTGAAAATGCCAGTTATGGACGGTATCAGCGCCTTGCAGGTTATTCATGAGCAGTATCCCGAAATAAAAGTGATTCTGCTTTCCGGTCATGCTGATATGCAGCTTGCGGTTCACGCGATGCAGTGCGGCGCGTTTGGCTATCTGATGAAGCCTGTGGAACTGGAAGAGCTGCTTTATAAAATAGAGGATGCGCAGACGCAGGCCAGACTGGAAAATCAGGCCTGATACTGTTCCGTTTGTGTATGTGGCTTTCACTCATTTCGGAAGCATGGCCGCTGCTGGAGAATCCTGCGGGATGCCTGATGTCGCGCACGCTTTCGCAATGTTCAAAGGAGAAAACTATGAAAGGACGTTTTCGTGTACTTGTTTTCCTGCTGGCAGCAGCTCTGTGCTGGACTGGCACGCCGACGCATGCCGCGGAAAGCAACGAGGCTCTGACGCGGCAACTTCAGGAAATTTTCCGTACGCATCCCGAACTGGTTCTAGATGTCCTGCGCAACAACAGCGAGGCTGTGCTTGATATTGCCCAGCAGGGAGCTAATGTCCGCCGTAAAAGCGCCCTGGAACGGCAGTGGAAACAGGATGCCACTGTGGAAAAGGATATGAAGTTGGAAAATCGCCCCATGCGCGGCCCGGCTTCGGCTCCTGTCCGCATTGTGGCCTTTTCGGACTTCACCTGCCATTTCTGCCAGCAGGCCGCGGCAACCGTGGAAGCCATTCTTAAGGAATACGGCAACAACGTGAGCCTTGTTTTCAAAAATTTGCCTCTGAGCGAAGGCATTGGCGTCACTGCCGCGCAGTATTTTGTGGCGTTGTCCATGCAGGATGAGGACGCAGCCTGGGCTTTTTACAAGGAACTCTTCCAGAATAGGGACAAGCTCGTTTCTGAAGGAGATGACTACATCAAGACTGTTGTCGATGCGCTGAAGATAGACAAGCGGCGTTTGGACAAGGATCGCCGCAGCAAGAAGGTCGCGGAAATCCTCAAGGAAGATCAGGAAGACGCCCAGAAGCTGGGCATTGACGGCACTCCCTGCTTTGTCGTCAACAACCTGATGGTTCGCGGGGCGCTGCCGCTGGATCTCTTCAAGTTTGCCGTTGATACGGCTAAGACTATGCCGCTGAAGAAGTAGCAGGCAGCATACAGCCTTTTTGCAAGAAAGGAGGAACCTCTCAGGGGCTCCTCCTTTCTTGTTTTTTACGGGATGGTAGTTAGTCCTTCCCTACTGAAAAGCAGAGGCTGGCTCCGTTGAGAGATTTTTTGATTTGAAAAGACGTAAAAAAGAGCGTAGCTTTTTGCCATTCTCAGGGCGGGGTGAAAGTCCCCACCGGCGGTAATGGGCATGTCACGTCGGCATGTCACAAGCCCGCGAGCGCCTTGCCGGGCAAGGGCAGCTGATTCGGTGAGATTCCGAAGCCGACGGTCATAGTCCGGATGAAAGAGAATTTTAGGGAAACGGCGTCTCTTGTCTTAGAGCTTTTTCATTTTGAAATGCTGTGCGTTTCAGACCATACGGCCTGTCGCTTCGCGGAAATACGCGCGGTTTTCCGCTTTGGGCCGAACGGCGCTGTGCTGTCGCATACTGCCTTTTTCAAAGGCAAACGCTCTCAGGTGTGTCCGTTTCTCGTCCGCCCTGATGCCTGTTGCACCGTAAAGGAGTCAAACATGCATCAGACAGTCGTTTCTTCTTCTTCCTTTTCCGAGCTTGATGCTTTCGGTTCATCCGAAGAGCGCATGCGGGCTGCGTTGGCCTCTCTGCAACGCGGCAACGGCATTCTTGTTGTTGATGATGCCGACAGAGAAAATGAAGGAGATGTCATTTTTCCCGCGCACAGCCTGACGGAAGGGCAGATGGCCCTGCTGATTCGCCATTGCAGCGGCATCGTTTGTCTGTGTCTGACCGAAAGTCACGCTGATGCCCTGCAACTGCCGCCCATGTGCGCGCACAATACCAATACGCAGCAAACGGCCTTTACCGTCAGCATCGAAGCCGCTTCCGGGGTGACAACCGGTGTTTCCGCAGCTGATCGCGTGGCTACGATCAAGGCTGCGGTAAAAGAGCATGCGCAGCCCGGAGATTTGCGTCGTCCCGGTCATATTTTCCCGCTGCGCGCAAGAAAGGGCGGCGTACTGGAGCGGCGCGGGCATACCGAAGCCACTGTTGACATGATGCGTCTTGCCGGTCTGCCGCCCTGCGGCGTTCTTTGCGAACTGACCAATGACGACGGCACTATGGCCCGTTTGCCCCGCATTGCGGCTTTTGCCAGGGAACACAATATGCCTCTGATCAGCGTGGAAGATGTGGCCCTCTGGCGTCAACGCCATGATGAGGCGCAGAACGATTAGACTCAGGATTCTTTACGTTTTGTCTTGAGGGGGAAGGACTTCCTTTTGTTCTGCTGTCGATTCCGTAAGGCTGTCGCCTAGAGCGTTTCACCCTTGAAAATGGTGAACGCTCTAGGCGGCTGCACAGCGCCACCCGGCCCAAAGTGAGCGGAAAAAACGCGCTTTTTCCGCGAAACGACAGGCCGTATGGTTTGCAATGCGAAGCATTTCAAACTGAAAATGCTCTAATGGCCACGGCCTGCGGCCGCCCGTCGGGTCGTTGCTTGCGGCAAAAAGGGCCTGGCCCTTCCGTAGCGAAGCAAGGAAGTTCCCCCCTCAAACTCCCTCAGTAGATGTTCTCAATGTGCGAATAAAGTGCGCTGGGAAAAAATGGGGATGGGGGAGGCCCTTTTTCTCAGCGTAGTGAAAAAAGACGTTTCTGTAATCCTCTTGTGCTGGCAGCGACCGGATAGCGGCCGCTGCCGTGCCCATTGCGATGGAAAAATCTACGGGTATCGACAGCAGAGCAAGGGAAATGGGGCCTCCCCCCAGCAGTCTACGACGCGCGGGCCTGCTTTGCGGGAAAGACAAAGGCCTCGTACCAGTAGAGCGAGGCATCTTCCGCTTGCCAGCTGCGGGGCGGCAGACCGGCCTTGCGGCAAAGGTTTTCCAGATAGTCTTCAAGATTCCAGCCCTGTTCCACTGGTACCTGCGGCAGGAAAAGGCCGCTGCGATGACCGCGGGCCAGCAACAGGCCGTGACGTCCTATTTCGATGGCATCGGGGGCGGGGCAGGGGGTCAGCGGTCCGAGAACGGATATTTCCAGAGAAATGTCCGGCCATTCCGGCTGTGTCACAGGAGGAAAGCGCGGATCTTCAAAAGCGGCGGCATGCGCCATGCGCCAGACATTTTGATAAAGAGGTTCCCGCCCGATAACTGTGCCAATACAGCCGCGCAGCGCATGCTTGCGATGCAGGGTGACAAAGGAGCCTAACGGTTCGCAGAGAATGGTGTTTTTGTCCTTTTCAGAGGGAGCGGGAGCCTGGGGCAACTGTTTGCCCGCAAGGGTGCTTGCAATGGAAAGTTCCGCAGTCTGGCCGAGAAAATCCTGTTCTTCTGGAGAGACAACAAAGGATAGCGACATGGCGACTCCTTAAGCATTTTCAGTTTGAAATGCTTCGCATTTCAAACCATACGGCTTGCCGTTTCGTGGAAAAACGTGGTGGTTCCGCTTAGTTCGGGCCGGGCAGCGCGGTATTTCTCATTTTGTCCTTTTCACTGGTAAAACAATCTAAGCATGCGCAAAAGGGCAACGCAAGCGCGTTGTCGGGATGCGCAAAAGGGGGAAGCCGTGACGAAAGCGGACGCGCCTGTTTTTATCTTTTTAGTATGGTAGCAACGCGGAAATTTGCCGTCGATTGGGGTTAGAGCACATTTGAAAGGCTGCGCATTTCAAACCATACGGCCTGTTATTTTGCGAAAAAAACGCATTTTTCCGCTCACTCTGGCCGGACGGCACTGTGCTGTCGCCTTGCGTTCTGGGGGGAGAACAGGGCGTTTCTTTGAGGTATAGCGCTGAAAAAAGAAAAGCCACAACAACAATGTTGCGGCGAGATTGCGTGACGCCGCTGTTTCGATAGCGACGAAAAGCGGCGTCAAAGCGAAAAACGGGAGCGAAGTTGCCCGAAGGCCCTACGCTTCGCTCCCGCGTCCGCTTTTAAATGTCATGAGGAGAAAACTAGTCTTCGCCTTCGGTGTGGGCCTGCTTGCCCGCGCCCTTCAGGCCATACATGGTGGTGGAACCGGAAGACCAGAATTCCAGAACTTCTTCATTCACCAGCTTCGTGAGGATCTTTTTCACGTCGCGGGGACCCTTGTCGGGGAAGAGTTCCAGAAAGTCCTTGAAGTAGAACTTGGACTTGGCGGCGGACTTGCTCTTGAGGAAGTCAACCACGATATCTTTTTCGTCAGCCATGTTGTTTCTCCTGTGCCGGCGGCGCAAAGCGCCGCCGGCGTTATAGTCTCTGGCTTAGAACTTGAACTGGGTGCTCTGACGCCAGGTGTAGTAAGCGGGATCGCGGAAGTCGTCGATCAGGTGGTGGGTGAACTCAAGGCCGGTCAGCTTGAAGAAGGATTCCCAGCCGATGCGCTCAGCCCAGTCGCCCAGGCGTTCGTACTTGTTGGCGTTGGCCGCGTAGACTTCGATGATGTGCTTCACCGTCTTGGTCAGGGTAGGCCAGCGGGGCGGTTCGTTGGGGATGTAGCCCACAACGACCTTGGAGAACTTGGGCATGCTGATGCGGTTGGACACCTTGCCGCCCACCATGATGGCGATACCGTCGCCGTCCTGGTCCGCGATGGGCAGGGCGGGGCACATGGTGTAGCAGTTACCGCAGTACATGCAGCGATCTTCCTTAATGGCGATGGAGTTCACCTTCTGGCCGTTGTGTTCCACCTTGGTGGGACGCACAGCGGCGGTGGGGCAGGCAGCCACGGCCAGCGGAATTTCGCAGAGCTGGTCAGCCCATTCGTGGTCGATCATCGGGGGCTTGCGGTGGATACCCACAAGGCCGATGTCGGAGCAGTGCACGGCGCCGCACATGTTGATGCAGCAGGCCAGAGCAATGCGCACGGGGGCGGGCAGACGCATGTTCTTGAAGTCGTCGAACACGGCGTCCATCACGCATTTCACCGGGCCGGAGGCGTCGGTGGCGGGGGTGTGGCAGTGCACCCAGCCCTGGGTGTGCACCATGTTGCTGATACCGGCGCCGGTGCCGCCCACGGGGAACTTGTGGGAACCGGCGGCGAAGGTGCGGCTGTTCAGATCGTCGCGCAGGGCCTTCATGGTAGCTTCGTCTTCCACCATGAATTCGATGTTGTTACGAGTGGTCCAGCGCAGGTAGCCGCCGCAGTACTTGTCGGCGATGTCGCACAGTTCGCGGATGTGCGTGATGGACATGGTACGGGTACCACCCACGCGCACGGTGTACACCTTGTCGCCGCTTTCGGCCACGTGCATGAGCACGCCGGGCTCAAGGATTTCGTGATAGAGCCACTTCCCGAAGTTCTTCTTAATGAAGGGCGGGAAGTATTCGTCGTACTTGTGGGGGCCGATGTCGGTGATGCGGCCTTCCATCGGTTTGTCGGGATTGTACCCGGAAGAAATAAAAGCCATGGTTCTTCTCCCCCTTGACTAGCGTTGATGGCGTTTGCGGAATTCGGCGAGGTCACGGCTCCAGCCGCCGGGCACTTCTTCTTCCTTAAAGAAGATGTACGGGTTGGAGCGGGGTTCCTTGACGTGATACGGACCGGCCGGAATGTCGGTCACTTCCAGCAGTTTCTGGAAGGACAGACGCTTCATGGTTTCGCCCACGCGTTCGCGGTTCTTGCCTTCTTCCATCCACCAGTCCCAAATCTTTTCGATGACTTCCTTGACGTCATCGTAGGGAGCTTCACAGGAGATGAAGGGCACCAGCAGCGAACCCATCTGAGCGCCGTCCACCACGGGGGCCTTGGCGCCCACGAGGATGCTGGCGCCGCGCTCGTCGCCGATGTGCAGGGCGCGAGGCATGGTGTTGATGCAGTGCATGCAACGCACGCAGTCGGCGGTGCGGATGGAGAGCTTGGAGCCATCCCAGCTCATGCACTTGCTGGGGCAGCGGTCGATCACTTCGGCCTGGATGTCGAACTTACCCCAGTCACGACCAGCGTGAGCGCCAGCGTTGGGCTTGAATTCGCCGCCCACATAGGCCTTCACGGCATCCTGATCGATCTTGATGTCGTCCTTCCAGGTGCCGACCACGGCAAAGTCGGAGCGCGCCATAGCGCACACGCAGCCGTTGGGGCAGCCGTCAAATTTGAACTTGAACTTGTAGGGGAACGCGGGGCGATGCAGTTCGTCCTGGTAGTCCATGGTCAGCTGATAGCACATGTCCTGCGTGTTGTAGCAGGCATATTCGCAGCGGGACTGGCCAAGGCAGGCTTCAGGCGTACGCAGGTTGGAGCCGGAACCGCCCAGGTCCACGTTCATCTTGTGGGTCAGATCGTGGAACACTTCTTCCAGCTGCGGGGTCTGCGTACCGAGAAGCACGATGTCGCCCGTGGAACCATGCATGTTGGTGATGCCGGAGCCGCGCAGATCCCAAATGTCGCACAGGTCGCGCAGGAATTTGGTATGGTAGAACTTGGCGGCGGGCTGGGCCACGCGCATGGTGTGGAAGTGGGCCACGCCGGGGAACTTTTCGGGCTGGTCGCAGTAACGGCCGATAACGCCGCCGCCGTAACCGAACACGCCCACGATGCCGCCGTGCTTCCAGTGCGTTTCCTTTTCTTCGTAGGAAAGTTCAAGCACGCCAAGCAGGTCTTCGGGGCAGTCCACCGGAATCTGGTAGTCGAGGCCCTTGGGATTTTTGGCGCGGTTTTCCGCTTCCTGTTTGATGTCGGACACAAAGCTCGGCCAGGGGCCGGTCTCAAGCTGGTCCAACAAGGGGGTTGCATGTTTCGCCATTGCCATACCTCCACAAGTGGTTTGGTTGTATCACGACGCAAACGCCATGATGAGCTTTCGCGCGTGGCGGGCCCTGGGGCCCCTGCGCTCCCTGCCTGATCGCAAAAGCGCGTTGCGATTGGGAATGCCGTCTGTGAAAAAACAGGCAACATACTCACGGCATGGACTTCTGCGCAATTTCCTCTCCTCTATCCTATTTGTCTAGCGATGACAACTCCCCCCCTCCAAAAAGCAGTGGCTCACGCAGAAGGCGGCATTCTGTCCGCGTTTTGCATTTCTCCTGTTTTTCAGAGAGGATGAACTGCCCTTGGCAAAAGCGCCCTTTTTGCCGTACAAGACGAAAAACGCCCTTTGGGCAGCGTGAGTCCGGCGGCGCCGCTTTTTGTCTGTCTCTTTTTCCGGAATGTTTTTCCTGGGGCGGCAGCGCGGACGCGGACCTGTTCTCCGTGGGGAGGACAGGCGCTTTTTTTCTCTTGCCATGTCGCGGCGGCGTCGCGGCCGGGCGGCATGCGCATTTATTTAATGTAGGAAGGACCATGAAAGACGAACGCGGTTTGTATTACTTCCCCCAGGCCGGGAATCACGAAGCCAGGGTGTATGTGCGTCAGGGCGAACTCGGAGAAATTGAGTTCCGTCTCTGGCAGGCGCAGCATCCCGAAGTCTGGGAGCGGCACGGCTGGATTCCTCTTTCCGTCATCGAGAATGCCGCGCGCCTGTACCGGGCGGAGCGCAATCCTGAAGCCGATCCTTTGAAGCTCTATGATGTGGATGTGGCCAGGGTGCTGCTGCGGGAGGATCGAGCGTGAGTGATCGCTGGGTTCCGGCGCGGAGAGAAGCCTTTGTGCGCGACTTTGTGCGCGACTACTGTCAGGTCTTTCTCATTCTGGCCGAACAGGCGCGGCGTTTCGAGCATGACGGTTCCATGTCCTACTCCGGTTTGCGCGAACTGATGGGAGAGGCCATGCGCAAGGGCGTCTTCTGGCGCCTGAAGGATACGGCCCACCATCTTTTTCGAGCCTCGCCCGACGCAGGGGAGACTGGAACCCTGCCTGCGGATTGGCGCTTTGCCGCAAGCCCTCATCCCAGCGGGGACGCCCGGCAGCGGCCTGTGGAGGCGCTGCTTGACTGGTGCGTAGGCTATGCTTTTCATGAATGCGCCAAACTGAAGGAAGACGCCTTTCAGCGCCAGCATTACGGCAATCGCCTGATGCAGCTGGGGCGCAGCGAGGGCGTTTCGGTGGCCTTCTATACCCCGCTGGCGGATCTGGCGGATCAGACTATGGAAAGCGCCAATCGGGAGTTGCAGCGTATCCTGCATGTGCTGCGGCACGGCATGACGCTGCTGCCCGCCTTTCTGGAAGGGCAGGGAGATAATCGCGCGCTGGCCCGCTGGCTGGCCCGCGAGGAGCGGCAGGCCCGCGACGCCTTTGGAGAACAGTACGACAGTCTGCTGCGCGCGCTGTACGGCGACGCTCCGCAGCGTCTTCCCCTGCTGGCCGCTCAGGAACTGCTGGAAGCCGGTCGCAGCGACGAAGCGCTCGCGCTGCTGGAGGAGGCCGACGGCCGGGGACTGCTCGACAGCGAAGGGCAGGCCCTGCTGGCGGAAACGGCGCTTGTCATGGCCACTGCCGCGGGAAGCGCGGCCATGGCGGATGCCAGCGCCAACAGGAGGGATGCATGACCGTGCGTGTGCGTTTTCTGGTTCTGCTGCTTCTTGCGGCGCTGACGCTGGCTGGCGGCTGCGGCCAGCGTTCCTGGCAATCCGGAGGCGTTCCCGGCAGCAAGCCCTATACGGTGCGCGGAAAAACCTATTATCCGCTTAAATCGGCCCACGGTTTTGTGGAAGTGGGCATGGCTTCGTGGTACGGGCCGGGCTTTCACGGCAAGACCACGTCCAGCGGAGAGCGTTTCAATCAGTATGCCATGACGGCGGCGCACAAGATTCTGCCGCTGGGAACCAAGGTGCGCGTTACCAACATCGGCAATGGAAAATCTGTCATTGTGCGCATCAATGACCGCGGTCCCTTTGTGGACGATCGCGTTATTGATCTTTCCCGGGCGGCGGGGACCCGCATCGGCATTGTTGCCAACGGGACGGGGCGCGTCCGCATCCAGAGCATAGGCGACGTGCCGGAGGCGGAAGAAAGTTCGCCCGTGGCTGCCGCACTGGCGCAGGCAGCGGCCCAGCGCGGGGAGTCCTCCAGCTCTTCCTCTTCTTTCGGCGGCTGGGGCAGCGAGGGCGGCAGCGTGACCGAACTTGCCGGCAGCTTCTTTGTGCAGATCGGCGCCTTCGGCAACAAGGATAATGCGGAACGGCTGGTTTCCAAGGTGCGTTCGTCCGGCATGGGAGCGCGGACCATCTTCGGAAGCAATAACCTCTGGAATGTGCAGGTTGGCCCGTGGCCGGATACGGCTGCGGCCCGCAATCAGCTTAATCGCTTGCGCTCTCTCTATCCGCACGCTTTCATCATCGGTAATTAGCGCCTGTTCAGGCCGCGCCGCATGCGTCCGCTTCCCAGCTGACGACGTTGGAGTAGTGCGCCGGCCGAAGAGAGCCTTTTTCCCACGAGGGAATCGGAACAACGTTTCCGGTTCCCTCTTTTTTTGCGGCATATCGAATAGAGCATTTTCAGTTTGGAGTGCTGTGTGTTTCAAACCATACGGCCTGTCGTTTCGCGGAAAAAGCGCGGTTTTTCCGCTCACTTTGGGCCGGGCGGCGCTGTGCCGCCGCCTCGCGTTTCATCTTTTTCAAAGGTGAAACGCTCTAGTAAAAAAGTTTAGGGGGCAGAAAAGAAAAAAAGAAAATATTTTTCTACAAATTATGTTGATTTTTTGTTAAAAATTTCTATTTCTAAAATAGAAAGTGGAGAAATTTTTGAAATTTAAAGGGATAAAAATTTTTTAAATTATATCTAAATAAAAGATAAAGAATGTTTATATTTTGTGTAAAAATAAAATTATTCTTTCCTTTTACAGTAATATTGCGCTATCATTGCGCTTGAAAATTCTCTGTGCAGAATTTTTGCGTTCTTTTCGTCCGCAACGGCACAAGGGAATTTTTTTCCATTTTCTGAGGGACGGACGAGAAGAGGGAGAAGTCATGTACGGGCACAGACATCTGCATCCCGGCCTGATGAGGGCATGTCTCGCGCTGCTGACTGCCTTCATGCTTGGCGGCTGTGGATTATTAGGGCCTCAGATAGACAACGGACCGCCGCCGGAAAAGGCGCAGCGCATTGTTGCTACGGCTTATAAGCAGATGGGAAAGAACTATCGTCTTGGCGGAGCATCGCCGCAAAAGGGCTTTGACTGCTCAGGTCTGATTTGGTGGGCCTATAAGGAAAACGGGGTTGCCATTCCCCGCATCACCAGCGATCAGGCCAGAACTGGCGTCAAGATTCCTTCGGGCATGGCCAGGGCGGGTGATATCGTTGTCTTTCGTACAGGCAACAGCCCCCGGGGACTGCATACCGGCATTTATACCGGCGACAATGCTTTCATTCACAGCCCCCGGCGCGGCGAGAAGGTCCGCGTGGAAAGTCTGGACGAACCGCATTGGCGCAAGCGTCTGATCGCCGTGCGCCGTGTTCTGTAGAGCATTTCAGTTTGAAACGCTTTGCGCTTCAAACCATACGGCCTGTCGTTTCGCGGAAAAACGCTGTTTTTCCGCTCACTTTGGGCCGGGCGGCGCTGTGCTGCCGCCTCGCGTTTTACCTTTGTCAAAGGTAAAACGCTCCAGACTATACCGGAGCATGCCGCGTCGCGGCCTGTTTTGGTTGCGGTCCGGGGAGCGGCAAGGAGGGGAGGTCCGGCGTGTCTGCAACGCCGGGGATTTCTAGTGACGAGGCGAACGAGGGCGTGCCCCGCGGCCCTGCAAGGGATATGCGCGTTCGTCTGACTGTGTAACGGAGGGGCCAATATGAGAAAATCGCCCAAGACGGAAGCGTTATTGAGCATAGCGGATATTTCGCGTCATTTTTCCCTGCCGGAATCGACGACCCGCTATTACTGCAAGCGCTTTGCCGCCTACATTCCCAGCGTTGGCGAAGGACGCCGGCGCCGGTATCGTTCGGAAACTCTGGATGTCATCCAGGCTATTCTTGATCAGATGCAGAAATCGCGTACGGCCGTTGCGGTGGACGAAGCCCTGCAGACGCTCTTCCCGCGCAATGCCGTGGCGCTTTCGGAAACGCAGCTGGCCCTGCCGGAAGAGCATACGCCTTCTTCTCTGCCGCCGGCTGCTCTGCAACTCATCGAGCGCCAGACGACGGCCCTTGAAGGCATTTTGCTTGTCCTGCAGGGGCTGGTGCAGCGCATGGCTGATCACATGGATGAGTCCAAGGAGGATACCAGCGCATTGCGCAAGGATATCGATACACTGCGGACATTGCTGGATGCCTCCGAAAAGACCCAGCAGGCCGATATAGAGCAGTTGCGGCAATGGATGGGGCGCGTCATCCAGAACCGCCAGCGCCAAATCGCCGCCATGTAGCGGTGATGTCTGCCATACCGCATGCGCGGTACATACTCCTCAAGGCCAGGGGGAAAGAGTTCCTGCTCTTTCCCCCTGCTGCTTTTTTAGAGCAATTTCAGTTTGAAACGCTTCGTATGTTAAATCATACGGCCTGTCGTTTTGCGGAAAAAAAGCGGTTTTTCCGCTCACGTTTTGCCGGGTGGCGCTTGTTACCGCCTCGCGTTTTACCTTTTCTAAAGTTGAAACGCTCTATGTCAGCAGCCAGTGACGCCCCTGCTGCCAGCCGTGTTCCTCCAGCCAGCGGGCGGCCTCCTCGGCGGCGCCGTGGGCTGTCAGGGCGTTGAGGAGCAGGCTGTCATCCGTTGCGGCCGGGAGAGCATCGGGCGCAATGATCGGGACAGGCTCGCCGGGCACGGTGCGGACTCGCTGTCCGATTTTCCTGGTATCAATGTCGATGAAGGCCGTGGGACGCAGAGCATCGTCCCAGAGCGGGGTCAGACGGCGGCGGGCCATGCGTCCCGCGCCCCAGACATAGACGCGCCGCAGCGCACGGTGTTGGCATTCCCGGCGCAGCCAGAAAGCCCGCAGGTTGTTATTGGCTTCGTCGCCATAGCGACTGTCCGTGCGCGTCAGGCGCTGCGGGGGATCGTTCCACTGATACAGGGATTGCGGCAGTTTGAAGAAGCGCACGCCCGCATCCAGCCAGCGCAGCCAGAGTTCCCAGTCTTCCGCAAAGTCTCCGTTGCGATATGGACCCAGGCGCTCCGCAAGCTCGCGTCGGAACATAACTGCGGGGTGGCATACGGGCGTATCTCGAAAGCGGGCGTGCCGTATCTCTTCCGCTGAGCAGAGGGTGTTCTGCCATTGGACAAAATGGGAAAAACCATAGGCGGTTGCCGGGTCGCCGCCAAAGCTGACTTGCGTTGCGCAGACGCCCAGAGAAGCGTCGCCGCTCAGGCAGGCGTACTGCCGGGCCAGGCGCTGCGGATGGCAGCTGTCGTCCGCATCCATGCGGGCAATATATGTTCCCTGGGCTAGTTCCAGCCCTCTGTTGAGCGTCGGCGCAATACCGCCGTGCGGCAGATGCACAACGCGCAGCGCAGGCGCACCCTGCCTGGGCCATGAGCGCGCCAGCTCGTCCAGAATCGTTCCGCTCGCATCGGAAGAGCCGTCATTGAGCGCAAGAATTTCCATCGGCGGCAGAGGCGCGTCCGGTGCATCGCGTTGCGCGGCAAGACTGGCCATGCAGGCCCGCAAGGCTGCTCCGCCGTCCGCAGCGGCATTGTAGACAGGCAAAAGAACAGAAATAACGGCATTCATGGTTGCTATGATTTTTCAGAAAACTTTTTGAGGGGGAAGAACCCCCTCATCTCTGCTGTCGATGCCCGTAAGGCTCCTCCGTCGCCTAGGTCCTGTTAACACTATTCGTAAATTGTTTTGGGGGGAAGGGAAACCCCTCATCTCTGCTGTCGATGCCCGTAGCTTCCTTCGTCGCAACGGGCACGACCTGCGGCCGCCATCCGGTCGCTGCTCGCGCGAGAGGACTACGAGAACGCCTTTTCTCGCTTCGCTGCGAAAAGGCTGGGCCCTTCCCCCCAAGCCCCCCATCCCTTCCCCAGCGCGCTTTTATTGGGGAAAAGTCAGGAATACGAGGCGACCCCGCCACCAAAAACAAGTGGCGCGTGTATAGCTTATTTATTTTATCTATTGAAATTATTTGTAAAATTTGTGTTAACAGGCCCTGGAGCAATTTCAGTTTGAAACGCTTCGTATGTTAAACCATACGGCCTGTCGTTTCGCGGAAAAAGCGCGGTTTTTCCGCTCACTTTGGGCCGGGCGGCGCTGTGCTGCCGCCTCGCGTTTCTCCTTTTTCAAAGTTGAAACGCTCTAGTAATAATATTTTATTATATCAATATGATAAATAAAGGTATCTGTTGCTTTCATGAATCCGGGGACGGTCGCCGGAGGGAAAGCGGCGGCGTCTCCGTAACGTTTCGTCTTTCAGATAAAAGCGCGCTGGGGAGGGGAGGGGGTCTGGGGGAGGGGAACCTCTCTCGCGCTAGCAGAGAGGTTCCCCTCCCCCAGTACTGCTATTATTTTTGCGGGCAGAGGCGTTGCAGCAGGGCGCAGAGGGCGCTGACGGGCAGGGTAGCGTCAACCCAGTGATGCGCCGTATTGCGGTAGAGGGGCAGGCGCTCGGCAAGCACGGTTGCCACTTCCTGCACCATATCGCCGCCGGTCAGGCTTGGCCGTTGCGAAGGCAGCCCATGACGGCTCAGGCGCTGGGCCAGGATTGCGGCCGGGGCCTGCAAAAAGATGACGCAGCCTGCTTCACGGAGAAAGCGCCGGTTTTCCTCGGCAAGCACCATGCCGCCGCCGGTGGCAATGACGCCCCGCGGCGCGTCGGGATAACCGCAGCGCCGGGCAGCTTCCTTGAGAGCTTCGCTTTCGAGACGCCGGAAGGCGGGCCAGCCCTCTTCCGCAACGATGTCGGCGATGCTGCGCCGCGCCTGTTCCTGGAGCAGGGCATCCGTATCAATGAAAGGGACGCGACGTTGCGCGGCAAGGTTTTTGCCGATGGTCGTCTTGCCGCAGGCGCGCGGGCCCACAAGAAAGAGAAGCGACATGTGGATAGTCCTGTGTTTACTGCCGGAGGACGCTTGCCCGATCGGTACGGGAAAGCGCATTGCGTCTTGCGGGAAACAGGAGAGAGCTTCGTTAGAGCGTTTCAACTTTGAAAAAAGTGAAACGCAAAGGCGGCAGCACAGCGCCGCCCGGCCCAAAGTGAGCGGAAAAACCGCGTTTTTTCCGCGAAACGACAGGCCGTATGGTTTGAAACGCACAGCGTTTCAAACTGAAAATGCTCTAGAACAGCGTTGCGCCCTCTTCCGTAATGAGCGCCGTGTGTTCCCAACGCACCCCGCCCCATTGGGGATAGTAGAGGCCGGGTTCCACGGTGACAACCATACCGGCGCGCAGGGGATCGCTGCGGCGCGGGTTGAGACTGGGGGCTTCGTGGGTTTCAAGGCCGACGCCATGCCCCAGACCGTGGGTGAAGAACTCCGCAACGCCCGCCTTTTCAAAGATGCGATGCGCGGCGGCATAGGCGTCGCACATGGGCAGGCCGGGCCGCAGAACGGCAAGCGCGGCCTTCTGGGCGGCTTGCACCTGCTCCAGCGTGCGGCGGAAATCGTCCGTCGGCGCGTCGCCTATCCAGAAGGTACGGGTCTGATCCGAGCAGTAATCCTGCACGCGGCAGCCGATGTCGAGCAGAACAGGGCAGTTTTCCCCGATGCGGTCGGAGCCGGGAATAGCGTGCGGCAGCGCGGCGTTGGGGCCGACCGCAACGATATTGGCGAAGGCCAGTTCCGAGGCTCCATGCTCGCGGAAATAGCGCTCAATGTCCCAGCTGACTTCCAGCTCGGTGCGGCCGGGAACAAGCGCCTCGCGCACCCAGTCGAGCATGGCATGATTGAGCTGGAAGGACGCCCGCAGGGCGGCAATTTCATCTTCATCCTTGATGACGCGCAATTCTTCTACCAGCCCGTCAGCGGCTTCCAGGGCCAGGCCGGGCGCGGCATGGCTCAGGGCACGAGCAAAGGCATGGCTGACGCTTGCGGCCTCAAAGCCGATACGCAGGCCGCAGGAGCGCAGCAGACGAGCCAAATCCGCAACGCCGTCGCCGCGATAGAGGAAAATGCGATCCTTGTCCCAGAGGCGGGCCGCGGCGTCGGTATAGCGGGCGTCGGTAGCCAGCCAGTCCCGGCCGTCAGCGCAGATGACGAGGCGGCCGGCGCTTTCGTTAAACTGGGGATCGTGCAGCTCGAAGCCGGAAAGATAGTAGCGATTAGGAGCGGCGCTGACGAGCAGCGCGTCCAGACCGCGGCGCCGGAGAGCGGCCCGCAGGGCTTCGCGGCGGCGCGCGCAGGTTTCGGCGTTCATGCGACTTCCTCCTCAGGGCCGTTGGGGGGCAGGCTGGCCACCAGTTCGATATCGGCCGGAAGCAGGGGGAGTTCCGCCGCTTCGGCAGGCGTCACCCAGCGCATGTTCTGTCCCTCGCGGGCGCAGGGTTCGCCTGCAAACGCGGTCACATGAAAGAAATGCAGATGCACGCGGATACCGTACTTTTCATAAACATGGCTGGTCTCTTTCCAGAAACGGCAGGCGCGCACGCCAATGCCCAGCTCTTCCGCCAGCTCGCGCGTCAGGGCTTCCTGCGGGCTTTCGCCCTGTTCCAGCTTGCCGCCGGGGAATTCCCAGTAGCCTTCGTGCGCCTTGCCTTCCGGGCGCTGGGCGGCAAGGACTCGCCCCCGACGCCAGAGCAGACCCACGGCAACTTCTATATTTTTCATGTTAGTCTCCTGCGCACTCGGCCCGTTTGGCCTCGATAGCGGCCATCTGTTCCTCAAGAGCGGCCATGTCTTCCATGATGCGTTCGCAGGCATCCCGCAATGCGGAAAAGGACTTGAGCAGTTCCGTAGAGCGCGCGCCGTCAGCATAAACGGAGGGGTCCGCCAGTTGCTGTTCCACGTCGGCCTGCTCGGTCATGGTCGTTTCCAGCTTCTTTTCTAGGGCGGCATAGCGCTGCTGCAAGGGCTTTAGCTCTTTATAAAGCGCATTGCGGCGCTCGGCCTGCTCGCGTTTGATACGCTTTTGCTCTTCGCGGGATAAACCGGAACGCGCGTTATCTGCGGTTGCCTGCCGGGAAGCGCCTTCATGGCTCGCGTCTTTTTCCAGAGCGGCCCGGCGCGCCTCGTCGTAACGCTGAAAATCGGGGTAGACGGTAATGCCGCCGCTGTCCAGAGCCCAGGCCTCGGCGCCCACCTGCGAGAGCAGCCAGCGGTCGTGGGCCACCATGAGCAGAGTTCCGTCGAATTTTTCCAGCGCCGCCGCAAGGGCTTCGCGGCTTTCGAGGTCAAGATGGTTGGTCGGTTCGTCCAGCAGCAGAAAATTGCAGCGTTTGAGAAAGAGGCTGGCCAGCACAAGACGGGCCTTTTCGCCGCCGGAAAGTTTGGACACCTGACGATCAAAATATTCCTGACCAAGAAGAAAAAGGCCGAGAACGCTCATCAGCTCTTCTTCTGTGGTGCGGGGATCGGAAAGACGGCGAATTTCTCCCAGAACGGTGGTATCCGCCCGCAGGGTATCCATCTGATGCTGGGTATAGTAGCCCATGCGGACTTGCGAGCCGCCTACGATATTACCGCCGCAGCGCTCCAGCGTGCCCGCAAGCAGCTTGAGGAGGGTTGACTTGCCGCAACCGTTGTGGCCGACCAGCGCCACGCGCTGCCCGCGATAGAGGGTGAAGGTGAGCGGCGGCCACATGGTCTTGCCGTCGGGAAAGTGAAAGGCCAGGTCCGCGGCGGCCAGCACGACCTTTTCGGAATGCGGGGCTTCGGGCCAGGTGAAGTTAAGCTCTTTGCGCTTCGGCTCCGGCCGGTAATCTTCCAGTTCCTTTTCGAGTTTCTTTGCCATCTTCTGGCGGGAACCGGCTTGCCGTGCCTTGGTAGCCTTGGCGCGAAAGCGTTCCACAAAGGCCATCTTGCGGTTCAGTTCGTCCTGAAGGGCCTTGGCTTCCCGTTCGCGTTGCGCATTGTACTCTTCCTGCAATTCGAGGAACTGACTGTAGGTAGCCTTGCGGAAGACAGGGCGCGAGAGACCGAGATAGAGCACATGCGTGCCCACGGTATCCATGAACACGCGGTCATGCGCCACAAAGACCAGCGCTCCCTTGAAGTCGAGGAGGAAGGACTCCAGCCATTCCACGGCTTCCACATCAAGGTGGTTGGTGGGTTCGTCAAGCAGCAGCACGTCGGCTCCGGCCGTGAGGACGCGGGCCAGCTTGGCGCGTTCGCGCCAGCCGCCGGAGAGCTGGCCGAGCTTGCGATACCATTTTTCTTCCGAGAATCCCAGGCCGGAAAGAACCGCTTTGGCCCGGTGTTCCGGGTTGTAGCCGTAGGCGCTTTCCAGTTCTGTCTGGCGCTGCATGAGCTGTTCGAGGCGGGTCTGATCGCCGGAGGAGGCGGCCTCTTCCCACTGCGCCCAGAAGTCGCTCCAGTCATGCAGCACGTCCAGCACGTAGGTCAGCAGCGGCGTTTCCAGGGCTTCTTCGGAAAGTTCCTGCTCCACATAGCCCAGACGACAGCCGCGCGGCAGGATGACGCGCCCGCCGTCCGGGGCATCCACGCCGGCCAGCAGACGCAGGAGCGTAGATTTCCCCGTGCCGTTGGGACCGCAGACACAGAGCCGGACGCCGGAATCGACTTCCAGGGAAAAATTGTTGAAGATATCGTGCCCGCCAAACGATTTGGAGAGCTCCTGAATCGTTATTTTCATAAAAGACCCTCGGCGCGATAGCCCTTGACGGCTTCTTCCATGCCGACGGACAGCTCGTTGACTACGGGGAAGAATTCCAATTCTCCCTTAATGCGGCTGTCGTCGCACAGCCAGCCGTCCTCGCGGGCTTCGCGGAATTTGTCGGCATTCCACTTGGGAACGCTTATATGGCGCTTGCCGCAGCAGCTGGGGAGCGCGCTCAACAGACGCGCGCTTACGCTGCACAGTCGCGCGCTGAGCCCGGCCATCCAGAGAGGCACGGTGATGACGCGCAGATTATCGCCGCTGCGTCCCAGCGCCTTGCCCATGGCGCGGCAGAACTGTTCGATGGAATACACATGCCCGTCGCTGATATGATACCAGCCGCCGGCATCGGGGCGGCAGCAGAGCATGATGGCCTGCGCCGCATCCACCACGTGAACGGCGGACACGGGAAAGGCGCGATTGCGTCCGGGCAGCACCGCGAATCCTCGATGTATGCTTTTGAAGAGGGGCAGCAGGCCGCGGTCGCCGCTGCCGTAGATGATGGGAGGCCGCAGAACGACAAGGCGCTTCCCGGCGGCGCGGTAAAGAATATGCTCGGCAAAGAGCTTCGACCAGCCGTAGGCCGAAACAGGGCGATCCAGACCGTCTTCGGCGTCAACATCGGTTTTACCCGGCGCCAGAGCGCTTGGGCCGGAGGCGGAGAGGCTGGAAACAAAAATCAGTTTTTTAGGAGCATGGTTGGCTCTGTCCAGAAGCCGCCAGGCTCCGGCGATGGATTCGGCGGCTCCGGCATTGCCGCGCAGGTAGTCCCGCCAATCGCCGCTGAACAGAACCGCAGCCATATGGATGACAATATCGCGGTCGCTCATAGCCTGGGCAAGTCCGTTGCCGCTCATGATGTCGCCGCGAATGAGCGTCACTTGTTCGGGGAGGCGGCTGGTATCGGAATTGGGGCGCACGAAGCAGCTTACATGAGCTCCGGCCCGCAACAGCAGGGGAACCAGATGACGGCCGACAAAGCCCGTGCCGCCGGTGACAAGAATGGAGGCATCGCGGAGATGGGCCATGCGTGTTGTGAGAGTATCCAGAAACTCATTGGGGAGAAAAGTCGCCGTCGCCATGGGCCACTCCTTGTTTCGCGCTAGGCTTGTCCCGTAATATCGCGGCGATAGAGACGGTAGCGCTTGGTAATGCGACCCGAAAAATCTTCGATCAGGTCGTCAATGGCGGTATTGTCTTCCAGCACCCAGGAGCCTTCGACGCTCTTGAAGTCGGGGTGCGCGGCCGCCTGTTCCAGCATGTAGTCCAGCAGGAGCAGGGGCAGACCCATGAGGCGAAACTCCGGTCTGATGCCGAAAAGAATAATGCGATAGCTCCCGCGCATTTCCTTGCGGGCCTTCCAGAAATGCCAGGGGGCGGTAATGCCTATGCGGCCGTTAAGGCGTTTGAGCAGCGGATTGAAGTCGGGCAGGGCCACCATGCCGGCCGCCGGGATGCCTCGATGGAAAAAGAGAACAAAGAAATCCGGTTGCAGATAGGTTTTCAGTTCGCGGACCAGCTCGTCGGCCTCTGCCGGAGACAGGGGCGTAAAGCCCCAGTTCTGGGCCCAGGATTCACGGTAGAGATCGAGCATGATGCGGATATCTTCAGCCAGGGTCGCCCGGCTGGAGCTGCGGCGCGTAAAGCGCCCCTCGGCCTTGATGCGGGCGACTTCGTCGCGCAGCCATTGCGGAAGGTTGAGGCGTTCGCGTTCAATAAGATACGCGAAGAGGTCCTGTTCCTTGCGCAAATGCCAGCTTTCCGCCAGTTCCGCATAATAGGGGGGATTCCAGGGCATCATAATAGCCGGAGGACAGTCGAAGCCGTCTACCAGCATGCCGCAGGTGTAGTTGGTAGAAGGATTGATGGGCCCGCGCATGAAGGCCATGCCCTGCCCGGCCAGCCAGTCGCGGGCCGCGCCAAAGAGCGCATGCGCCGCGGGGCGATCGTTGCGGCATTCAAAGAAACCGAAAACGCCGCAACGCTCGCGGGCATAGGCATTGTGGTTGTCGTCCACAATGGCCGCAATGCGGCCCGCAATTTCGTTGCCGCGCATGGCAAGAAAAAGCTCGCGCCGGGCGGCGTTCCAGAAGGGGTGTTTGCCGGGCGTGAGCAGCGCCTTGTCCTGAGAACGCAGCGGAGGAACCCAGAGAGGATGGCGGGCGTGAATGGCCCAGGGCAGGGCCACAAAGTTATCCAGCGAGGCTTCGTCGTGAACCGCAACAATGCGCAATGCGTTGTCTGCGGTAACGGTTGCGACATTCCGTCTGTCGTCCATGGGCGATCTAGTCCTTCAGACGCAGGGAGCCGCGCAATTCCTCCAGGCTGGAGACGCCGAGACGGGCGCAGGCGGCGGGAAGCTCGCTGACGATGCTGAACGCGCAGTCGGGGCTGAGGAAGTTGCCGGTTCCGATCTGCACGGCATGCGCGCCGACGAGAATGAATTCCAGCACGTCTTCGGCGGAGACAATGCCGCCGATGCCGATGACCGGAATAGACACGGCGCGGGCCGTCTGCCAGACGCAGCGCAGAGCCACGGGCTTGATGGCCGGGCCGGACAGACCGCCAATGACGTTGGCCAGCCGCGGGCGGCGAGTAGCCACGTCAACGGCCATGCCCGAAAGGGTGTTGATGCAGGAAATCATGTCCGCCCCCGCGGCCTCGACGGCCTTTGCCATGCGGGTTATGTCCGTGACATTGGGGGAGAGCTTGACGATGACAGGCTTGCGAGGGGCCTTGTCGCGGACGGCGCGAGTGACGGCCGCGGCAAGATCGGGGTCCTGCCCGAAGAGAATGCCGCCTTCCTTGACGTTGGGGCAGGAGACGTTGACCTCCAGCGCGGCAATGCCTTCTTCTTCATCCAGACGCGCGGCCAGGTCGCCGAATTCTTCGGGAGAGGTGGCGTAGAGATTCGCCACTACGGGCAGTTCGCGCCAGGGCAGATGCGGCAGCTTGCGCTTGCAGAAGGTTTCCACGCCGTCATTTTGCAGGCCCACGGCATTGAGCATGCCGCCGGTAGTTTCCGCAATGCGGGGGCAGGGGTTGCCCTCGCGGGGTTGGAGCGAGAGCCCCTTAACGACAATGCCGCCGAGCTGAGTAAGATCGCCGTAGGGCGCAAATTCCGCGCCGTAACCAAAGGTGCCTGACGCTGTCATGACGGGATTTTTGAGGCGCAGGGTATGATGTGGCCCGGCAAGCACAACCGACAAATCCATCGAAGAGTTCATGACGTTTCCTGAAAAAAAGGTATATGGCGCACCTTGCAGGCGCGTCGGGCATTGCGGAGAAAAGGCGGTACGCAACGGCGTTCCGCCGGCTTTTTTTTGTGCGGCGTGCGCGGCGCAGACTGTGCGCTATGTCTGCGCCGGAGCTCCGGGGATTTTGGGGCCGGAAGGATTGGCAAACGCGGCGCCGCTCCCGATAGCGGAATGTCCGTCTGCTTTAGAGTTCTATCTGTTCGGCCCAGAATACGGGGCCGTGATTGCAGACCTGCACCAGTCCTTCGCGTTTTTCGCTTACGGGCCATTCCTTGGTCGTGCGGGTCACGCAGCCAAGGCAGGCGCCCACGCCGCAGGCCATGCGGTTTTCCAGCGAGAGCTGGGTGCGCGCGCCATATTGCAGCGCCAGAGAACGCACGGTTTTCAGGAAGGGCAGGGGCCCACAGGCCAGCACAAGCCCCTTCTGCTCCGCATATTCGCGGATGCGTTCCTGCAGGGTGTAGATAAAATTGTCCAGATCGCCGGGAACGGTTTCCTGCAGGGTGTCCAGCGTCACATGCTCGTTGATGCTGTCCACAGGATAGCAGCTCAGAGGATCGCGGTGCCCGAAGAGCATGGAGACGTTCCAGGGGTTGGGATGGCGCGCCACATAGCCCACAAAGGGGACGATGCCCATGCCGCCTGCCAGCAGGAGCGTGGGCGTTTCCGGTTCTACCGCAAAGCCGTTGCCCAGCGGCCCCCAGACGCGGATCTTGTCGCCGGCCTTGAGTTCGGCCATGCGGCGAGTGCCGCGCCCCACGACCTGAAAGAAGCAGATCATGTGACGGGTCGTCATGTGGCAGATGCCAAAGGGGCGGGCCCAGGGCATTTCCAGCCCGAAGGACAGGGGGCGCAGCATGACAAACTGGCCGGGACGCCAGTTTTCCCAGTCGGGTCTGGAGATGCGCAGGGCAAAATAGCGGGATTCGCCGCCGGTCTGACCGAACGGCACAAGATCCAGAACCGTCAACAGCGATGAAGAGGGAGGCGTAGACATAATACAGAGGTATAAAGACACTTTCCCCGTGGGTCAACAGCATATGCCCGCTGCTCCCCATTTTTGCGCCTTCCCTTTTGGAAAAAGCCCGGATATAGTTGCTTGCCGCGCCATGCCGGCAGGGTGCAGAATGGATGGTGTTTCCTCGGCATAGCCCGGCGCGTAAAGATTCAGGAGAAACTAAGATGAGCAAATCGTTGACCGTCGCCGTCGTGGGCGCCACCGGGGCCGTGGGCCGCGAAATGTTGAAGACTCTGCACGAACGCAATTTCCCGGCCACGGAAGTGCGGGCTTTTGCGTCCGCCCGCTCTGCCGGCAGCAAGGTGCCGTATGGCGACGGCGAACTTGTGGTGCAGGAACTGAAAGAAGATGTTTTTGACGGCATCGATATTGCCATTTTTTCCGCCGGCGGCAGCACTTCGCTGCAGTTCGCCCCGCATGCGGCCCATGCCGGTTGCGTTGTGGTGGACAATTCCGCGGCCTGGCGCATGGACGAGCGCTGCCCGCTGGTTGTCCCGGAAGTCAATCCGCAGGCTCTGGCGGAGCACAACGGCATCATCGCCAACCCCAACTGCTCCACTATTCAGATGATTGTGGCCCTCAAGCCCATTTATGATGCCGTGGGCATCAAGCGCATTGTGGTTTCCACCTATCAGGCCGTTTCCGGCACCGGGCAGAAGGGCATTGAGGAGCTGGAGCGCCAGACCCGCGACGTCTTCAATCTGCGCGATCCGGAGTGCAAAACCTATCCTTATCAGATCGCCTTCAATATCCTGCCCCATATCGATGTCTTCCTTGAAAATGACTACACCAAGGAAGAGATGAAGATGGTCAATGAAACCAAGAAGATTCTTGGCGACGACAGCGTGCGCGTGACGGCTACCTGCGCCCGCGTGCCTGTTTTCTACGGGCATGCCGAATCGGTGAACGTGGAAACCGAGCGGAAGATGACCGCCAAGGAATGCCGCGTGCTGCTGTCGCAGGCTCCCGGCGTGAAGGTTTTCGACAATCCGCGGGAAAAAATGTACCCCATGCCCCTGTATGCGGCCGGCACCGACGACGCCTTTGTGGGCCGTATCCGCGAGGACGAAAGCATTGAAAACGGTCTGAATCTCTGGATTGTGGCCGACAATATCCGCAAGGGCGCGGCCCTCAACGCCGTTCAGATTGCGGAAGAACTGATTCGCCGCGATCTGCTGGGCGTGAAGAATCGTAACGTCTTCATGTAAGAATTGTGCGGCACGGGACTTTTTCGCGAGCGCCCGTGCCGCGTCTTTTCAGAGCGGCGGCGCGGGCGCTCGCCCCGCGCCTTTGCCGCTCCTTTTAGAGCATTTTCACTTTGAAACGCTGCGCGTTTCAAACCATACGGCCTGTCGTTTCGCGGAAAAAACGCGGTTTTTCCGCTCACTTTGGGC
>CALVHG010000011.1 GCA_944327285.1 uncultured Desulfovibrio sp. | reverse complement strand
CTCTGCTCTCCGCGTCCGTGCCTCGCGACCCCTCACCTACGCCCTCTTTCAACCTCGTATTCCTGGCTCTTCCCCCCAAACAACTTACGAATAGTGTTAACAGGCCCTAGAGGCGAATGTCGATGACCGCCCGACTGCGCAGCTGCCGGGTGTAGTCCTCGAAGCGTTCCATGGCCTTGGGGCGGCGCAGGATGCCGTCGATGATCGGCCGGGCTTCGTCCAGCGTCAGCGGCGCGTCCGGTCCGGTTGCGCCGGGACGGAAAAGGTAGACCTGCGCCTTGAAACCGTTGATGGTAAAAATGTCGGTCACCTCGCCGGGCTTCATCTTACTCAGACGTTCGTTCCATTCGGGATTGAGGCGATCCCATTCCACGGGGCCCATGTCGCCGCCCTTTTCCTTGTTGGGAGCGACGGAATACTTGCGCGCGGCGTCGGGGAAGGGCAGCGCGCCGGAGGCAATCTGGGCGGCTATGGAAGAGGCGTTGACGTTGCGGGGGTAGACCAGCAGCGCCATGTGGAGACCGTCGCGTCGGAAGATATCATTCTTGTGGGCCTTGTAATAGTCTTCGATTTCCTTGTTGGTAACGACGACTTTGCGGCCCACTTCCTGCCCCATGATCTTCTGGCGCATGATTTTCTTACGCAGGTTGTCGCGTAATTCCTTGAGAGAAATTTTCTGGGCGGCCAGACGCTGTTCAAACTGCGCCTTTGTCAGACCGTTGGTCTTCATGATGGTCGCGAGCTCTTCGTCAACGTCGCTTTCGGAAACCGTAGCCTTGAGGCGGACGCCTTCCTGCTCCAGAAGAATATCCATGATCATGCTGTCCAGCGCCTTGCGCAGGATAAGATCCATTTCTTTGGACTGCTTGGGATCATTGGGATTGATACGCGCCCGAATCAGATCGGGCAGGGCGGTCTTCTGCAGATCGTACATGGTGATGACCTTGCCGTTGACCACGGCGGCCACCTTGTTTACCTGAGCAGCCTGCGCGCCGGCGATCATGCAGAGCGTCATCAGCAGGGCAAGGAATGCGTGTTTCACCTCTGGCCTCCAGGAGCCTTTTCGGAATAACGGGGGAAGTGTCGGGCGCGGCAACGCGCCTGACGTTGAACGCAAAAGGCTAGCGTAAAACCACAGACTATGCAATGCGGAGCGGGACTCGTCCTTTGCGACGGGAAGGAAGACGCGGCTCAGCGCTTTTCTTCCTTTGGCGTTTCGGCAGCCTCGCCGGAGGACTGTCGCAGGACTTCTTCGCGCAGGAGCGGAGAAACGGCTATGCGGGAATGTTCCATTGCGTCTTCCAGCCAGTCCTCGAAGGCCGGGGAGCGTTTTTGGCGCCGCACTTCCCGCTCTATGAGGGCATAGACGGCTGCCGGGGGCGGCGTTTCCGCAGCCAGTCGGGCCATGAGACCGATGCTCACAAAGCCGCCGTTTTCGTCAGGGCGCGGGCGGGTGCTCTCTCCGGGCTTGAGGGACGGCACGTCTTTATTCCACGGCGCGGCGAGTTCCCGAACGGGAATTTCCGTGCAATGGGTGGAAACATCCTTGCCGACGGCCGGAGTCCTGTCGGCGGCAAAGGCGTCGCGCCATTGTTGCAGCGCCTCCTTGCTTGCGGAGGAAGCAAGACAGACTCTGTAGCGATCGGGAAGACGAAAGGCCGCTTCGTGTTCCTTATAATAAGCGAGCACCTCGTCGCGGCTGACCCGCAGTTCCGGTTCCAGCACGATGTCTTCCAGCATCTGAAGGGCCACGAAGCCCCGCAGCAGACGCCGCCATTCCGCCGGATCAAGAGATTCCTCGGCAAGATAGCTGTCGAATTCTCCAGGGCCGTAATCGTCGCGGATTTCCTCTTCCAGATCACGGGCGCGTTCCTCGACGCCGCGAATGCCTCGCCGCTGCAAATCCTGAATGGCCAGGGTTTGAATAATGATGTCGGACAGGGCCTCGCCGTAGTCGCGCCGAAGCTGATTTGTGTCGGGAGGCTGATTGCGGGTTCCGAGCCCCGGCGAGTTGCCGTCCATGTAGGCCTGGACGGTGCGTATATGAATGGCTTCCCCGTTGACCGTGGCGACGACGCCTTCGGGCAGAGGACTTTCCCAGCATCCGGCCAAAGGCAGGAGGCAGCACAGGGCGAAGACGCGCAGCAGGGGGCGGATCATGCCTGTTCTCCGGCGGGCGCAACGCGCACGCTTTCCAGTTTTTCGCGCAGGGCGCGCAGGCCCGCGCTGAAGTCGCCATCGGGCAGCGGCAGGAACAACCCTGCCGGCGGCAGAAGACGCGCGCCGGGCGTTGACGAGGCCAGCGCCACAATGCGTTCGGGCGCAGCCACCTGCTGGCCTTCCATCCAGGTCAGGCGCACGTGATCCAGACTGATGTCGGCCCGCTGCACCTGCAGGGAGCAGAGGAACTGCTTGAAGTCCAGCACCGCCAGGAAGTTTGCCACTTCCGGCGGATAGGGGCCAAAGCGGTCGCGCATGGCGAGGGCGGCCTCTTCCCGCGCTGCCCCGCTGGACGCCGAGGCCAGCGATTTATAGCAGCGCAGGCGCTCGCGGCCGTCGTCAATATAGGTCTGCGGGATATGAGCCGGAAGGCCGAGGTTGAGCTCCGTCTCTGTCTCCAGAGCGGCGGGCGTTCCCTTGAGCCGGGCCACGGCTTCTTCCAGCATTTCCAGATAGAGATCGAGACCCACGCGGCCCATGTGTCCGGACTGCACCTCGCCGAGAATATTTCCCGCGCCGCGCAGACGCAGGTCTTCCATAGCCACCTGAAAGCCGGCTCCCAGATAGTCCATATCCATGATGATGCGCAGGCGTTCTTCGGCAATGGGCGTCAGACGTTCCTCATCGGGCACGACAAAGAAGGCATAGGCTTGTCTGTCGCTGCGGCCCACGCGGCCGCGCAGCTGATAGAGCTGACCAAGCCCGAACATCTGCGCCTGATCCACAACAAGCGTGTTGGCGCGGGGAAAGTCCAGCCCGGATTCCACAATGGACGTGCAGACCAGAATATCCAGTTCGCCGTGCCAGAACTTGTGCATGTTCTCTTCCAGCTCGACCTCGCCCATCTGGCCGTGAGCCATGCCGATACGGGCGTCGGGCACGAGCGACCGCACGTATTCGCACACCCGCTCCAGTCCCTGCACGCGATTGTAAACCCAGAAAATCTGGCCTTCCCGCGCCAGTTCGCGCTGCAGCACCTTGCGCAGCAGTTCGGCATCCCGGCGCAGCACGGCCGTGGCCACGGGCTTGCGCTCTTGCGGCGCGGTTTCAATGACCGAAAGATCGCGGATGCCGGACATGGACAGCTGGAGCGTGCGCGGAATGGGGGTTGCCGTTAAGGTCAGCACGTCCACATTCTTTTTCAGGGCCTTGAGCTTTTCCTTGTGGCGCACGCCGAAACGCTGCTCTTCGTCCAGAATGAGCAGAGAAAGATTGGGAAGCTGCACGTCGGCCGACAGCAGGCGATGGGTCCCTATGAGAATATCAATGGTTCCCTGCGCGGCGGCGGCCAGCGTTTCTTTCTGTTTGGCGCGGGACACAAAGCGGCTCAGCAGTCCTACGTTGACTGGAAAGCCAGAAAGCCGGGCCCGGAACGTCTGAAAGTGCTGTTCGGCCAGCACGGTGGTGGGGCAGAGCAGAGCTACCTGGCGACCTTCCGAGGCTGCGCGGAAGGCGGCGCGCAGCGCCACTTCCGTCTTGCCAAAACCCACGTCGCCGCAGACAAGGCGATCCATGGGCACGGGCTTGTCCATGTCGTCCAGCACATCCTGAATAGCGCGCGCCTGATCCGGCGTTTCCTCAAAGCCGAACGTCGCCTCAAACTCATGGTAGAGATCGCCCGGCGGATCATAGCGGAAGCCCTTGGCAACCTTGCGGTAGGCGTACATTTCCACGAGATCGGCCGCGATTTTTTCAATGGCCTTGCGGGCCTTGTCCTTGCCCGCGTTCCAGGAACTGCCGCCCAGCCGGTCCAGCGCCGGAGGATCGGCGTCGCCGCCCTTAAAGCGCTGCACAAGGCCCATGCGGTCTACCGGCACATAGAGCTTGTCCTGTCCGGCGTAATCCAGCAGCAGAAAGTCGTTGGCGATGCCGTTGCCGCTCATGTGCTCAAGGCCCACAAAACGGCCGATACCGTAGTCGCGGTGCACCAGCAGATCGCCGGGCTTGAGATCGTCGAAGCTGTCCAGCCCACGGAAGGCGCGCGACGGCGTGCGCCGCGCTTTCTCCGCCTTAGGATAGAGAATGTTCTCGCCCAGCAGCAGCACGTTGTCCCAGATCATCTCCGCGCCGTTACGGAACGGAGAGACAAGGGCAAACAGGCCATGCTGATCCGGCGCGTAACGCAGGGCCGGAGCAATGCCTTCCTGCTCGGACAGCTTGAGGAATTTGCCGCGGCTGCGACGGCTGGAGAAACTGAGCAGCACCTGCCGTTTATCGCGCTGCCATTCTCGCAGGGCTGCGGAAAGATGCTGCCAGGGCCGATCGGCCGCGCCCGGCTCGCTGAAAAGATCCGTAAAGGCATGCAGCGGGCGTTCCGCCATATCCTCGCCCCGGCTGTCCACGCCCATGACCAGAGGTTCCGCTTCCACCCGCGCGGCCTTAATCCAGGGGAGGGGGCCGCTCGTATCGCGCAGGCAGATATGGGCAGGCTGCGGCAGCGGCGCGTCTTCCGTTTCCAGCTCTTCGCGCAGCGTGGCGGCGGTTGTCAGCAGTTCTTCCTGGCAGGATGCGGCATCGGGCAGCAGCCAGAGCGCGTCTTCGGGCAGCCAGTCTTCCAGCAGGCAGGACGCTTCGTGCGCCATGCCGGGGAACAGGCCCGCGCCGCCGCTGAGCAGGGCTTTCTTGGCGCTGTAGCAATCGTTTTCGCTGATGCGCCCTTCGCCCAGCAGAGTGTCGAGTCGTTTGCGCACCGTCTTGACGCCCGGCTCGTCCAGCACAAAGGGGAGCGTGGGCAGCAGCGTGACGGCGGAGAGATCTTCCAGCGAGCGCTGGCTTTCGGCATCAAAAAGACGCAGCTCGTCCACCGTATCGCCGAAAAATTCCAGACGCACGGGCCGCGCATAGCCGGGAGGGAAAATGTCGAGGATGTCGCCGCGTCGGGCCAGTTCGCCGCCGTGCGTCACCATAGGCACGCGAGTGTACCCCCATTCCACGAGCTGTTCGATGACGAGATCCGGCGCATAGTCGCTGCCGCGCTCCAGTTCCAGCACGTGCCCGTTAAAGAAGGCGGGCGGCATCTGCCGGATCAGCAGACTTTCAAGGCTGACAATCACGCAGCGGGGTTGCCGCTGGGCCAGGGCGTACAGGGCCGCCATGCGGGACCCCCAGGCGTCGCGATCTCCGCGCAGCCCCAGGCCGGGAGGCAGGGCAAGGCAGGGGCTTTCCCAGGCGGGACGGGAGAGGGGGGCGTCGTCCACGGACAGGGAGGGCGTCAGCAGCGCGGTAAGAGCGCGCGCTTCGGCGAATTCCGCGCGCGAGCGGGCGACGATGACGGCTGTGCGTCCGGCCTCCGTCGCGGCGCAGGCAAGGCGGCACAGGGTCGCCATTCCCGCGCGTCGGATGGGAGCGGCAGTGCCGACAGGCGTATTGAGCAGGGAAAACAGTGCGTGCATGGCGTGCGCTTTATGAAGAGTGCATGGCTGGACACCGCGCACGACAGGGGCTTTTTCCGGCAGCGACCGTTGGCGCGCAAGGCATCACATTACTCTGGAAAAACCTGAGCAGGGCAGGGAGCGGCGACGGCCCGAAAGAGCCCGTCCGATGAAAAATGCCCCCCGCTGCCCAGGGGATGCCTAAGCAGCGGGGAGAAATGTTTCCGGAGCGTTTTCTCTTGGCAGGGAAGCCGTCCGGCTGGGCACGGGAACTTTTTCTGCTTTCGCAGTGCCCGGCCCCTGTCGCTTTTGAAAGGTTATCCTTCAAAAGCCGTTTGATTCAGGAATATCGCGGGACGCATAATTTCTGGCTGTGCGGGCTTTCCGCGCCGGATGCGTCGCCGCGGCGGGATAGTCGGGATTAGTGCGAGCCGCAGCCGGAGCCGCAGGAACCGCAGCCGCTGCCGGAAGAGGCCAGCGGCACTTCCGGCTCTACCGTGAAGCCCATATAGGTGAGATCAATATTCACGCCCTTGATTTGGGCCAGCAAATCCTTGGCAATGCAGAAGGCAAAACCTTCGGCTTCCAGCTTCTCGTCATCATCCTTAGGCTCATCCAGAGCCAGTGCCAGACGGGGGCCGCTTCAGCCGCCGGGTGCAAGAAAGATGCGGATGGTCTGTCTGTCCTTATCCGCAAAATAGGCCTCAAGCTCCTTGCGGGCGCTGGGGGAAAGATTCAGCATGGGGGAACCTCAATTCCTTGTGTGTTTTTCCGCACTATGCGGAAGTGTGTCGCGTTCGCGGGAGAACATTCCTCGCGGGAAAGGCTCCGGCGAAGTATCGTCGTCGGAACGGGCGGTTGTCGTCATGCGCAACCGCCGCAGGTGCCGTAGTTTTCCCTCATGTAAGGTTCCTCTGCCCGCTTGTCAATGAGGGCGGGGCTTTTCTCCCGCAGGAAAAGCGGATAAGATGACGCTTCAAGAAATGGCTTGCTGCCACTACCTCTTGTGGGAGGATTTTTATGACGCATGTTGATGCGACCTGTTCCGTGGAAAGCCTTGTGACTCGTCTGGCCGACGCCATTGCCGCGGCCCACGGGCGGGACGCCGATGTGGTGCTTGTGGGTATTCAGCGGCGCGGCGCGGATATTGCCCGCCGCCTGATGCGGCTGCTGGAAGGCCGTATGGCGGCAACGCCCCGTTTCGGTTCGCTGGATATCAATTTCTATCGGGACGACTGGACCACTATTCAGGGCAAGCCCGTTATCGGCACGTCTTCCATTCCGGGATCGCTGGAGGGGGCTCTGGTTATTCTGGTGGACGACGTTCTGTTCAGCGGCCGCACCATTCGGGCGGCGCTTGAGGCTTTGAACGATTATGGCCGCCCCCGCGCCGTGCGTCTTGCCGTGCTGGTGGATCGCACGGGACATCGGGATCTGCCTATCCAGGCCGACTATGCGGGCATTGCCGTACAGACCGAACGGAGCCAGCATGTGGACGTGCTTCTGCGGGAGCGTGACGGCGAGGATGCCGTGCGTATCGCCTGATTTTTGAAAAAATGAAAAAAAGTGCTTTACAAGCAGAGCGCTTTTGCCTACGTTCCTTCTCACGCGCTCGTAGCTCAGCTGGATAGAGCAACAGGCTACGAACCTGTAGGCCAGGAGTTCGAATCTCTTCGGGCGCACCATTTTTCAAGGGATTTTACCGTGATGGGTAAAATCCCTTTTTTCGTATGGTTTCTTTTTTTGAGGAGAATGCATGAAGCTGGTCAGGAAAAATCCCGTCCCCTCTTCCTCCGCCCTGCCGCCGCGTCCGCGTCCTGCCGTAGATCGCGAGGCTCCGCGTCGCGTTGCCGCGCCCCGGCCGCAAGCGTCGGCAAAACCCCTTCCCCGTCCTCGTCGGGCCGGCGTCAGCAAGGGGCTGGTCGCGGCGGCGCTGCTGGCGCTGTTGGCTGTGGCTGCCGTAGGTTTCTGGGCGACACGGGATAATGCCCAGCGGGACAGCCTGCGGCAGGACCTCGGCGCTTTTCTGCGGCGCAGCACGCAGGGCACGCCGTTGGAAGGTATGGTTGCGGGACTGCTTCCTGCGGACTCGCCGTTGTCGACTGGCAACGCCGCTTCCTCCTCTGTGCCTGGACAGCCGGAACTGCCGTTTATCCCGCCGTCGGAGGATGGTTCTCTGGCCGGGCAGGTTATTACGGCGCCGGTGACGCCTCCTCCGGCGCCTGAAACGCCTCCCGTGCCGCCGCAGTTGCGCTCCGACGACCGTGTGACGCCGGTTTTTGTTACGGACCTGGCCCGCTTCTTTGTGGCGCAGCATGGGACGAAGGGCGGCGACGGTCCTTTGCCGCTTTCCGTGCAGCAGTTGAATCAGCATTACGGTTCTCGTCTGACCGGTCTGGCGGCAGGCGGGGCGGATGCGCAGGCGCGTCGTGCCGCCCTGCTGCGTTATGCTTTCCATCCCGCCATGTTGCGGGCTCTGTATGATATTTATGCGGATCGTTTTCTGGATTCCGTCATTAAGGAAGCTATGCATCCCGCCCGCGGGCAGGGGCTTTCCGAAGCGCAGACGCGCCGTCTGTGCCTGTCCATAGGGGGGCGTCTCGTTTTGCTGGCGGGCGCGCTGGACGGCGTGCGCAAGACGCCGGATATACGCGCGTTGCTGACCGCCGTGGATACGCGGGCGCAGGAAGCGCAGACGGCCATGGAACGCATGCAGGGGGAAATGCTGCGCGTGGATGATTTGCAGGCCCAGGGCGGTGACGCCGTGGCCGTGGCCCGTGCCCGTATCGTTGTGGATAAGGAGGCGGCGGCCTACAGATCGGCCCTGCAGGGACGCGACGAGGCTCGGCGCGCCATTGCGAGCGCGGTACGCCGTGCCGGCGGTCAGGGACTTGATGATGCGACACTTATTTATCTTGCCGAATGGGTGGATCGCCGTCTGCGCGCGGATGCCGGAGCCGGGGAAACCGTGGGCGTGGCGGCGCAGCTGTTGCGGGATCTCGGTCGGCGTTTTGCGCAGGCCGGGACGCAGGGGCTTCCCGAGCCTCTGGAGCAACGCCTTGCCAGAGAGCAGCGGGAAGCGGCGGAAGCCGCCGCGGCACAGGCCGCTTCCCGCGCGCTTCAGGAGCAGCCGCAGGGAAGCGTCGCTCCCGTAGCCACGCCGCAGCCCGTAGCGCCTGCGCTTCAGGCGCCGGACAGATCGGGGGCGTCCGTCCCCGGAGCCTCGACGCCTCCGCCTGTGGCTGAGCCGCCGCGGGAGCGCCTGTTGTCGCGGCCGCCTGTCATGCCGTCCGGGGGAAGTTTGACGCCGCCGTCTTCTCCTGCGGCGCCTTCCGGGGGGGCGCGTCCATGAGGCTGCTGGTTGTGGGCGGCACACGCAGCGGTAAGAGCGCCTTTGCTCAGCAATGGGCCGAACGTCAGGCTCCCTCTCGGCTCTATGTGGCGACCTGCCGCGTCGAGGATGCGGAAATGGCGGAGCGTATCCGTTTGCACAGGGAGCAGCGCGGCGCGGGCTGGGCCTGTCTGGAAGAACCGCTGCGCCTGCCCGAAGCGCTCCGGGATGCCTGCGCGGCCCCTGTGCCGCCCGGCGTGCTGCTGCTGGACTGCGTCGGCTTGTGGATTTCCAATCTCATGGCGGAGGGACTTGCGCCGGATGCCGTGCAAGATCGGGTGGAAGGCCTTTCCCGATGGCTGAAGGAAGCTCCGTTGCCTGTTGCCGTAGTCAGTCCAGAGTGCGGCCTTGGGCTTGTGCCCATGCATCCGGTTTCCCGCGCCTATCGCGATGCGCTGGGGCTGGCCAACCAGCGTCTTGCTCGTGCCTGCGACAGTGTTGTTTTTGTCGCCTGCGGTCTGCCGCTGGCGCTGAAAGGCTCCGTTGACGGCTAGGCTCAGGACTCACTATGTTTTGTCTTGAGGGGGAAGGAACCCCTTTTGCTTGCGGCAAAAAGGGGTTCCTTCCCCCTCAAACTCCCCCATCCTCCCCAAAACCCGCGCACGGTGTCTGGCGGGGAAAATTGAAAAGGTAACACGCTCTCTTTGTTTGAGATGGCGTGTAAATTTGTGTTGATATGCCTCAATACAAGGAATGCGGGCGGCATGGTTTCATGCCGCCCGCATTTCTTTGTTATTTCTACTCCGGGGACGCTTGCCGCAGGGAAAACGCCAGTGTCCCCGTGCCTTTCATTTTTCTGAAAAGAGCGCGCTGGGGAGGGTGAGGGGGCGCGGGGGAGAGGGAACACCTCTCGCGCTAGAGCGTTTCAACTTTGAAAAAGGTGAAACGCGAAGGCGGCGGCACAGCGCCGCCCGGCCCAAAGTGAGCGGAAAAACCGCGTTTTTTCCGTGAAACGACAGGCCGTATGGTTTGAAACGCACAGCGTTTCAAACTGAAAATGCTCTAGCAGAGGGGTTCCCTCTCCCCCGTAACGCTCTTTAATGATATTCGCCGTTAAGGAATTTGGCGGCATAGCCCGCGACGGCGGCTTCATCGACCATGAGCATATCCATCTGGCGGGTCATAATGAGCAGTCTGCCGATCTGATCCAGACGGGAGCAGAGCTCCAGACGCGGATATTTCTGATAGCGGGCGCGGATGCGGTCGCCCACGACATCCACAGTAAAGCCCAATTCCGAAAGAATGAGGCCGATGCAGCGCACGCGGCGCTCGCGTTGTACGCTGCCGGCGGCGCCTCCGGCGAATTCGAAGCGGATATAGTTCTTGCTGATGGTGTCGCCGCACCAGGAGTCAAGAATGGCGTAGTGGTAGCCCACCCGCGAGGAGAAGTTGAGGTATTTGTCGGAGACAATGGCATAGCTGCGGTCGCCGAAACGCTGCCCGCCTTCCTGATGTCCGCCCGCCATGCTCCGTCCCATGACGGACATGAAGCCGCGCATATTGATGGGGCGGGGGCCGCGAGCCTGCACGGCGGGATTACGGATACCGTCGAGGACGTGGCGGAAGGGCTCGCTGAGAACATCCTCAGGATGCACGCTGCGGGCTTCGGGATTCCGCAGGCCGCCGCCCAGATCAATAATATAGAGGTCCAGCGGTATGGGGCAGATAAGGTGGCTGGCCGCGCCCATGCTCCCTTCGCTCATGATGTCCGAAAGCAGGAACATCTCGCTGTAGCTCTTTTCGTGGGCAAAGCGCATGATGTCGTGCAGCGAGGTGCAGTTCTCCGGCGCAAAGACGGCGGCATGCGGGTCCACGAGATGCAGGGGCATGATGTGAGGGGCCACCCGGCGCAGCAGGGCAAGCGTGGGCGTGTCGGCCTTGATGGGGCGCGGCGCAAGACGCAGGGCCAGCAGTTCGGGAACTTCTCCGGCAAAGATGCGGCCGGTAAGAGCGTCGACTGTCACAATCTGTCCGGGTTCCAGCAGACTGGTGATGCCCGGAATGTTGAGCAGGGTCGGCACGCCGAATTCGCGGCAGACAGAGGCCATGTGACCTGTCATGCTGCCGGTTTCCGCAATGATGGCCGAGGCGCGGCGCATGACGACCACGGCATCGGACGAGGAGTGCGGCAGGACCAGAACGCCGCCTTCGGGGAAATGGGTCAGATCCTCGCCCGGCTGAGGGAGCATGACCGGGCCGCAGCCCACGCCCTTGGCCGCCACTTCGGCGCCGCTGATCAGCGGACGCATGTGCGCCAGGGCCGGAGCCGCCGATTCTTCCGTGGCGGCGTTGATATGGATGGGGCGAGTCTGGAGGAGGATAACCTGATCGTCTTCATCGACGGCCCACTCTATATCTTGCGGGTATTGGTAATGGCGTTCCAGCTCCAGCGCCATGGAGGCAATTTGCCGCACCTGATCATGCGTCAGGCACGGGACGTCCTGCCAGACTTCGGGCACGTCTTCCACCACGCTTTCCACATGACCGTCGGCGTCGCTGTGCAGGACCATGCGGCTGACCTTGCGGACTATGGTTTCCTGCATGATGCGATTGTTGGCGCGGGAAACCTGCCACTGATCCGGCGGCGCGGCTCCGTCCACCACCATCTCGCCGAGGCCCCAAAGGCCCTGAACGAGAACGTTATTGGAACGCAGATCCACGGGATGGCGGGAAAAGGCCACGCCGGCGGCATGGGCGTTGACCATGCGCAGACAGCACATGGCCATGCCGCCGCCGTCCAGCGGATAGCCGTTTTCGGCGCGGTAACTGACGGCTCTGGCGGAATAGAGACTGCTCAGCACGCGCTTGAAGGCTTCCAGCAGGGTGGAGCGCGTCACGCCCAGAATGCTGCGATACTGTCCGGCAAAAGATTGCACGCCGTCTTCCGCAAGGGCGCTGGAGCGCAGCGCGGCCAGGGTATTTTCGTCATTGCCGAAGGCCTGATCCCATGCGTTATACAACGCTCCGGCAACCTCGTCGGGGACGGGGGTCGCCATGATGAGCGCCTCGACATCATGCCCGGCATTACGCAGGCTGGCGGGATCTTCCACATCGGCGGCGTAGAGACGATCATGAATCTGTCTGGCCAACGCGCCGTTGTTCTGAAGCAGCATGCTGGAGGCCGCTCGTGTGGTGACGGCAAAGCCTTCGGGAACGGGCATGTCGAGCATGTTGCGCAATTCGCCGAGATTGGCGTTCTTGCCGCCTACGCTGTAGGCCATGCTGGCATCCACTTCAGAGAGGGACAGCGTCAGGGCGTTAACGTCGCCGCGGCTGTGTTTCGTCAGTTCGTTCTCAATGCGGGCGCTGATAGCCTCCACTGCCGTTGTCAGTTCTGCGTAGCGCTGTTTGGACATGTCGTTGAGGCAGGCGGCCATTCGGGCGCAGTGATAGCAGGCGCGCCGGGCCTCCTTGCGCAGCTGCACGATTTCCAGCGGGCGTTCGCCGCGCTGGGTGGCGTCCAGCGTGGCAAGGATGCCGGCCAGATCCGCATTGGATTGAAGCAGCTCCTTGAACGAGGCATAGCGGCGGGTAAAGGCCGCCATGGCCTCTTCGCGGCTGGTCTTGGGAATCAGACCCAGCAGGCGTTTCAGATTGGTGAAGGCGTTCATGTTGGTGTCCTCAGGGGTAGCTCTTCCCCGGAATCACGCGGCTGAAGTCGGCGAGCTGGCCCGAAAGACATTTTCGGGCGCGGGCGTGACACCGGGAGCCGAAAAGTAATGCCTTTTTCGTGGCAAAAATCTTGCCAAAAAACATTGCGCGTTCTTGCGCGATACGCGCCGGGCTTCTAGGGCCTTTTCAGTTTGAAATGCGTTGCATTTCAAAGCATACGGCCTGTCGTTTCGCGGAAAAAGCGCGGTTTTTCCGCTCACTTTGGGCCGGGCGGCGCTGTGCCGCCGCCTTCGCGTTTCACCTTTTTCAAAGTTGAAACGCTCTAAAGCCGAAACGCTCTAATCTTCCCTGTGCTGACAGCGCCGGGCGCGCTCTTCGCCGTCGGGCGTAAGCACATAGCGCTGCGCCGGTCCCCGCCCCTGCTTTTCGACGAGTCCGAGCTTCTGGAGCAGTTGAAGATCGTATTGCGCGGTGCGCATGGAGATGTTTTCGCCCGCCAGAGCCTGATATTCCTGTCGGCTGACGCGACCGGCCGCAGCCATGCGCGGCAGGACGGCGGCAATGCGCGGCGGCAGATCGTCGCCGATATTTTCCTCAACCTTCTCTCCGCCCTGGAGCGGCGGCGATGCGGGATTTTCCGAGGGGGGTGTCGGGGCCCCCCCGTTTCCGGTCGGAGCGGAGGGGAGGTCGTCGCTTTGCAGGGGGAGAATTTCCAGCTGAATATTTTCGGCCTGAATGATGCCGTTTTCGCAGAAGGCCAGAGCGCGGATAAGGCAGTTGCGCAACTGGCGCACATTGCCCGGCCAGCCGCATTCCATGAGCATGTTGAGCGCGCCGCGCGAAACGGCCGGCACAGGCACATTGCGCGCGGCGGCCTCGTGAGCGAGAAAGTAGGAGGCCAGCGCCGGCAGGTCTTCCCGGCGATCGCGCAGGGGCGGCGTCTGTATGGTAATGACAGCCAGCCGATAGAAGAGATCTTCGCGGAAGTTTTCGTCTCGCGGGAGCAGGGCGTTGGTTGCGGCAATGATGCGGGTATTGAAGGGCACTTCCTCGTCGCTGCCCAGGGGACGCATGGCGCGCGTGGAAAGGGCGCGCAGCAGCGCCTGCTGCACCTTGGGGGAGGCGTTGCCGACCTCGTCCAGCATGAGCGTGCCGCCCTCGGCCGCGAGAAAAGCTCCCTTGCGCGGCTGGCGCGCTTCGGTGAAGGCGCCTTTAACATGCCCGAACAGGGTGTCCATGAGCAGGTTTTCGTCGAGCGCGCCGCAGTTAATAGTAATGAACGGGCCGTCGCGGCGGGGACTGGCTTCATGAATGGCGCGGGAAACGAGCTCCTTGCCGGTGCCGGTTTCGCCGATGACCAGGATATCGGCGTCGGACGGCGCGGCTCGCGCAATATGTTCGCGCAATTCGCTCATGGCGGGAGATTCGCCTACCAGACCAAGGGGCGCGGCAACATTTTCGGGCATGAGATCGCAGGGTTCGCGCTCCCAGAGCGTCTGTTGCTGATCGTGCCACGAATTATGCTCGTCCTCGGCGCGGCGCAGGCGTTGCAACAGGCGATTGACGCTGTCGCGGGCCCTGTTGAGCGTGTGCGGCGCGTTGGGGATTTCCGGAATGGCTGTGGCGGACGTTTCCGTTGTCGCGTCAACTTCGTCGGCAAAACGCGCAAGGGTTCTGTCGGTGACGCGGCCGGTGCGCCAGAGCAGAAGTCCCATGAAAAGGATGCAGAGGCTTGCGCCGATGCCTAACGTTCGGAAAAGGGAGATTCCTCCCACGTCGGCGGGCATGCCGTCCAGCACGGCAATGCCGCCGATGACGTCCGGCACGGCGTCCGGGGCCGAACTGAAAAATATGGGCGCATAGCTGGCGTGCACATCGCTGAAGGTCGTATCGCTCCAGCCTTCGTCGCGCGAGGAGATGCTGATGCGCCCGCTTTTGCCCTTTTGTACTGCTTCGACCATTTCCCACCAGCGCAGATGCCGGGGATAGGGGCGGAATGCCGTGCTGAAACCCGGACGACCGAAATCGCCGCCGAAGCCTTTGCGAATTTCGTTGAGACTGAGCGGAACAGCGCCCTGTCGGCTTTTTTCGGACTGGAAGATCATCCAGCCCTGAACATCAAAAAAGACGCTGCGCACATGACTGAGATGACTGTTCTGCCAGAATGAGCTTTCGGAAGAGGAAAACATGGAAATGGCGTCGCGCAGAACGGAGAGATCCAGCGAGAGAATGAGCAGCCCCTGATACTGGTCGTCATCGAAGATGGGAGTGCTGAAGCGCAGAACCTGAAGACGAGGGCTTTGCATGGCTCCCTTGAATGGCAGGGGAGGATAAATGACTTCCAGCGGCTGCCCCATGTGCACATGGTTGGCCGTATGCCGGATTTCGCCCATGTTGAAAGGGCTGCCGATGGCCTGCCGAGCCACATCGAGCGGGACGCTCACAATTTCGCCGTCATGATTGATGAGAAGAAAACTGTCGCTGCTGTTGCGCGCCATGAAAGCTACTTCGCGATAGTGGACGCCGCCGGCCTTTGCGCGAAAGCGCAGCCTGTCGTCCATAGTCTGTCTGGAAACGGGACCCGCAGCTAAAATAAGGAGTTGATTGCGCGTTTCTGTGAAAATTTGCTCAAGGATAAGCGAAACGGAGCCGGCCCGTAGTTGCGCGTTTCGCTCCAGAGCCGCGGTAATGGCCGTTCCGGCGTTGCGCGATACAAAGGCAATCAGGCAGAGGAGCAGAACGGCCGCGCCGGGAAGACCCACTGCCAGAAGTCGGGTCGTGACGCTGCGTCTTAGAAATAATAGCGCGGTATCATAGGAATTTCCTGTAAGAGGGCTGAACTGGAAACGCATGACTCCTCCTTCGCTGACCTGCCTGTCTACATATTATGTCAAAGCGGGCATGCAGGCAAGCCGGAAAGGCCGAAAACCGGGTATCCCGGCGGTACGGGAAGCCCGCAATCGTGCAATGGCATGGAGCTTGCTATACTCAGGGCGTGAATTTTGGCACGAATCGCCGGAACCCCTCCGGCGGAAACAGGAATGGAGGAGACTTATGCGTAAGCTTTGGACATGCATTACGGGCTTTGCCCTGATGTTCCTGCTCATGGCGCCTTCTCTCGCAATGGCCGCCAAAAAGGCAGCGGCCAATGTGGTCATCGTGGCCGATACGCGCCGCCTTGACGGCATCATGCTGTGGTGGGCCCAGATGTACAACGATAGTCATGCCTACTTCACGTTGCTGACAATTCTCATCATTCCGGTAACGGGATGTATCTTCGGCGTTCTGGCCGACATCGTGATGTCGCACATCGGTATTGACCTCAAGCATCGCGAGCTGGCGGAACACTAGGCCGGAAGGAGGCGCTTTATGGATTGGTTGTATGTTTTGATGCCCATTTCCGGCGTGAATATTTTCTGGCCCGGTCTGATCATTCTGGGTCTCGGCGTCGGCATCATCGGCGGTTTCTTCGGTATGGGCGGCGCCTGGATGGTGACCCCCGGTCTGAACATCCTGGGCTTCCCCATGGCCTTCGCCATCGGCACCGACGTGGCGCACATGGCCGGGAAATCCCTCATTTCCACCATGCGTCACGGTAAGTTCGGTAACGTTGACTACAAGCTCGGCATCACCATGCTGGCCGGTACCGTGGTCGGCGTCGAAATCGGCGCGCAGATGATCATGTGGCTGGAACGCCTGGGCTCCGTTGACAAGGTCGTGCGCTGGCTGTACGTCGTGCTGCTGGTCTGCATCGCCTGGATGGTCTTCCATGACGTGGCCCTGCGTCGCAAGAAGGAACGTGAAGCGGCTGCCCGCGGCGAAGAACTGTCCGCCACCGCCACCGGTCTTGACTGGTCGTCCAAGCTGCACGCTATCCGCATTCCCCCCATGGTGCACTTCCATGTGGCCGGTATCTACTGCTCCGCTTGGCTGCCCATCTTCGTGTCGCTGGCCACCGGCTGGCTGGCCGGTATCCTCGGCATCGGCGGCGGTCTGATCCGCATGCCCGCCCTGGTGTACCTCGTCGGCTGCCCCACCCACGTGGCCGTTGGCACCGACCTCTTTGAAGTGGCCATTTCCGGCCTGTACGGCGCGGCTTCTTATACCTTCAAGGGTCGTACCGAACTCGTGGCCGCCCTCATCATGCTCGTCGGCGCGGCTGTGGGCGCTCAGATTGGCGCCGTTGCCACCAAGTACATCAAGGGTTACGGCATCCGCATCGCCTTCGGTACCGCCGTCCTGGGCTGCCTCGCTTCCGTGGTCCTGAAGCTCATCCAGCCTATGTTCCCCGCGTACTCCGACGTCATCAACGGCATCGCTACCGTGGCCGTGCTGGGCTTCGTCAGCGGTATCTCCCTCTACATTACCGTGCGTATGGTGCAGGGTGCCAAGCTTGAACTCGCTGCCAAGAAGCGCCAGGGCTAAGGAGAAACAACATGAGAATGTGTAAGCTGATACTGTCCTTTGTGCTGGTCTCCTGCCTCGGATTGACGGCCTGCGAATTCGGTCAGGTGGAACAGGGGCGCTGCGTAGCCTATAACCCCGAAACGAAAACCATGCTGGTGGTGCTGGACGTGAAGCATGATCAGCGCAACCCCGAATATTCCGGCGGTATCCACGAATACATGATGCCGTCCGACCCCGCGGAAATTGGTCCGTTGCCTAAGCCCGGCGGCCGCGTGATGTTCGACATCGACAAGTCCACCGTCACCATTTACAACCCTGAAACCAAGTCCCTTGAAGTGCTGAACGTCAAGTTCACCGATGTGGAAAAGAACATCAAGCGTACGCATCCCAAGGTGCGCGGTAAGAAGTTCCCCATCATCGACAAGGAAAAGATGACTGTTACCGAATACTCCGCCCGCCTGCAGGCCCTGGTTACCTTCCAGATTCCTGCTGACAAGCTGGATGTGGATCCCGATACCTGGGAAGCCGGCGACGAAGTCCGCGTCTACTACAAGGAAAATGCCAAGCATCAGGCGCTGCGCTTCATGAACATCTCCCAGACCAACCTGTTCAAGAAGTAGCCCCCGCCCTTTGAGGCATCCCGACGAGGCCGGAGCCCCTCCGGCCTCGTCACCCCGTGAAAGAGACTGGAGCGTTTCAACTTTGAAAAAGGCGAAACGCGAGGCGGCCGCACAGCGCCGCCTGGCCCAAAGTGAGCGAAAAACGCGCTTTTTCCGCGAAACGACAGTCCGTATGGTTTGGAATGCGCAGCGTTTCAAACTGAAATTGCTCTAAAGGAGGAACCCATGACCGCAGCCGCAGCCGTTTCCGTCGAGGCCCCCCGCCCCGCAGTTTCGTATGCCTTCAAGCGCGCGCTGTGGTCCGGCGTTGTCCGCGTTGCCGCCAATGTGCTCATGCTCGCGGCCGTCTTTTTTGCCATGTATCAGGCCTCGTTGCGCCCCGGTTCCTCTCTGGCGACCTTCTCTCTGTACTTTTTCGGCATCACCGTGCCCCTGTGGCTGGGCGCGGGCTGGCTGCTCCGCTTCATCCGACGCCGTTTCCCCTGCGAAGATGCAACGCTCGTTGCGCTGCCCGGCAGGAAACCCCTTCTGACGCGCTGGCGCGTCAGAGGCGCGGCGGAAGAAGCGTCGCCCCATGCGCCTGCTCAGGGCGGATGGCGGCAGGAATGCGCCCCCGCGAATAACTGATGCCTGTCTGCTCCTTCGAGCACGCCTCCCCCTTTCTGCATCGGCGTGCGCGCTCCCGGGCAACCCCTCGTACCCGGGAGCTTCTTTTTTGCCTTCTTTTCCGGGGAAATGCCGCCCCGCCCATTGCCAGACGCCGGGGCGTGCTTATGTTCTGGGAACCTGCGGTACGGGCCGATTGACAGCGCCCCGCGCTGCGGGCTAGTTTCAAGTGAAAAATTCCGTTCCCCTGGGAACGTCACCGGATATCGAAGCCCTTGAGGGAGGCCGTCTTGAATCAAACCAGCCGAAACCTGCTGCTGTGGGGCATCATCGCCATTGCTTTGGTTATGGTGTTCAATATGTTTCAGCAGCCGCAGGGCGCGTCGCAACAGCTGTCCTATTCCGACTTTATTTCCCGCGTGGACGGCGGGCAGATTGCCAGCGTCACAATCCAGGGGAACACCCTGACCGGGAAAACCACGGACGGCTCCACGGTCAGAAGCTACGCCCCCCGCGATTTGGAATTGATCTCTCGCCTGATGGAAAAGAAGGTGGAGGTTAAGGCAGAGCCGCCGGAAGAGCAGCCCTGGTATATGCAGGTGCTTATTTCCCTGCTGCCGATGGCGCTGCTTATTGCCGTGTGGATTTTCTTCATGCGTCAGATGCAGGGCGGAGGCGGCGGCAAGGCCATGAACTTCGGCCGGTCGCGGGCCCGCATGCTCAATCAGGAAGACGGTCGCGTTACCTTTGACGACGTGGCCGGTGTGGATGAGGCTAAGGAAGAACTGGCCGAAGTGGTCGAATTCCTTTCCAATCCCAAGAAATTTACCCGGCTGGGCGGCCGCATTCCCAAGGGGGTGCTGCTTGTTGGCCCTCCCGGTACCGGCAAGACGTTGCTTGCCCGCGCCGTGGCCGGAGAAGCCGGCGTGCCCTTCTTTTCTATCTCTGGTTCCGATTTTGTGGAAATGTTTGTGGGCGTGGGCGCGTCCCGCGTGCGCGATCTGTTCGTTCAGGGCAAGAAGAACGCTCCCTGTCTGATCTTCATTGACGAAATTGACGCCGTGGGCCGCAAGCGCGGCGCTGGTCTTGGCGGCGGCCATGACGAGCGCGAACAAACGCTGAATCAGCTGCTGGTGGAGATGGACGGCTTTGAAAGCAACGAGGGCGTTATCCTCATTGCCGCCACTAACCGTCCCGACGTGCTTGATCCCGCCCTGCTGCGCCCCGGTCGTTTCGACCGTCAGGTTGTGGTGGCGACGCCGGACCTGCGCGGCCGCAAGCGCATTCTTGAGGTGCACACCAAGCGCACGCCGCTTGCTCCCGATGTGGACCTGGAAGTGTTGGCGCGCGGCACGCCGGGCTTTTCCGGCGCGGATTTGGAAAACCTGGTCAATGAAGCCGCCCTGCAGGCGGCCAAGCTGAATCAGGAAAAGCTGGACATGCGCGACTTTGAATATGCCAAGGACAAAGTCCTTATGGGCCGCGAGCGTCGCAGTCTCATGCTTTCCGACGAGGAAAAGCGCAATACCGCCTATCACGAGGGCGGGCATGCGCTGGCGGCGCGTCTGCTTCCCGGCTCCGATCCTGTCCATAAGGTGACCATCATCCCGCGCGGCCGGGCTCTGGGGGTGACCATGCAGCTGCCGGAAGAGGATCGGCACAGCTACACCCGCGGCTATCTGCTGAACACGCTGGTGGTGCTTCTGGGCGGGCGCGTGGCCGAGGAGCTGGTGCTTTCCGATTACACCACGGGGGCATCCAACGACATCGAGCGAGTGACGCGGACGGCCCGGCGCATGGTCTGCGAATGGGGCATGAGCGAGGCCATCGGCACGCTGGCTGTGGGCGAAAAGAACGAAGAAGTCTTTATCGGCCGCGAATGGGTGCAGAATAAGAACTACAGCGAAGAAACCGCCCGACTCGTGGATGCGGAAGTCAAGCGCATTGTGGAAGAGGCCTATGCCCGTTGCCGCAAGCTGTTGCAGGACAATATGGAAACCCTGCATCGCATTGCCAACGCTTTGCTTGAGCGCGAAACCATCACGGGCGAGGAGCTGGATCTCATCATGGAAAACAAGCCCCTGCCGCCGCTGGATGCCAACGGCAAGCCCGTGCGACAGGAGGAGCCGCAGACCGCGACCGGCTTTGTGCTGGAGCCGGATACTGCCGCTGACGGCGACGCCTCAGACAAGGAAGCCGATACGACATCTTCCGGCAAGGACAGCGGCGGCGATGACGATTCGCGGCGCAATTAGCGACGTCGGTCTGTGCGGCTGCGCGGGGTTTGCCCGCCCGGATTCGGACTAGCCCGTTTCCCGGCGCAGGAGCGACGGCTCCTGCGCCGGCCGGGCTTTTTTTCCTTTTTTCAACAAGAATCATCTATGGTCGAATTTGCTGCAAATCGCGCTTCCGTTGCTGTGGCGAAGGAAGGCGCGGAGCGCCCTGTGTGGCGCGTTCTGGGGGGGAGGGCGCTGTCTGCGTCCGCCCCTTTCGGCATTATGGGCATCGTTAACGTCACGCCAGATTCGTTTTTTGATGGCGGCGAGCACATGCAGGTGGAGCAGGCTGTGGCGCATGCGCTGCGCCTGCGCGACGAAGGCGCGGATATGCTGGACCTCGGCGCCGAGTCCTCGCGTCCCGGCGCGCGTTCCCTGTCGGCAGACGAGGAGTTGCGGCGTCTGCTGCCTGTGTTGTGCCGCTTGCGTGCGGTTGCTTCCGGCGTCTGCATTTCGGTGGATACCTATCACGCCGCCACGGCGGATGCTGTGCTGCGTTGCGGCGCGTCCGTTATCAATGACATTTCCGGCTGTGTTTATGATCCCGCGCTGCTGGATGTGGTGGTGCAGCATCGTCCAGGATACGTGCTGATGCACCGGCAGGGCCGCCCCGCGACCATGCAGAATGCGCCCCGGTATGACGATGTGCGGCGCGATGTGCTGGAGTTCTTCGATCAGATGCTCAACCGCCTTGTGCGCGCGGGCCTGCCGGAAGAGCATATTGTGCTCGATCCGGGAATTGGTTTTGGCAAGACGCTGGAGCACAATCTGGCTCTGCTGGCGCATGCGGAAGAGTGGCTGACCTTCGGGCGTCCCGTGCTTATGGGGCTTTCCATGAAAAGCCTGTTCGGGGATCTGCTGGGATTGCCTGTTGCCCGGCGCGGCGCCGTGACGCAGACGGCAACGGCCCTGCTGTGGCAGAAAGGGATTTTCTGGCACAGGGTGCATGACGTTGCCGCGGCGCGGCAGGGGCTGATGCTGGCGGCCGCCCTGCGCGCAGGGGAGAGCGTCGCATGCTAGAAGGCTTCACCATGGATTGGCGCGATTTGCTGGATGTGGCGCTGGTGGCCGTCATCGTCTATCAGCTCATCCAGCTGTTGCGCGGTTCCCGTGCGCTGGCCATGCTTTCCGGGCTGGGCCTGCTGACCGTTCTCTATCTGATTTCGCACAAGCTGGGCCTGTATACGCTGGGCTGGCTGCTGCAGCATATTTTCAGTTCTCTGTTCATCTTGATTGTCGTCATTTTTCAGAGCGACATCCGGCAGGCGCTGGGGGAAATCGGTTCGCACCGCTTCTTTCGTAAGAAGAGCGCCATGTCGGGGCTCGTGGAAGAAGTGGCGGCCTCATGTGTGGAAATGGCGCGTTTGCGCATAGGCGCGCTCATCGTCATCGAGCGCAGCATGAAGCTCGGCGACATGATCAAGCGGGAAGGGGTGCGGGTGGATGCGCAGCTGTCCCGGCAGCTGCTGATGAATATTTTTTATCCCAAGGCCCCGCTGCATGACGGCGCGGTTATCCTCAGTCAGGGGCGTATTCTGGCGGCCGCATGCATTCTGCCGCTGGCCGTGGCCAAGGGGCAGTCCTTCGGGACGCGGCATCGCGCGGCACTGGGGATTACCGAGGAAACGGACGCCGCCGTGGTGGTGGTATCGGAAGAACGCGGAGAAATTTCGCTGGCCATGCGCGGCGAACTGAGTCGCAACCTTGACGGCGCGCGTTTGCGGCAGGTGCTCAATGACCTTCTTTAGAAAACAGGATTCTTCCACAGCGCGGTTGCTTTCCATCCTTGTCTCTGTTGTGGCGGCGGCAGGGATGTGGTACATGGTAAGCGTGAGCGATCGGACAGAAGTGCAGCTGGAGCTGAGCATCAACTATTACGGCATGCCTCAGAATCTTGTGGTGACCTCCGGCCTGATTAACAAGATCACGGTGCGGCTGCGCGGGCCGGGAACGCTGCTGCGCTCCATCCCGCAGCAACGTCTTGTGCAGTCGGTGGAGCTGTCCCACCTCAAGAAAGGGACGACCATCATTCCGCTTACCAGCGAAAGTATGGACGGAACTTTCCGGGCGTTTGAAGTGGTGGACGTGCTGCCGCCTCGCATTGTCATTACGGCGGACAATCTGATGGAACGCAGTGTGCCCATTAAGACCGTGGTGGAATCGCCGCTGCGCAGCAATGCCCTGACTGTTGAAAATGTGAGCACGTCCCCGGCAACCGTCATTCTGCGCGGCCCCGAATCCGTAATATCCGACTTCTCCTTTCTGCCGGTAACCATCCGGCTGGACCCCAAGGCTGCGGGAACCACCGTGCGGCAGACGCTGTTGCTGGATACGCCGAGCCTCGTCAATGCCGTTCCCTCGGCGGTGCAGGTGCAGTATACTATAACCAGCGGGCGCAGCGTGCTTTCCCGACGTTGTAAGCTCAAGCTGGAAACGGAGGACCCGCAGTCCTACAAGGTGGATCCGCCCAGCATCGATCTCGCCGTCGAAGTGCCGGATGCCCTTGTGCGCAGCACCTCCTATCTGCGCAAGCTGGAAGCCATCGTGGTGCCGCCGCCCATGGATGTGGGCAGGAGTGCGCAGGTGGACCCCCGCATACGTTTGCCGGAGGGAATGACGCTGCTCAGCCCCAGCGTGGAGGCCGTGACGGTAACGCGCCTTAAATGACGGAGCGGAACGGGGCATCCGACCCGGATATGCCGGGCGTGAGCGTTGCGAAAGAATGACTCCGGGCCTGCGGGCCCGAAAGAAAACTGAATCTTGCGCCGCCGGGCGGCAAGGAGTTTGCATGTCTGAACGTTTTTTTGGTACCGACGGCCTGCGCGGCACGGTCAACACCTATCCTATGACGGCGGAAGTCGCTCTGCGACTGGGGCTGGCCGCGGGCATTCGTTTTCGTTCCGGGCCGCATCGGCACAAAGTCGTCATCGGCAAGGATACCCGGCTTTCCGGCTACATGCTGGAATCGGCCCTGACGTCGGGGCTGTGCGCCGCGGGCATGCACGTCATCATGACGGGCCCTCTGCCTACGCCCGCCATATCCTTTCTGACGCGCAGCATGCGGGCGGATCTGGGCGTGGTTATTTCTGCCTCCCATAATCCCTATCATGACAACGGGATCAAGTTCTTTGATGCCGAAGGCTTCAAGCTGCCCGACGAAGTGGAAAACGAGATTTCCGCCATGGTGCTTGATCCGGATTTCCGCTGGCCCTATCCCGCGTCGGACAAAATTGGGCGCGCCACCAAGATCGAGGATGCGGGCGGCCGTTACATCGTGTATACAAAGAGCTGCTTTCCTGCCAACATGACGCTGTCGGGTCTGCGTATTGTCATCGACTGCGCCAACGGCGCGTCTTACAAGGTGGCTCCGCTGGCCCTGGAAGAACTGGGCGCGGAAGTTTTCCGCATCGGAACGTCTCCCAACGGTCTGAACATCAATGATCATTGCGGTTCCCTGTATCCTGAAACGCTGGTCGCCAAGGTGCGCGAAGTGCGGGCGGACGTGGGGCTTGCTCTGGACGGCGACGCCGACCGGCTCATTGTGGTGGACGAGAAGGGCAACGTGCTGGATGGCGATCAGATTATGGCCATGTGCGCCGGAGCCATGATGGCGCGCGGCGAGTTGCCGCACAAGATGCTGGTAGCCACGGTTATGAGCAACATGGCGCTGGAAATCTTCATGAAGGAGCGCGGCGGCACGCTGCTGCGCACCAAGGTGGGCGACCGCTATGTTATGGAAGCCATGCGACGCGAAAATGCCATGCTGGGCGGCGAGCAGTCCGGGCATCTGATTTTCCGTCAGTACAGCACGACCGGCGACGGTCTGCTGGCGGCCCTGCAGCTGCTGCGCATTATGCGGGAAAAGGATCGTCCGCTGTCCGAACTCGCAGGGCTGCTGCGTCTTTTCCCGCAGAAGCTCGTCAATGTCCGGGTGGAAAAGAAATTGCCCTTTGAGGAGCGTCCGGCCATCGGAGAGGCCGTGCGGAAGATAGAAGAGGAGCTCGGCGATCGCGGTCGGGTCCTGTTGCGTTATTCTGGCACGGAATCGTTGTGCCGCATTATGATTGAAGCGGAAAATGAGGATAAGGTAGCGCGTTACGCCGAGGACCTGGCCGAGGTCGTCGTGCGGGAATTGCGTTGATTCTGTTCTGACAGGAATACAGTGTTGCGGAGGCGGCCGTTCGGGCTCAGGCTTCCTTCCGGTCGCCATTGTTTTCATGGCCTGCTCAAGGAGATGACATGCGTCCTATTCGTAAAGTCGTCATTCCCGTCGCCGGATGGGGGACCCGTTCGCTGCCCGCGTCCAAGAATATTCCCAAGGAAATGCTGCCTATCTACAACAAGCCGGTTATCCAGTACGTTGTGGAAGAGGCGCAGACCTCCGGAATCGAGGATGTGATCTTCGTTACCAACCGCGATAAGAGCGTCATCGAGGATCACTTCGACTATAACCTGCAGCTGGAAGCCGTTCTTGAGCGCGCCGGGAAACTGGACAAGCTGGAGGAAGTGCGGCATGTGGCCGAAATGGTCAACATCATGAGCGTGCGTCAGAAAAAGCAGCTGGGTCTTGGGCATGCCGTCCTGTGCGCGCGCGGGCTGGTGGGCAACGAGCCCTTTGCTGTCATGGTGGGCGACGACCTCATGTTCAGCGGCAAGCCCGGCATTGGGCAGCTCATGGACGTCGCCATGTCCGAGAACATGCCGGTGATTGGCGTCATGGAAGTGCCGTGGGAAAAGGTGAACCGTTACGGCATCATTGCCGGGGAGGAAGTGAGTCCCGGCGTCTTCCGTGTCAGCGACATGGTGGAAAAGCCCGCGCAGCACGAGGCGCCGTCGCGCCTTGCCATTGTGGGGCGCTATGTGCTGACTCCCGACATTTTTGATCATCTGCAGAGGGTGAAACCCGGTGTTGGCGGCGAGATTCAGTTGACCGACGCTCTGCGCTCCCTCGCGCACGAACGCGGCATGATGGCCGTTCGTATGGAAGGCACTCGTTTTGATGCGGGCGACTGGGCGGAGTTCCTGACGGCAAATATTTATTTTGCCATGCAGGATGAAAAACTGCACACGGAATTGACGGCCCTGCTGAATCGCTTCGTTATGTAGCAACCTGTTTTATTGGCACAAGTAGTAAAAGCCGCAGCCCCTTGGGGCTGCGGCTTTCGTTTTGTTTCGAGCTGTGTCGCGGACGCCGCGAGGCGGCATGGAGGCTATGCCGTCAGGGACGGATCACCTTCTCGGCAAGATCAAGGCTGCTGACGATGTCCAGCATATTGGAGGTTTCGCCCACTTCCTTGGCCTCGGCAAGGCCGTAGTGCGCGAGACATGTGCCGCAGACAAGAATGGAAACGCCGTTTTCCGCCAGTTTTTTCAGAGCCTCCAGCGCGGGGCCGGGCGTTGCCGAGAGGCGCACGCCGCCGTTCAGCAGCACTACGCGCCACAGATTGCGCATTTCCGGCAGAGTGCCGAGAAAGGTTTCCATCAGACGCTGTCCCAGCGTGTCGTCGCCCCGGCCGAGGGTGGGCGTTGTGATGAGCACCAGGGTGCGCGCGCCGTTGTCGTCGCTCCCGTCGCTGGGAATTGCGCTTGCCGCTTCTCCGGCGCGTGTCGCGCGGATATGGAAAGTGCCGTCCTTTTCTTCGCAGTCGCAGGCAAAGCCGTTATTGCCGAGGTAGCGCAGCACGTTTTCACGCGCGGCGAGGTTGTCTACCTGTACGGAGAGCGCCGCAGCTCCCGCGGCGACGGCTTCGCGGCAGCGAATGACGGGTTGCGGGCAGGCCAGCCCGCGGCAGTCGAGGTTTTTCATTGTGTTCTCCACTCAGACGATATGGAAAAAGCGCAGGATAGCCACGCAGAGCAGGGCGGGAACCGCTGCCATGACATCGTCGATCATGATGCCGTAACCGCCGGGAAGCCAGTTTTCCGAGGCGCGAATGGGGCCGGGTTTCCAGATGTCAAAGATGCGGAAGAAGATAAAGGCCGCCAGCAGAAGCCGCCAGTCGCTTTCCTGAAAGGGGAGCAGTACGAGCCAGACGCCCAGCAGTTCGTCAATAACGACTTCGCCGGGATCGCTCTTGCCCAGCAGGCGTTCGGCCATGCCGGCCGCCAGAGCTCCGGTCAAGAAGACGAGGATCAGCACGGCCAGCCGTGCCAGAAACGGGAGAGGCAGAAACAGCCAGTGGGCCGCAATGGCGGCAACGGCGCTGCCCGCGGTGCCGGGGCCTGCGGGACACAGGCCCGCCCCGCCGACACGGCTGTAGCACAAAACGATTTTTTCCCAGGGGGTCATGCTTCCTCCAGTATTCAAGGCGTGATGCGGCGCGTCCGGGGATCAGGCGTCGGTGCTCTGACGCCGTTCCGCCAGCGCCAGCCGCAAACGATCCAGCAGCATGAAGCCGCCGCACATGCTCACGATGAGAGCCGCCGTCATGAAGACGCCCCGATAGTCGAGTCCCAGCTGAATAACGGCGCCGCCCACTAGCGGGCCAAGCATGCCGCTGGCGTCAAAGGTGAGCATCATCACATTGGAGTTGATGGAGCGGGTTGCGTCCGTGGAGCGATCATAGATAGTCGATGCCAGCAGCGGATAGAGAATGCCGAGGCAGATACCGTACAGGGCGCACAGAGGAATAAAGGCCCATGACGGCAGCCAGGCCATGCCCGCCATACTGACGGCGAGCCCCAGCGCGCACAGCGGCACAACCCGATAGCGCGGCAGCGTATCAAACATGTGCGAGCCGAACAGGCGGATCAGGATCATGGTGACGGTATAGGTCATGAAGAAATGCTGCGCCTGGGCGCCGGTCAGCGTGCACAAACCCTTCATGAACAGGATGGCGAGCCAGGTCATGATGCTGAACATCATGCAGGCAAGATAGATGCAGGCCAGTCCAGAGTGGGTTACGGCATGCAGCACGGCTTTGCCGCTCATGCTCCCTGCTCCCGCCGCGGGCAGTTCCGGGATGCGCAGGCGCGGAGCCAGCGGGATGATCATGCATAGCGCGGGAATGCCGAGCAGGGATGTCCAGGCAAAAAGATAGGGCTCGCCTCCCACCAGCGGCAGCAGATGTTCCCCCAGGGCGGGAATAATGGAATAGGGCAGCAGCAGCGTGAGGGAGAAGAGCGCAAAGCCGCGGGCGCTTTGCCCCTTGGGAATGCAGGAAACCAGCACTGCCGTGACGCAGGTGGAGTAGACGGAAAGGGCTACGCCCTGTAGCGCGCGCATTCCCGCTACAATGCCGACGAAATGGGGACCTCCGGCAAGGAAAGGATAGGCCAGCATGATGCAGCTGGAAAGAATGATGGCGCAGCCCAGCGGCACAAGTTTGCTGCGTTTGAGCAGGGTAAAGCTGGCCAGCGGACGGCACAACAGCACCATGACGAACATGCAGGACAGCAGGATGCCGCGCCAGCCGGCGGCAACGCCGACGCCTTCCAGCCATTGTTCAAAACAGTAGTAAACGGCTATGTAGCTGTTGTTGCACAGGGACATGCAGAACAGCAGAATGAAATCCCGGCTGAAAATAGACTGCGATTCTCCTCCGGGCATAGGATGTCGTCCCGACGGGCCGAAAATGGGCATATACGCCACTCCTTATTTTGCGGCGGCATGCCGGGCCGCAACGGCGCGTGCATGGAGCGCTGACGTACAAGGTTACACTATTTTTGAATCGGCGGAGCGTCAAGCCTTCCTTTGCGACGCATCTTGTGAGAAACTGCGTTCGGGAGAAGAAGCCTTTTTACTGGGGCGTCTTTTTCAGAAGGGGGCGGCCGTGCGGACCGCGCCCCAGCTGTGTTGGATACGGCAGAGCTTGCATTATACCCCTTAACTTCGGAGAAAACGTATGAAACGCCTTCTTTCGTCCCTTGTGCTTTGCGGCCTGCTCCTGACTCCGTGCGCCGCGACGGATGTGTTTGCGGCATCTGCGCAGGGCAACGCGCCCGCCGTACAGCAGAAAGGCGCGCCTGCCGGAACTCCCGCCGTGCAGCAGAAGGGCAGCGGCTTCCGCGGCAATCCCGCAAGCAAGGTTTATCACAATTCCGGCTGCCGCTATTTCAACAGCAAGGGGGCAAGCAAGACGTTTGCGACGCAGCAGGAGGCCGTTAAGGCCGGATACCGTCCCTGCAAGGTGTGCAACGGCTAGAGCCGCGCGAACCTTTTTGAGGGAGAAGGTTTCAGGCTTTTTCCTCGATGCGCGCTGTCCGGTCGAAACGTCGCGGAAGTCAGTTCCGGATCGGTCGGAGAACAAGGTCTGACGCCGGATTGCGGCCTCTGCGGCCAGAGCGCTTTACCTCTGCAAAGGGTGAAACGGGCGGCACAGCGCCGTCCGGCCTGAAGTGAGCGGAAAAAACGCGTTTTTTCCGCGAAACGACAGGCCGTATGGTTTGAAACGCGCAGGGTTTCAAACTGAAAATGCTCTATGCTGCTTTCCCGCCCCCGAAGACGCAGCCTTGCTGTTTTGCGGCTGGAAGTCTTGACGGGGTGCTCTTCATGCGCGTATAACGAAAAAAGGAACGACGGAAAGTCGTTCTTAGAGCGCCTGCTGGTTACCGGGAGCTTGAATGGTTCTGGAATGCCATTCTTTTTCCCTGTAAGCAGCAGGCATTTTTTTATTCCGGTACAGTTTCCTGTCCCCCATCAACAGATCTCTTTGCGGCTGTATGGCTTTGCGCCTTCGGTCGTAAAAAAGTTCGGCACGAGCTATTCGGCGTCCCCTGCCCTCCGGGCGTCGCTGGTAGTGGTGCCCCCCTGCGGGGCCCTGTCGTGCTGAAACGAGGTGGAGCGACTCGTCGGGGGTCGCTCCCGCTCTTGTCCCTCTTTTCTTCAGATCTTCTGCCAGAAACGGACTTCCAGACTATTTGCCTGCTGCTCTGCCATGACGCATTTGCCGGCAGCGGGAGACAGCTCAGGGGAGGATGTCTTCGTCGTATAATGATGGACGCATCCTTCTTTCTTGACGTCGCGCGTTGATACATATAGCGTATAACGTAGGACGCCCTGCTTTGAGTCGCGGAGCTTCCGGCGGCTGCAAAGAACAGCTCTTGCCGGAGCAGGGAAAGCGCGCTGTTTCCGCGACACGGACCGCGCCGCCACTGGAACCGGCACTGCCATGACGGCGGCGTGACGACGCCCTGCGGAGAATCTGCCATGCGAATATTGTTCATCAGCCATACCATGCCCGGCGTTTTTGGCCCGCTGGCAGAATATTTTGCCGCACAGTCCGGCAACGATGTTGTTTTTGCGGCGGAGTACAGTCGCCGTTCGCTGGAGCTGCCCGGCGTGCGCCGTCTGCGGGTGCGCAAAACACGGGAGCGGCGCGCGGCTGCGGCTTCGGGCGGACGGCGTGACGACGCCGCCAGAGAGTTGCAGCGGGCCTTTCTGCGCGGCGACGCCATGCATGAAAGTCTGCTGCGCCTGCGCGACGACGGTTTTGAACCCGACATCATCGTGACGTCTTCCGGCATGGGGGTCAGCATGCTGACGCGGGAAGTCTTTCCCGATAACTTTCTTGCCGCCTATCTGGACTGGGTGGCCGTGCCGCGCGAGTTCTGCGCCGACGAGACGCCCTATCAGCGGGCGGTACAGTTGCTGACGCAGTCCAAGCTGGTGGTGGATGCCGATTATCTTTTTACGTTGTCTCAGGGGCAACGGCAGCAGTATCCGTCTTTTATTGCCGATCATATCGATATTCTGCCGCCCTGTGTGGATACGCTTTTTTTCAGTCCGGCTGCCGCGCGACCCTTCGAGCATGAGGGGCAGGCGTACAGCAGGGCGGGAGAAGTGCTTGTCTTCAGCGTGCGTTCGGCGGACTTCCCCAGAAACGCGCCGTTGTGGGCAGCCATGCACATGTTGCTGATGCAGCGTCCGCAGGCGCATGTCTTTTTGCTGTGCGGCGGCCGTAATGTCTGGTCCGCGCTGCTGCCGGGCTGGGAGGCCCTGCCGGAATGCAGCCGCTCAAGAATGCACCTTCTCGATTTCATTGATGATGCCTCCTACAGGGATTTGCTGTGCGCGGCGTCGCTCTTTGCCCTGCTGGAGCCGCCTTCTCCCTTTTTTTCCTGTATGCTCGAAGCCATGAGCTGCGACGCGGCGCTGGTGCTGCCAGCAAACGGAGCGCTGCGGGAAGTGCTGACGCATGAAGGTTGCGCCTGTCTGTGCGATGGGAGCAGCCTGGAAGATATTACGGCGGCTGTGCTGGGGCTGCTGGAGCAACCGGCGCGGCTGCATGATATTCAGAAGGAAGGGCGGGCGCTGATGGAAAAGAATTACTGCCGGCAGCAACATTTGCCCGTTCAGGCCGAGCTGCTTTTGAATGCCTGGCGACGTTGGCGCTCCCGGAAAAATGGCTGATGTTTTTGATTGCGGGGGAGTTCTTTGCGGAACTCCCCCGCTTTTTTCGTTCAGAGCGTTTTGCCATTGAAAGGGGCGCAGACTCTGGAGCCTTTTCAGTTTGAAATGCCTTGCATTTCAAACCATACGCCCTGTAGTTTCGCGGAAAAGCGCGATTTTCCGCTCACTTTGGGCCGGGCGGCGCTGTGCCGCCGCCTCGCCTTTCTCAAAGTTGAAACGCTAAAAAAGCGCGCTGGGGGAAGGGATGGGGGCTTGGGGAAGTAGTGCTGTGCCTGGTATTATGCAAGGTCCGTTTCGAGTTTCAGGCCGTCCCCGTCCGTCACAATGCGGGCTTTGCCGCCTTTTTTGAGCTTGCCAAACAGAATTTCCGCCGCAAGGCGATCCTCTATTTCCGTCCGGATCAGATGACGCAGGGGACGCGCGCCCATGTCGGGATCATGGCCTTCGCGGGCGAGCCAGGCCACGGCGTCATCGCTCACGGAAAGCTGAATACGCCGCCGCTCAAGTTCGCCGGTGATGTCGCGCAGGAATTTACGAACGACGGCGTTCATGAGAGCGGGCCCCAGACTCTGGAAGGAAATAATGCCGTCGAGGCGGTTGCGGAATTCTGGCGCAAAGGCATTGTTGACGGCCATGCGGCCGCGTCGCGCCGCCTCTGAGGTCTTCCGTTCGGCAAAACCGACCGTAGCGCGCTGCATTTCGTAGGCGCCGGCATTGGATGTCATAATCAGGATGACATGGCGGAAGTCCGTGCGACGCCCCAGGGCGTCGGTCAGGCTCGCGTCGTCCATGACCTGAAGCAGCAGGTTGAAAATGTCGGGATGCGCCTTTTCCAGTTCGTCCAGCAGCAGAACGCAGTGCGGGCTGCGGCGCACGCCTTCGGTCAGCAGACCGCCCTGCTCATGGCCGACATAGCCGGGAGGCGCGCCAATCAGACGCGAGACGCTGTGCCCTTCCATATATTCGCTCATATCGAAACGCAGGAAGTCCAGTCCGAGCAGCCGGGCAAGGGCCCTGGCAAGCTCCGTCTTGCCCACGCCGGTGGGGCCGCAGAAAAGAAAGGCTCCGGCGGGGCGGCGCGCGCCGCTGAAACCGGCTCTGGAGCGCAGGATGGCCTTGCTGACGGCGCGCACGGCTTCGTCCTGTCCGAAGATTTCCCGCCGCAAATCCTCTTCGAGCGTAGCCAGACGCACGCGCTCGCGTAAGGAAACGCTGTACGCGGGAACGCCTGCCATGCGGGCGACGACACGCTCCACGTCGCGCACGCGCACAGGCGCGCCGGGTTGATGGTTCGGCTTCATGGAGACGGCCGCGCCGCTTTCGTCCAGCACGTCAATGGCCTTGTCGGGCAGCATGCGGTCGTGCAGATAGCGCTCCGACAGATCCACGGTGGCCCGCAGGACAGCGGGAGGGTAGGAAACGCCGTGATGCTCGGCATAGCGGGGCGTGAGCCCTTCCAGAATGGCCACGCACTGGGCGGGAGTGGGCTCGCAGATGTCGATGCGCTGGAAGCGGCGGGCAAGGGCCTTGTCCTTTTCCAGACAGCGCCGAAACTCCTCGTGCGTAGTGGAGCCCATGCAGCGCAGCTGCCCCAGCGACAGGGCCGGCTTGAGCAGGTTGGAGGCATCCATGGCGCTGTCGGCCGTTGCGCCCGCGCCCACAAGGGTATGGAGTTCGTCAATAAAGAGCACGGCGTCGTCGCGCGCCTTGAGCGCGTCCACAATAGCCTTGAGGCGGCTTTCAAAATCGCCGCGAAAGCGCGTGCCAGCCATGAGGCGTCCCATGTCCAGCGCGTAGATGCGCAGGTTTCGGAAGCGGGGCGGCACGCGCCCCTCGACGACGCGCAGGGCCAGCCCTTCGGCCATGGCCGTCTTACCTACGCCCGCGTCTCCCACAAAAAGGGGATTGTTCTTGCGGCGGCGACAGAGTACTTCCAGAGCGCGTTCCAGCTCCCGGTCTCGGCCTACCAGCGGGTCCAGCAGGCCCTGACGGGCCCGATCCGTGAGATCGTCGGCATAGGTTGCCAGCGCTTCCGCGGGAGACGGCGCGGCCGTATCCCGCCCGGCGGGAGCAAAGGCCGGAGCGGACTGCGACGCTTCCGGCGACGGCGGCCGGCGCAGGGCTTCCGCGTCGAGACCCTGCCGCAGAAGGCAGTAAGCCGCGAAGCTGCGTTCTTCAAGCAGCAGATTTGTCAACAGCGCGCGCAGCGCCTCGTCAAAGGAAGGGGCCTCGACGCCGGGAGCGCGCAGAGCGCGAACCAGAGCCGCGTCATGCGGCAGCGACTGTAAACTTTCCTGTGCCGGGAGACGCGTCACATGGGTGGCCAGATATTCGGCCATTTCGATGCGCAGCAGCGTCACGCCGACCCCGCAGGCCGAGAGCAGGGCTCTGGCTTCGGAGTTTCCCGCGGCGGCCAGCAGCAGGTGTTCTGCCGTCAGCACGGCATGGCGGCGTTCGCGGGCCGCGTCTTCCGCCTCGCGGAGCAGAGCCTGCAACTGCGGATGTATCATGATTGATTTCCTTCTCGTGTCTTGTCGTTTTCTCCATGCAGTTTGCGGAAGATGGTGCTTCGGTTGACCTGAAACATCTCCGCAACCTTGCGGATGGAGCCGTGCACTTCGATGGCGCGGCGCAAAAATTCGCGTTCCATGTCCGCCATGATGTTCTTGAGCGGACGGGCGCGCATGAGCACGGCGTCGAGAGGCTCGCCCTGTTCGTCTCTCAGACCGCTGATGGTTGACGGCAGATCGCGCGGGGAGAGCATGGGGCCCTGCCGCGTGATGACGAGGCTGTGCACCATGTTCTGCAACTCGCGGGCATTGCCCGGCCAGCTGTAGCGCGCCATCATGTCCAGCGTGATGTCCATGAAGGTCATCTTTTTCCTGTATTTGGCGGTGAACTGGCGCAGAAAGTATTCCGCCAGAACGCGGACATCTTCGGGGCGTTCGCGCAAGGGCGGAATGCGCACGGTGCCGACATTGAGCCGATAGAAGAGATCTCGGCGAAAGGTGCCGGCTTCCACGCATTCTTCCAGATTGCGATTGGTGGCGGCGATGATGCGCACGTCCACCTTGCGGGGCTGGGAGCTGCCCACGCGCACGATTTCATTATCCTGAAGCACGCGCAGCAGCCGGGTCTGCATGGAAAGGGGCAGTTCGCCGATTTCGTCCAGAAAGATGGTGCTGCCGTCCGCAATTTCAAAGTAGCCGGGCTTGCCCTTGCTGGAAGCGCCGGTAAAGGCTCCCGGCGCGTAGCCGAAGATTTCCGATTCCGTCAGCGTTTCGGAGATGCCGCCGCAGTCCACCTTGAGAAGAATTTTATCCTTGCGGCGGCTCCAGCGGTGCGTCATGCGCGCAAAGACGTCCTTGCCCACGCCGGTTTCCCCCATGATGAGCACCGTCGCATCCGTCACGGCATAGCGCTGCAGTTCCGCGGCGACTTCCTGCATGGCATGGCTGGTAAAGGCCGGTTCCAGATCGCGGCCCTGCGACTTGGCCACAAAGGCCAGCTTGTCGTTGATTTCCTTAATCTGGCGGCGTTGTTCGCCGGTCTGCTCATTGAGCTGGGCAAGGCGCGTTTCATCGCGCACGTAGGTGACGACAAGGCAGACGTTGCCCTTTTCGTCAAAGACCGGAACGCCGGAGATGACGACGTTCTTGCCGTCCTTGAGCTTTTGCATGTAGGTGGCGGGCTTGCCGGTGCGGACGACTTCGGGATTGAGGGCGCGGTCAAAGACGCCTTCATCCACCAGTTCGCGCACGTTCTTGCCGCGCAGTTCCGTTTCGCTCATGCCGGAGAGCTCGGCATACATGCGGTTGACGTACAGCGTGGTGCCCGCGGCGTCCGAGATGAAAACGCCGTCGGAAATCGTGTCGAGGACAGAGGTAAAATATTTGTGAATATTAATCACGTGACGCTCCTGGGCCGATGGGAAGGGGAAAACGGGTCGCGGAAACCGGCGCGAGAGCGTCGCCGCGCGGGAGCGGCGGCGGAAAGCGCCTGTTTCCTGAGCGGGGCACGGATGAGATCGGCGAAGGACCGGGCGGAATGAGGCGGCGGAAAGGACGCGGGAGATACGGACGCAGGCATCCGGCAGCCCCTTTGCGGTACAAAGAGACTGCCGGATACGGAGCGGCTGAGTCCGCATCAGCGGGGGATGTGCACACGGTCGCCGAGCGTGGCCACGGCAATTTTGCGCAGTGCGGAGAATTTTTTGTCATCCAGCGTTAGGTCTCCCATGGGGGGGACTCTGTCGAGAAAAATGTATTTTTGCGTTCCCAGTCGGTGATAGGGCAGCAGTTCGTACTGCACCCGTTCAAAAGGCTTGAGAAATTCGCATATGGCGCGCACGTCGGGACCGTGATCGTTGAAACCGGGAATAATGGGCGTGCGGGCCGTTATGGGCAGATCGGGGTAGGTTTCCACCAGCATTCGGAAGTTTTCCAGAATGCGCTCGTTGCTCATGCCCGTATGTTCCTTGTGAACGTCGGGATTCATGTGCTTGATGTCAAAAAGCACATAGTTGAGGTACTGGCCGGCCTCTCTGAGGACTTCGGGATCGACCATACCGCAGGTTTCGATACAGGTTTTGACGTGTTTTTCGCGGGCAAGACGCAGCAGATTCAGCGCGAAATCGCCCTGCAGCAGCGGTTCGCCGCCCGAAATGGTCAGGCCGCCGCCCGAACGGGCGTAGAACATGGAATCTTCCTGCACGACCTTGAGCGCTTCCGCGGCCGTGTAGGTCTTGCCGTAAACGATGATGCCCTGGGCCGGGCAGGCTTCGGCGCAGGGGCGGTCGCAGCCGTGGCATTTCGCGCGATCGATGGCGACGAAGCCGTCTTCCGTGCGGCTCAGGGCGTCGTGCGGACAGGCCTTGAAACAGCGGGTGCATTTGTCCGCGCCGAGGCAGCGCCCCTTGTTGTAGGCCAGTTCCGGTTCTCTGCGCTGCGATTCAGGATTACTGCACCAGCGGCAGCGCAGGCTGCAACCCTTGGTGAAGACAATGGTGCGTATTCCCGGCCCGTCATGGACGGAATATTTCTGAATATTGAAGACAATGCCCTGTGCGTTGTTGTTCTCGACCATTGAATCACCGCCCAAAGGTAAAAGGTTGCCGAAAAAATCGCAAGAGGCCGCCGCTACGTTGCGGCGGCCTTTCTTTCCATGCCGGCCAGAGCCCGGAAGAAGCGCGCCGCGTGCGGCGGCTTCTTCCGGACAGGGGCGACGCTACATGGTTTCGTGTTCAGTACGGGCAATCAGGTCGTTCTGCAGATCGGGCGACAGGTCCACAAAGTAGGCGCTGTAACCGGCGATGCGCACGATGAGATTGCGGTACTTCTGGGGATCCTTCTGGGCGGCCAGCAGGGTGCTCTTGTTGAGCACGTTGAACTGCACGTGCCACAGCTTCAGGTCGCAGAAGGTACGGATGAAGGAGACGAGCTTTTCCGTGCCCTGTTCGCCTTCAACGCATTTGGGCGTGAACTTGATGTTCAGCATGCGGGCGAAGCGATCGCGCATGCCCATGTTCTTGGTGTTGTAGTTGGAGAGCAGCACCGCGGTCGGGCCGTGCACGTCCGCGCCGTGAGAAGCGGAGGAACCGTCGGACAGCGGGAACCAGTCCACGCGGCCGTTGGGCGTGGCGGAAACGACCTTGCCGAAGGGCACATGCGAGGTAAAGGGCACGTAGCGCACGTTGTAGTACATGCCGAGGTCCTTTTCGCTGTACTTGTGGGCAAACTCCACGGAGATACGGTCGATTTCGCGGCCGATGCTGTCGGCGTACATGTCGTTGTTCCCGTAGCAGGGAGCGGACTTGAGCAGGGCGCGCACGTCGTCGTAGCCTTCGAAGTTGGCGTCGATGGCCTTGATCAGCTCGTCCATGGTGATCTTCTTTTCTTCAAAGACCAGCTTCTTGATGGCGGACAGGGAGTCCACCACCGTGCCGAGGCCCATATATTCAAAGTAGCCGTAATCCACGCCTTCGGGAATATGGGGCTGATGCAGGTCGATGCAGTGCTTCATGCACAGATCGTGCAGGGCGGAGCCCATGGGCTGGGCAAAGTGCTTGGCGCGCAGGTTGTTGACGATGTGCTGCTGGATGAAGGCCGTGCGCAGGAAGAGCAGGTGCTGGGCCACGTAGGCATTCCAGAACTCGTCCCAGGTCTTGAAGTTGCGGGGATCGCCGGTTTCTTCGCCGAGCACCTGATCGCCGTACTTCTTCATGCGGCCGTTGCGCAGCACCATTTCCACGGCGGCGGCGAAGTTGATGTACGCGCCGCCGGACGTGAAGGTGTCGCGGTTGGGCATGCGGGCTTCGGTGCAGCCGGAAACGGCGTAGTCCAGAGCTTCTTCAAAGGTCGCGCCCTTGGAAACGTACAGGGGCACAACTTCTTCGTCGTTGATGAGTTTGGGGAAGCCGGAGCCGTCCTTAATGGTTTCGGCCACGTCCCACAGGTAGGACTCAGGGGCGCGGGAGTGGATGCGGGCCGCCAGGTCCGGGTAGTGCAGCGGGAATTCGCGCTTGGACTTAAGAATAAGATGGGTCAGTTCGTTGGTGGCGTCGCGGCCGTCGGGGGTCTGGCCGCCCACGGTCACGGCTTCCCAGTGGGCGTAGCCTTCGTTGAAGGCGCCGCCGCAGGGGGAGATGTACATGTCGATGAATTCGGCCATGCCCACCCACATGCATTCCATCAGTTCGATGGCCTTCTTGTCGTCCAGCGAACCGTCCTTGATGCCCTGCTCATAGTAGGGATAGAGGTACTGGTCCATGCGGCCGTTGGAAATGGTGGTGCCGGTCTTCTGTTCCAGACGGGAGAACATCTGGGTGAACCACTGGCTCTGGCAGGCTTCCCAGAAGTCGCGGGCGGGTTCGCCGGGCACGCGCTCGGCGTTTTCGGCCATGCGCAGCAGTTCGGCCTTGCGCACGGGATCGGAGGTCTTTTCGGCAACCTTGCGGGCTTCTTCGGCATGGCGCTTGGCCCAGAGCACGATGGCGTCGCAGACGATGACCACGGCGTCAAGGAAGGGCTTCTTTTCGCACATGTCCTTGGCGCTCATGGGATCAAGGGCGGCGATTTTTTCTTCGGCTTCGCGCTTGATGTCGTTGAAACCGCGCTTGAGCACCTTTTCGTAGTCGTGCACCCACTGGATGGACGAACGGAAGGAAGAGGTTTCGTTGACGATGAAGCGGGAGATAAGACCCTTGGGATCGTCGTAGGTCAGCTTGTGAATTTCCGGCGGAAGGGCGGCGTTCAGGGCTTCGTGGTAGGTCTTGCCCTTCCAGTAGGGAGCGATGTCTTCGATAACGCGCTTGGCGTCTTCGGGAGTGATGGTCGCGGGCGAGGTGGCGCGAGTGGGCAGATCGCGCACGGCCATGTCGAGGAAGTCGCCGTCCAGTTCGGGATAGAGAATGCCATAGCGGCCGTCGCAACCGGCGCGGCCCAGCAGGAGCTGATCCTCCTGCACGTAGACCGTGATGTTCTTGGCGATATGCATCATGGCCTTGGCCCAGCGCAGCACCAGGGGCTGACCTTCGGTCTCCTGCATGGACTGGGTGAAGTAGAGGGCGCGTTCAATATCGATGCGGGGCTTCATGCCGTCGAAGCGCTCCAGCATCTTGAAGACGCGCTCATGCGTGGCGCGGAACTTGTCCACCTTGCCTTCGATTTTGTCGAGAAGGCGCTGTTCCTGGGGAGATCTGCATTCGCACATGGTCTGAGACATGAGTAACACTCCTGGTGTTTGGTTGTCTTGATTTGGAAGGCGTTTTGTTCGCCTGATGCCCCCTCTAAAGCACAGGTCGTGCCATTTTTATATTGCGCTGATTTTTTTGGTTATTTTTTTCACATTTTTCTTTCGATATGCAAAATGATGCGTTTATGCATCAAAAAAAATTTTTTTCACGATTTCCTTTTTGGAGTGGATGCGTTTTTGCATCATCGACGTAAAGAGACTCGCGACTGGCCCCTGGGAAGAGCGCTCATGGCGCACGAATGCAAAGGAGTTTTTCCGGTTGCCGCGCTGTATCTTTGAGGTGCCAAAATAGTGCAAAAATGCATCTATAAATTACTAATAGTTATTATTAATAGCTAGTAAAGCCATACAAGTCTTTAGCGTTATTGAAAAAAATTTTTTCAGCAGGTAGAGAGCAAGAAAGAGCTTGCTTTTGGCTTGAGAAAAAGTTCGCAATTTTGCATGGGCTGTGCGGCGTTACAGGAGCAAAAACGTACTTTTTCTTTTTTGTGAAGCGCATATGTAGAAGCATTCTCTATGATGTCGGCAATAAAATTTCTATTGCGGATTAAAGAATGCGAATGAATTTTTCTGCGGCGGCGTATTCGCAAAAAGGGCTGTCTTTACCGCAAGAAGGCCTCAGGATTTTCGAAAAAATCAGAGATTGTGCATCTTATTTCAATCTCTGATTTACTTTCCTGCCTGAAAGTCAAAGCGGCTGTTCTTCAAGGTCTTTGTGAGTCGAGTTGCTCCCCGAAATCGTCTTTTGAGGGAGCGTCCGCCGCCTTGCGGCCAACAGGTTTTCGTGCAGAGGAGCGCGCCATGAAAGTTATCGATTTTCGCTTCAGGCCCAATACGCCTGAAATCATCAATGGCATCAAGAACAGCACCATGTTCAAGGCCGCATGCGAGGTCATCGGCTTCGAGGCGCGCAAGCCTCAGAGCCTGCCGGAGATTGTGGAGCATCTTGACGCCGTCGGCGTTGAGCTGGGCGTTATCACCGGACGCGACGCGGAAACGACGTACGGTTTTCCTGCCAATAACAACAGCGTGCTGGAATTTTGCCGGGCGTATCCCAACAAGTTCGTGGGTTTCTGGGGCATTGACCCGCACAAGAAAATGGCCGCCGTGCGCGAGATCGTGAAGGCCGTGGAAGAATACGGCATGAAGGGTATCGCCATTGATCCCTATCTGGCCCATATTCCCGCTTCCGAAGCCCGCTTTTATCCCCTGTATACCAAGTGCGCGGAACTGGGCATCCCGGTGTTCATCACCATGGCGCCTCCGCCGCAGGTTCCCGGCGCTATCATGGAGTACGCCGATCCGCGCGACGTGGATAAGGTGGCCCGCGACTTCCCCGAACTGACCCTGATCATGAGCCACGGCGGCTATCCGTATGTGAACGAATGCATTTACGCCTGCCTGCGCAATGCCAACGTCTACATGGATTTCTCGGAATATGAGCGCGCGCCCATGCGCGACGTTTTTGTGGACGCCATGTGCCACACCATTTCCGACAAGGTTCTTTTCGCCAGCGCGCATCCCTTCATCGAGCTGGACGACGCCCTTGACGCCTATGCAGGCTTCCCGCTGCCCGACGATGTGCGCGCCAAGGTCATGTATGAAAATGCCCGCAAGGTTCTCAAACTGTCGTAAGGAGCTTCCATGAGCAATACTGCGAATTCTCAGTTCTGCGGCGCAAATCTCCGCCGTGTGGTCGTCTCCTCTCTGATCGGCGCCGTTATTGAGTGGTACGACTTCTTCCTGTACGGCGTCGTCGCTGGCATCGTCTTTAACAAGATTTATTTCCCCACGACGGACCCCACCGTGGGCACGGTTCTGGCCTTTGCCACCTTTGCCGTCGGCTTTATCGCGCGTCCTCTGGGCGGCGTCATTTTCGGGCATTTCGGCGACAAGCTCGGCCGCAAGAAAATGCTGGTGCTGACGCTGGAAATCATGGGCGTCGCCACTGTCGGCATTGGTCTTGTGCCGTCCTACGACACCATCGGCATCTGGGCGCCGATTCTGCTGGTCATCTGCCGTCTGGCGCAGGGCATCGGCATCGGCGGCGAATGGGGCGGCGCCGTGCTTATGGCCTTTGAATCCGCGCCGCTGGAAAAGCGCGCCTTTTACGGCAGCCTGCCGCAGGTGGGTCTTGCCCTCGGCCTGATGCTTGCCTCCGGCGTGATCGGCATCCTGTCCTTTGCGCTGTCTGACGAAGCGTTCCTCAGCTGGGGCTGGCGCATAGCCTTCCTGTTGAGCGCCATTCTCGTGGCCGTGGGCGCGTATATCCGCCTGTCCGTCACGGAAACGCAGGATTTTGCCGCCGACAAGCAGAAGCGCGACAAGGTCAAGTATCCCATTCTTGCGGCCTTCAAGCACTATCCCAAGACGCTGACTGCCTGTGTGGGCGCGCGTTTCGTGGAAGGCATTGCGTTCAACGTGTTCGGCGTTTTCTCCCTGACCTATCTGACGGCATCCTGCGGCGTGGACAAGACGCACAGCCTCTTCATCATCGTGGGCGCCGCCGCCGTCATGGCCGTGGCCATTCCCTTCTGGGGCATGAAGGCCGACAAGCTGGGACGGATGCGTATTTTCGCCATCGCGGCGCTGTTGCTGGGCATCACGGCGTACCCGACCTTCTGGGTGCTGCATAACTTCAGTCAGAACCTGCTGCTGGTATTCCTGGCGATTGCCTTCCCCTTCGGCATTATCTACGGCGCGGCATACGCCACTATGTCCAGCATGTTTTCGGGGAGCTTCGAGCCTACGGTGCGTTATTCCGCCGTTTCCTTCATCTATCAGTTCTCCGGGATATTTGCTTCCGGCATCACGCCCATGATTGCGACGCTGCTGGTCAGCTCCAACGGCGGGCAGCCCTGGTATCTCTGCGGCTATCTGCTTGCGGCGGCCGCCATCAGCTTCCTGAGCACGCTGTGGCTTGGTCGCCTCGGCGGTAAGGAAAAGCTGCCGGAACATGACGACGATGCCGACAGCTCCTGCGGCGTGCCTGTTGCTGAACAGGGCTAGCTATATCAAAAAGTGCGCTGCCGGGGACGGAAAACCTTTTCCCTCTCCGGCACACAGGCGAATCCTTTCTGAGCGCCCTCTTTGCGGGGGCGCTCTTTTTTGTATTTCGCGTATTTCACTGCCATAGCGCCGGAACTTGCGCGTGCTCCCATAGCAGTGTATACTTAGGTAGTCTATGTTACGAGGCAGCGGCTGTATCAGGTTTACGAGGGGGCACAGCGCGTCAATGCCGGGAAATTTTGTTGTCGGCTGTGTGTTCTGTAGTACAGGCGAGTGCAGAACAGGAGCGTTCCGCACGGCGCCGCCACGTTCAACGGGGGAAAGGCATGCGCTTTACCGTGACGCTAACGCACAAATATATTTTCAGTATCTTTGCGGCGCTTCTCTTGCTGGGCTGCGTTCTGTTCGGTGTCAGCATCCATTTTATGGGTAATGCCCTCTATGCCAGCATCGAGCAGAGCGTGATGCGCCTGCAGCGAATGGTGGACACCTACAATACGCGCAACGGCAGCGCCTTTGTCCGTCTTGCCACCATGAGCGCGGAAAGTCCCATCATCATCAATGCGCTGCAGGCGGGGGATATTCCCGCCGTACAGGCCTTTGCCCGGCATTTGCAGGATATTTCCAAGAGCGACTTCTGCACCATTACCGATGCCCGCGGCAAGGTCATGGGGCGCGGCCATTCCGACAGGCACAGCGACGATGTTACAAAGCAGGAAACCGTCGTGCGCGCTCTGGGCGGCACGGCTACCGTAGATATAGTCGTAGGGACCGTCGTTCCCTTTACTCTGAGAGCCTCCGCGCCCGTGCGCGATGCGCAGGGGAAGGTCATCGGCAGCATTTCCATCGGGAGAGCCCTTTCCGAACCTGCCTATGTGGAAGACCTCAAGGCGCTGACCGGCCTTGACGCCACTGTTTTCAAGGGCGATACCCGCGTGCAGACCACGCTGGTGCAGGCTGACGGGTCCCGCGGTATCGGCACCAAGGTGACGGATCAGGCCGTGCTGGACGCCATCTTCAAGAAGGGAACCAATTTCTTTACGCTCAACGAGCTGTTCGGGCAGAAGTACGCCTCCTGCTACTGGCCCCTGCGCAACAACAAGGGGGAAACCGTGGGTATGTGGTTCATCGGCGCGCCGGTGACCAAGATTTTCAAGCTGCGTGACGATGCCGTGCGCAATACGTTGCTGGCGACCTGTCTTGTGCTGGCGTTCCAGCTTGTACTGTCGCTGATTATCGGTATCCGCATCGGGCGTCCCGTCAAGCAGATCACCCGCTACGCCGGTATTGTGGCGGAAAATCCCATGAGCAAGGAAGAACTCCCTGTTCGCGGCAATGACGACATGGGGCTGCTGGCCGATTCGCTGCGTTCCATGATCGACCGTCTGCAGAAGAACATCACGCTGGCCGAGAACAAGACCGCCGAAGCCGACGCCAAGACGCAGGAAGCGCGTCAGGCCATGGAAGAAGCCAGTCTTGCCAAAGAAAAGGCCGAACGCGCCCAGCGCGAAGGCATGCTGGCGGCGGCCGCGCAAATCGAGGGCGTCGTCAAGAATATCAACGAGGCCCTGGCCAATCTGACCGAACAGGTGCAGGTTTCCAACGCGGGCGCCGAACAGTCCGCCTCTCGTTTGTCCGAAACGGCGACGGCCATGGAGCAGATGAACGCCACCGTGCTGGAAGTCGCCAACAATGCCGACACGGCGTCTACGGCATCCAGCCAGACGCGCGACAAGGCCAACAGCGGCGAAGTTGTCGTTCAGAAGGCGGTCACGGCCATTCAGACCGTGCATGATCAGACGCGCCAGCTCAAGGACGATATGAATATCCTTGGCGAGCAGGCTCAGGCCATCAATCGTATTATGGCCGTTATTTCCGATATCGCGGATCAGACAAACCTGCTGGCCCTCAACGCCGCTATCGAAGCGGCTCGTGCCGGCGAAGCCGGGCGCGGCTTTGCCGTGGTTGCCGACGAAGTCCGCAAGCTGGCCGAAAAGACCATGGCGTCCACGGCCGATGTGGGCAACGCTATTCGCGCTATCCAGGACAGCACCCACAAGAGCCGCGAGCAGGTGGACAAGTCCGTGGATATTATCGCCGAAGCAACAGAGCTGGCCAACCTGTCCGGCCAGGCGCTTCAGGAAATCGTGCAGATGGTGGACGGTTCCGCAGATCAGGTCCGCGCCATTGCCACTGCCAGCGAGGAACAGTCCGCGGCTTCCGATGAAATCAACCGTTCCATCATGGAAGTGAACCAGCTTTCCGCTCGCACCTCCGAGGCCATGCATACGGCCATGACGGCGCTGGATCAGTTGCAACAGCAGGCAGACGCGCTGACCCACCTGCTTACCGACATGAAGAATCCGGCCTAAGGCCTGTTCATGATTTGTAGATTGTTGGGGGAAGGGAAGCCCCTCTGCTAGCGCGAGAGGTGTTTCCCTTCCCCCAAGCCCCCATCCCTTCCCCAGCGCGCTTTTCCGAAGTGATTTTGGGGGGATATAGCTTCAAACTCTATGTAGCTGAAAAATGTAAAATTTGTGTCGTACGGTCTGACAGGACCGCGCCACACGTGCCTTTTCCGGGGGAAGGGAAAACTCTCTCAAACAGAGGGTTTTCCCTTCCCCCGTTTTTTACTGAAAGGATGGGAGAGGCTCTGCTTTCTGCCGTTTCCGGCAGCCTGCGAGCGGTCGCAGGCCGGGCCCATTGCGACGCCGGAATCTACGGACATCGACAGCAGAGGTCTGGTTTTTCTTTTCTCCTGCAACATCCTGTGTCTTGTGCAGCGTAAAGGGATAGACGCTTTTTTGTCATTTTGTGTGCCGTCGCACAGCGCGGCGGAAACGAGTCTGGCACAAGGAGAGGGCCGCGCACGAGGCGCGGCAGGAGAGCCTTGCGCCATGAATACATATTTGAAAAAGATGCGGGGCGGAGAACAGTCGCCGCCCAGGGCGGCCCTTTCCGAGATCGCTGTCGCCTGGGCGGGAAGCTGTCTCGCTATTGCCCTGATTGCCTTGTTAGAGCGGCTGGTAACGAGTTCCGCCGGTTTCCCGCTGCTGATTGGCTCGTTCGGGGCGTCGGCAGTTCTGGCCTTCGGCGCCATTGAAAGCCCGCTGGCGCAGCCGCGCAATCTTGTGGGCGGGCATGTGGTATCTGCTCTGGCCGGTGTGAGCTGCGCCCTGCTTGTGCCGGACGCGACATGGCTTGCGGCCTGCCTTGCCGTGGCCACGGCCATTGCCTGCATGCATCTGACAAAGACTCTGCATCCTCCGGGCGGAGCTACGGCGCTGATTGCCGTCATGGGCGGCGACGGCATTCGGGAGCTTGGCTACGGGTATGTGTTTGTCCCGTGCCTGGCGGGCGCATTGCTGATGCTGGGCATTGCGCTTGTTGTCAACAATATTCCCGCAAACCGGCGTTACCCGCGCTACTGGTGGTAGAGCGTTTCGCCTTTGAAAAACTGCCACGCGAGGCCGCCCGGCCCAAAGTGAGCGGAAAAACCGCGTTTTTTCCGCGAAACGACAGGCCGTATGGTTTGGAATGCAAAGCATTTCAAACTGAAAATGCTCCAGGATGTTATGAAAAGTTTCTTTGTACTCGTCCACAGTGTGCGGGTTTTGGCGAGGATGGGGGAGTTTGAGGGGGAAGGAACCCCTTTTTGCCGCGAGCAAAAGGGGTTCCTTCCCCCTCAAGTAGACATTTGCTCTAAAGAAAAGCGCCGGAGCGGCCTTGCGAGGGCTGCTCCGGCGCTGCGCAGACTGGTCCGGCTGTTTTGTTATTCGTCCGTATCGCGGACGACTTCCAGAATATGCGGCAGCTTGCGGATAAGCTCGATGATGGCATAGAGCTGCGAGGCATTGCGCACCTGAATGGTAAGGTGCAGCTCCGTCCGTCCGTCCACAAGGCTTTTGCTGGTGATTTCGTTGATATTGATTTGTTGCTGGGCCAGTTCCGCGGCCACCTGCGCCAGAACGCCGGGCTGGTTTTCGGCAATGATGAAGACAGCGGCGTCGTAGGGCTTTTCTTCTTGCCCGTCCCAGTGAACGGAGATCAGCCGTTCCGGCTCCATATTGGCCACGTTGGGACAGTCCGCGCGGTGCACGGTAATGCCCATGCCGCGGCTGATATAGCCGATGACCGGATCGCCGGGAACAGGGTTGCAGCACTTGGCAAAGCGCATGAGCACGCCGTCCACGCCGTCGGAAAGACTGATGCCGTCGGCAGCCTTGCGGGGAGCCTCCTCCTTGCCGTCGCGGGCCGCCTCCTTTTCCTTCTCCTTGCTCTGGGTGATGGCCGATGCCAGCGAAGGATCTTCGGGATGCAGCACGGCGTAGAGGCGGTTGAGCACGCGCCGGGGGGTAATGTGGGCATAGCCCACGGCGGCGATCAGCTCGTCCACATTCTCGAAGTTCAGTTCCCCGGCCACAAGAGCCAGCTGCCCTTCCTTGAGGGCGCGGGCCACGTTCAGACTGACCTTGCGGCCTTCCTTTTCCAGCATGTCTCGGCCCAGAACCAGCGCGCGGGCGCGTTCTTCCGTGCGCAGATAGTGCTGGATGCGGTTGCGCGCGCGGGCCGTCTTGACCAGCTTGAGCCAGTCGCGGTTGGGCGAGCGGGCGTTGTCGGTGATGATCTCCACCGTATCGCCGTTTTTCAGAGGCGTGCCCAGCGGCATGAGGCGGCCGTTAATCTTGGCGCCTGAGCAGTGCTGTCCCACCTTGGTGTGGATCATATAGGCGAAGTCCAGCGGCGTTGCGCCTTCGGGCAGTTCTTTCACGTCGCCCGCCGGGGTGTAGACGTAGACTTCATCCTTGAATAAATCCAGCTTGAGCGCGTGCATGAATTCGCGGGAGTCGGCCTCTTCGCGCTGGCGCTCGAAAATTTCGCGCAGCCACGAGAACTGCTCCAGATCCCGCGTATGGACGCGGCCCTTCTCCTTGTAGAGCCAGTGGGCGGCAATGCCGTGTTCGGCCTGCCGGTGCATTTCCTCCGTGCGGATCTGGATTTCAATGCGTTCGCCTTCCGGCCCGATGACTGTCGTATGCAGACTCTGGTAGCCGTTGGCCTTGGGCATGGAAATATAGTCCTTGAAGCGCCCGTGCACTGGCTTCCATTGCGAGTGCACAAGACCGAGAACGGCATAGCAGTCTTTGATGTCCTGCACGATGACGCGGAAGGCCATGATGTCGTGCATTTCGTCCAGCGTCAGCGACTGGGACTGCATCTTTTTGTAGATGCTGTACTTGTGCTTGATGCGCCCGTAAATTTCGCCGTGAAGATCGTTGGAGGCCAGCAGATCCTTGAGCAGGTTCACGACCTTCTCGATAATCTGCTTTTCCACCACCTGATGCTTGTCCAGCCAGAGGTCGATCTGGTTGTAGATATCCGGCCGCAGGTACTTGAAGCTGAGGTCTTCAAGGTTGCGCTTCATGATATACAGGCCGAGGCGGTTGGCCAGCGGCGCATAGATATCCATGGTTTCCTGCGCGATGCGGCGCTGCTTGTGGGCTTTCTGGAAATCAAGCGTGCGCATGTTGTGCAGGCGGTCGGCCAGTTTGACCATGAGCACCCGCATGTCGTGGCTCATGGCAAGAATCATCTTGCGGATATTTTCCGCCTGCGCCTCTTCCTTGTTCTCGAACGGGATCATGCTGATTTTCGTGACCCCGTCCACAATATCGGCGACTTCTTCGCCGAACTGCTCGTCGATGTCTTCGATGGTGGTGCCGGTGTCTTCCACCGTATCGTGCAGCAGGCCTGCCGCCACCGTGGGTTCGTCAAAGCCCATTTCCGCCAGCGTACAGGCCACGGCCAGCGGATGCGACAGATAGGGTTCGCCGGAAAGGCGCGTCTGTCCCGCATGCGCCGACGCCGCGAACACATAGGCACGCTGAATCAGCTCCAGATTGGCTTCCTGATTATGGGCCGCTACCTTGTCGAGAATTTCCTGAATGCGGATCATGCTTTGCCCTGCCGAATAGTTGTTTTCCCCTTGTCGCAAGAGGCGGAGCCCAAAGGAACGGATGCGCCGTTCTTTTGGGCATGTCTTTTTCATGTTGCCGCCAAGCCCTCCCCCTTGTCAATGCGCGCAGGGGAGGGCGGAGTCGCCGGGAGGTGACATTTTCTGTGGCGCAGCGCAGGGGCAGGACTCATTAGCGGATGTTGGCTTTCCGGCATACTCGCCTGTTAGAGCATTTTCAGTTTGAAATGCTTTGCATTCCAAACCATACGGCCTGTTGTTTCGCGGAAAAAGCGCGGTTTTTCCGCTTACTTTGGGCCGGGCGGCGCTGTGCTGCCGCCTTCGCGTTTCATCTTTTTTCAAAGTTGAAGCGCTCTATCGGATGTTGGCTTTTCGCTAGTTATTCGCCTGTTATATCGCTGTGTGCGGGTTTTGGGGAGGAAGGGGGAGTTTGAGGGGGAAGGAACCCCTTTTTGCCGCGAGCAGCGACCCGACGGGCGGCCGCAGGCCGTGCCCGTTAGGCGACGCAGGAGCCTTACGGGCATCGACAGCAGAGCAAAGGGGTTCCTTCCCCCTCAAGATAAAACGTAATGAATTCTGAGCTAGGCGTCAGCCTGCGCCGGAGCCGTTGTCCAGATAAGGGAAGCCTGCCGGCCGCAGGCATGGTTGCGGCGATAGGAGTAGAAGGCGGGATTGGCGAAGGTGCAGATATCCAGTCCGTAGATATGGCTTTCGGGCAGACCGGCCTGCCGGAGCTGATGGCGCGTCAGGCTCCAGAGATCCATGCAGCGGGTCTGTTCGTCAAACCATGGACGGAAGTCCTCCGGCCATTCCTGGGCGAAGTTGACGAATTCCGCAAGCATGGGGCTGAGGCTGGGGCCGCGCACGGCGAAAACGTCGCGGGGCGAAACGCCGTAGCGGGCGCAGAACCTGTCCACGCCGGAACCGGGAAAGTTGCAGCGATTGCCGCGCCATCCGGCATGCAGAGCCGCAACATGGCGTCCTGAAGCGTCGGCAAGCAGAATCGGCTGGCAGTCCGCGGTTTTTATCATGAGCGCCCGGCGGGGGCGGCTGGTGGCCGCGCCGTCAGCCTCCAGCGTCGAGGGCTGTTCCGGGTCCGCCGGCTCCGGTTCAAAGAGCAGGGCGTCGCCGTGCACCTGCCGGAGTTCCACCCAGTCGTCCACTCCGAGCGTTGTGACAAGGGCGCGGCGGCGGGCGCGGACGTTTTCGGGAGCGTCGCCCACATCCAGCGACAAATTGCCGCCCTCATAATCCGCGGCAGGCGCGGAGTTTGCCGGGGGCGGCGTCAGGCTGCGGCATTGGAAAGCGCAGCGCACATGCGGCACGCCCGGAAACAGGAAGGGCAAAAAGGTCAGAGCCATAGAGTCTCCTTATCGGTGCAGATACAGTTGACGCGCTGATCCCAGGGGGCGACAGGCAGATGCGGCAGAAGCTGGCATTGGTAGCAGAGGGCCAGACGCAGCAGCGAGGACGGCGCATGCGCCAGAAAACGATCGTAATAGCCGCCGCCGAAGCCGAGGCGATAGCCGGAACGGTCAAAGCCCACGCCGGGAAGCACCATGAGCGTCGGCGTAAATTGCGGGTCGTTTACGGCGAGGCCGGGCAGGGTCGGCAGCGGCTCCAGCAGGCTGAAGGCTCCGGGAGCGAGATCGTCGGGGCCGGCGCAGCGCACAAAGTCCATGCAGCCGGGTTCGTCGGGGCGGACGCGGGGCAGAAAAACATCCTTGCCGGAATCCCACGCCTGATGCAGCAGCAGAGACGTGTCAACTTCTTCTTTCAGAGCCATGTAGAGCGCCACGGACCGGGCCTGCTGCCAGACGGGCAGGGCGAGAATGCGTCTTTGAGCGCGTTCCGCGGCCTGGCTTCGTTTTTCGGGAGTAAGCGCGCGGCGCAGAGCCCGCAATTCTTGACGCAGGGCCTGCTTGATATGCGGATCGATAGTGGCCACCGGCGGCACGGGGGACGGCGGAGCCGTCGGGGGACGAAAAAGCGCCAGACTGGCGGCCATGCCGCAGAGGGTAATTTCTTTGCAGGTGCGGAGTCCGGCCCGGCGCGCCAGACCGAATAGGGCGCCATTGCGGAAAAAACTGGTTGCCGCGGCGGCGGAGGCGCGCCACGGTCCCAGAGGCAATAAGGGGGAGAGCCCCGGCAAAAGGCGAGCAGTCCAGTAGGCGGGCAGACAGAGATTGCGCTCCGGCAGCACAAAGTCGGCGACCCAGAGTTCCTGCGCTGCGCGGGCGGCGGCGCGCATCAGAGCGAGGCCTTCGTCGGGCGGCAGGGTTGAAAGAACATAAGACAGGCGCACGGCAGGCAGGGAGGCCGGTTCCGCGGCCTCCAGCTCCGCCAGCGGGGGATTGATCGGACCCTGCTGCGCGGACACGGGCCACGGCACGTGCGCGCGCAGGCGGGAAGCGGCAAGAAATGGCGTCAGCATGGGGCGTTAAGGCGGTTGAGGAGGTGCGTCCGCACCGCGCCGTAGGCGTCATCCTGAGGCAGATCTTCCACCAGACGCCGGGCATGGCCTTCCTGAAGGAAGAGCCGCCGACTGGTTGCAAAATGCAGATCGCCGAGCCAGGTTCCCAGCAGCACGCGGAAGTCATTGACGCTGCTCAAATCGGCATAGGCCGCCACGCGATTGGCAAGCGCGTCTTCCAGAACGCGGGGGGAATACAGCCCCGGCGTATCCGGCAGACTGAGAACAGCCGTGCGCGTCGCCGCATCGGGATGATGCAGGTTGTCATCCATGACGCGCAGGATATCCAGCTTGTCGGCATCGCGCACAACGCAGGTCACGCGCAGAAATGCCTCCGGCAGCCGCGCGGGCAGGGCGTAACGGTTGTGCAGCCCCACGGCCGTCAGCGTCAGACGGCGTATTTCTGTCGTTTCCGCGGCAAGGCGCGCTTCCCGTTTGAGAATGCATACGCCCCACTGTCCGTGATTGCGGGACAATGGATCGCGAAAGGTGCGGAAGAGACGGTACTGCTCAAAGCGGGCCACGTCGTGATAAAGGGCGGCCAGCAGGGCGGCGCGGGCTTCCGCAGGGGAAAATGCCTCTTCCGCAACAATGGTCCGGGCATGGCGCAGCACGCCCGCCGTGTGCTGTTCCTTCAGATCCAGCGGCGCGGGGTTTTCCTGTTCCCTAGCACGTTCCGCCGCCACATAGGCGCGGAACCATTCCTCATGAGGATGAATATCTGGCAAGGTAGCGTTCATCTTCAAGATGTATCGTCAGCAGCCCGCCAAGGCAAGCGGTCCGACCTTGAGCGTCGTCGATCTCTGTGGTATGTGGCGATACTGGACCGGATCACGGTTGTCTCGTTGCGCGCGTGCGTTTTGGAGCGCGGCAACATAGCCTTTCATTTTTGCGAGGAAAAATATGGCGGATTTTGTGCATTTGCATTGCCACACGGAATACAGCCTGCTTGACGGCGCCATACGCCTCAAGGATCTGTGCGCGCGGGCCAAGGATTTCGGTATGCCCGCCTGCGCCATCACGGATCACGGCAACATGTTCGGGGCCGCCTATTTTGCCAAGCAGTGTGCTTCCGTAGGCATCAAGCCCATTTTCGGGTGCGAGGTCTATGTCTGCCACGATCATACGGACAGGACAAGCGAGCTGGCGCGCAAGCGCAATCACCTGATTCTGCTTGCCCAGAACATGACCGGCTATCACAACCTGATTCGGCTTGTCACGCGCGGTTATCTGGAGGGCTTTCATTACAAGCCGCGCGTGGACAAGGCGCAGCTGCGGGAGCATGCCGAAGGGCTGATCTGCCTTTCCGCCTGCATTGCGGGCGAGATTCCGCGCGCTATCGAGGCGGGCGACATGGACAAGGCCCTGTCGTTGGCCGAAGAGTACGCTTCCATCTATCCTGGGCGATTTTATCTGGAATTGCAGTCCAACGGACTGGAAGAGCAGGTGCGCGCCAACAACGGTCTGATGGAAATCGCGGAGAAGCTGAAACTGCCGCTGGTGGCGACCAACGACTGCCACTATCTCAATGCCGACGACGTGGAGGCCCACGAGGTGCTGCTGTGCATTCAGACGCAGACCACCATGGACGACCCCAAGCGCATGCGTTTCGGCACCAACCAGCTTTACTACAAGTCCGCCGAGGACATGGAGCGGGATTTCGGGCACGTGCCTGAGGCGCTGGCCAACACCATGCGCATTGCCGAACAGTGCAATGTGGAGCTGGACTTCGGCCATCATTATTTCCCCGTCTATCCGCTGCCTGAAGGGGCCACGCTGGAATCGGAATTTCGTCGTCTGGCCGAGGACGGTCTGGAGAAGCGTCTGGAAAAGCACCCGGATCGGGACAAAATCGATCCGCAGGCCTACCGCGACCGTCTGCAGTACGAATTGAAAGTCATCTGCGAGATGGGCTTTCCGGGATACTTCCTCATCGTGCAGGAGTTCATCAACTGGGCCAAGGACCACGGCATCCCCGTAGGGCCGGGGCGCGGTTCGGCGGCGGGGAGTCTCGTGGCCTGGGCGCTGCGCATCACCAACCTTGACCCGCTGCCCTACAATCTGCTGTTTGAACGCTTCCTGAACATCGAGCGCGTCAGCCTCCCCGATATCGACGTGGACTTTTGCGAACGGCGGCGGACCGAGGTGATCCAGCATATGGTGGACACCTACGGCAAGGACAGCGTGGCCCAGATCACGACCTTCGGCACCATGAAGGCCAAGGGCGTCGTACGCGACGTGGGGCGCGCGCTGGGCATGACCTTTGCGGAAACGGACCGCATCGCCAAGATGGTTCCGGATGATCTGAAAATGACCATCGCCAAGGCCATGGAGGCGGAGCCGGAACTGCAACGCCTGTATAAGGAAGACAAGCAGGTAAAAAATCTGCTGGATACGGCGCAGCGTCTGGAAGGGCTGTCGCGCCACGCTTCCACGCATGCGGCCGGTCTGGTGGTTTCCGACAAGCCTATGGTGGAGTATCTGCCGCTCTACCTGGGCAAGCGCGGCGAACTTGTGACCCAGTTCGACGGCCCCATGACCGAGCAGACAGGTCTGGTGAAGTTCGACTTTCTGGGTCTCAAGACCATGACGCTCATTCAGGACGCGCTGGACAACATCACCCTTCAGGGACAGGAAGCGCCCGATCTGGACAATCTGCCGCTGACCGATCAGGCTACCTACGATCTCTATTCGCGCGGCGATACCGACGGCGTCTTTCAGGTGGAAAGTTCCGGCATGCGGCAGTATCTGCGCATGCTCAAGCCTTCGTGCTTTGAGGACATCATCGCCATGCTGGCCCTGTATCGTCCGGGGCCGCTCGGTTCGGGCATGGTGGATGAATTCATCAAGCGCAAACACGGGCAGGTTCCGGTCGTCTATCCGCATGACTCGCTGACGGAATGCCTGCGGGATACCTACGGCGTCATCGTCTATCAGGAACAGGTTATGCAGATCGCCCAGATCATCGCCAACTACACGCTGGGCGGCGCAGACCTGTTGCGGCGCGCTATGGGTAAGAAAAAGGCCGAGGCCATGGCCAAGGAGCGCGTGAAGTTCGTCGAAGGGGCCGCCAAGAACAACATCGGGCAGGAAAAGGCCGATGAAATCTTCGACTTGATGGAAAAATTCGCGGCCTACGGTTTCAACAAGTCGCATTCGGCCGCCTATGCGCTCGTGTCCTATTTTACGGCCTATTTGAAGGTGCATCACAAGGTCGAATTCATGGCCGCCCTCATGACGTCGGAAATGGGCAATCAGGAAAAGCTGCTCAAGTACGTGTCGTGCTGCAAGGATATGGACATCGACGTGGTGCAGCCCTCGGTCAACGACAGTCAGCGCTCCTTCTCGGCCAAGGACGGCAAGGTTGTCTTCGGGCTGGGCGGCATCAAGAACGTGGGCGACGAAGCCATACGAGAAATTATTGACGCGCGCGCCGACGGCGGGGCTTATGCGTCGCTGTACGATCTCTGCTCGCGCGTGAACCTGCGCAAGGTGACCAAGCGCGTTCTGGAAAGCCTGATCAAGGGCGGAGCCTGCGACTGCCTCGGCGCGAGTCGGGCCGCGCTGCTGGCCGCGCTGGATATTACGGTGGCCCGCGCCCAGAAACGCGCCAAGGACAAGGCTTCCAATCAGGTGTCGTTGCTGGCTATGGCGCCGCAGGTGGAGGCCACGCCGCAGCCGGGCATCGGCTTTGACTGTCCGGAAGCGGGCATGCCGGAAATGGACGAAGACCTCAAGCTCAAGGCGGAAAAGGAGGCTCTCGGCTTTTTCCTGACCAGCCATCCGCTTCAGCCCTTCAGCCGGGAGATTCGGCGCAACAACATGACGACGCTGGAAGACGCCCGCGACCGTTTCCCTGGCGCGGAACTGACCTGTGCCGTGCTGGTGACCGGCATCAAGGAAGTCATCACCAAGTCCAAGGGCGAGCGCATGGCCTTTGTGGCTGTGGAAGACTTGACGGGGCATGCGGAAGTCACCTTTTTCCCCAGAGCCTATGCCGAGGCGCGGGAACTGCTCAAAAGCGAGCAGCCTCTGTGCCTGGTAGGCAAGATTGACGCCCAGCAGGACAGCGGAGACGAAATGGACGGCGACGAAGAGGCTCCCCGCGAGGTGAAGATGCTCGGCCAGAGCGTGCGCCTGCTGGCCGAGGCCTGCCGCGAAAGCGACCGCCCCATCGGAATTTCCGTGCCTGCCGGGCGACTGGGGCGAGAGGATATGCTGGCCCTGCGCAACATTATTCAGGCGCACCCCGGACCGGTGGAAGCCTATCTGAACGTCCTGCTTGACGATTGCGAGTGCCGCATTCGTCTGGGGGCGAATTTTACGGTGACGCCCGGCCCGGATCTGGATCGAGCCATTGCCGCCTGGGCTTCCTGATTCGCGGCCGGCAGCAGGGCAGTCTCCGTTCAGGGGCTGCGCCGCTACCTCGCGTTTTACCTTTTTCAAAGGTGAAACGTTCTAATCTATGGAGACAGGACAAAAACATTTGACAGAAGGCCGATGGCGATGGAATCCTTGACCTCGCCCCCTGCGGAGTGCGAACGACATTTCCGCGGAATCGGCGTTTTGTTTTCCGAAGCCGGGCGTCTCTCCGGGCGCCGCTGCAACACAAGGAAGTTCCATGAGCGCGTTTGAATCCTTCATGTCCTGGCTGGTGCGTCTCATCAGCCCCGCGCAGACCGGCAATCTGGAGCAGGGCGACACTGACGACGATATCGTATGGGATCAAAATGCCCGTACGGTGCTGGCCATTCTGATCGTCATTGTTTCCGCCTTCATCATTTACTGGATTATGAGCTGATGGCACGCAAACTCTGGCGCCTTACCGTGCGCGATGAATTTTCCGCAGGGCATGCGCTGCGGCATTACGAAGGCAAGTGCGAACGCCTGCACGGACACAACTTTGCCGTGGAACTGACGGTGGAAGGCGAGCGGCTGGAACCTGGCACGGAGATTCTGCTGGATTTCAAGCTGCTGAAGCTGGCGCTCAAGACGACGCTGGAAGAGCTGGATCACCGTATTCTCAACGAAGTTCCGCCTTTTGACGATATAAACCCGTCATCGGAGAATCTTTCGCGCCATATCTGGAGCAGGGTGGCGCAGCTGCTGGCGGAACATCCGAATCCGCAGGCGCGGGCTGTGCGCGTGCACAGCGTCAGCGTTTCGGAAAAGGGCGCGCAGACGGCAACCTATATGGAAATCGACGCCTGATCCCCCGCGCCAGCCGAAAGATAATTTTTTTGTTGACAGCGACAGGCAAAACACGTAGAAACGCTCTTGCCGCATGAACGTCCCCATCGTCTAGCTGGCCCAGGACAACGGCCTTTCACGCCGTCGACAGGGGTTCAAATCCCCTTGGGGACGCCAAAGATTTCAACAGGTTA
>CALVHG010000010.1 GCA_944327285.1 uncultured Desulfovibrio sp. | reverse complement strand
CGGCGGCAGCCGGAGCGGCGGGCTTTGCGGCGGCAGCCGGAGCGGCAGGCTTTGCAGATGTGATATCAGACATAGCGAGGATTGGGAGGTTGTTTGCAGATGGCGTCGTAATATTTGACAGCTTCGCCTATCTGGTCGAAAAAGATAATTTGTCCGCGATCCAGCACGCCGGCGACATCGCAGTGCTGCTTGATGGTTGCGATTTGATGCGAAACAACCAGCAGCGTAGAGGTTTTTTTGCGTTCCAGAAAAACGCGCTGACTTTTTTTGCGAAAGGAGGCATCTCCTACGGCGGTCAGTTCATCTATTAAATAGAAATCAAAGCCGATGGCCATGCTCAGACCAAAAGCCAGTTTGGCAGCCATGCCGGAGGAGTAGGTTTTGACCGGCATATCCAGAAAATCTTCCAGTTCCGAGAACTCTTCCACAAAGGCTGTGACTTCCCTGATATCCGCCTTATAAATGCGACAGACAAAGCGCAGGTTTTCCCGACCGGTGAGGCTGCTGTGAAAGCAGCCGCTGAAGCCGATGGGCCATGAAATGCGACTGGTGCGCTCCACGGTGCCGCTGTCTGGTGCAAGAGCGCCGCCGATGATGCGCATGAGCGTGGACTTGCCCGCACCGTTGCGGCCCAGGATGCCGACGTTAACTCCTGGCACAAAGTCTACACTGAGATTGTCCAGAATAAGACGCCGTCCCGCTTTCATACGATACGTTTTGGTGATATTGCGCAGACGGATCATTGCGTTACCTTGTTTCGCACATAGCGTTCCAGTAGTAAGCCTGTAAAGAGCAGCCCCAGCGTAACCTGGACTACATATGAAAAGTCTGCATAGGGGGAAGTGTAGCCGCTGGACAAGGCCATGCGCATCAGCTCAATAAGCTGCATGATAGGGTTGAGCATGAGAAAGTCGCCTACACGATGCGAAAAGGCACTGACGGAATAGAAGATGCCTGACGCGAAGAAGAGAATGCGCATAATCATGGGCACAATCTGTTGTAATGCCGGTACATAAAATGCCAGCGAGCCCAGTGTGGCGCCCAGCCCCAGCCCCAGCAGGGGGGCCAGCAGGATACAGGCAAGGATCAGCCCCAGATCGGAAATGATAACGGGCAAGTGAAAGGCAAGACCACAGCCCAGAATGGCTGCCATACTGACGATCTGCGTGGCGCTGACCACAAGACAGCGCGCCAGCATGATATCCAGAGGCGTCACTTGCGGAAAGGTCAGCAGGGCGCGGTTGCCGTCGATGGCGGCCATGCATTTGGCTAGACATTGCGACAGCACATTCCAGATGCCGAAACCTGCGACGAGATAGGACAGAACGGTCATGCCATGTGGGGCTGCGGCATGGGCAAAGTAGCGCATGGCCCAGAATATGGCTACGCTGAAAGCAGTCTGAAAGATGGCCCAGAGATAGCCCAGGCTTTTACCGCCATAGAGCGTATGCACTTCGCGCAGGGCCAGCGCTATGATGACGCGGGCCTGTGTGTCCAGCGCCGGGGCTGTAGCCATGAGCTAGAGGGCCTCCTTTCCGAAAATAGCGGGCGCCAGTTGCCAGGGGGCTGTTTCATCCTTGCGGCAGGCCGCGATGCGTGTCAGCCCGTGTGATGTCGTGGCAACGCCTTCGCGGCAAAGTTCCCCCAGAGCAGAAACATAGACATCCTTTGCCGTTACCGTGACAGAGCTCCCCAGCGTTGTTCCGGAAAAGGAAGCGGAAGTGCCTGTGACAGCCGTCCCCAGAAAATCGGCCAGTCGTTGATCCGGGGAAAGCGTAGGAGCCGGAGCCGGTGCGGTTGGCTGCCGGTTCTGAGGCGCACATGCGACCAGAAGCATGCAGAACAAGAGCGAAAGGGCGCGTTTCATCGTATTTCCTTGCTTACAGCATGTCATGCATATGAATGAAACCTATCACCTTTTCCTCTTCTACAACGAAGGAACTGGTAATCTTGTGCTCAGAGAGCTGAGCAATGGCTCTTTCCACAAGACAGTCAGGCGACAGGGAAAAAGGATGGGGTGACATGATATCCCGCGCAGTCTTTTGTAACAGATCAGGAGCCATGTGGCGGCGTAGATCGCCGTCGGAAATGAAGCCCACAAGGTGCCGATCGTCTTCCACAATACCGACGGCGCCAAATCCCTTGTTGCTCATGATATAGATGACATCCCCCATGGGAGTGTCCGGTCGGGCAAGAGGGAGCGCGTCACCGCGATGCATAATTTCTTTGAGCAGACGTAATTTTTTGCCCAGCCTCCCGCCGGGATGGAACTGACGAAAATCTTCCGGACGGAACCCCCGTGCTTGCAACAGTGTTAATGCCAGCGCATCACCCAGTGCCATCTGCATGGTTGTCGACGTCGTGGGGGCGCAACCGATGGGACAGGCTTCGGCGATACGGGGAAGCAGCAGTACATAGTCCGCATGACGGCCGAGCGTGCTTGCCTGGCGTTGCGTGACGGCGAGAAGCGGCAGCCTGTTGCGGGCTGCGTATTCGATGATGTCCACAAGCTCCTGGGTTTCCCCGGAATTGGAAAAGGCCAGGACGGCATCGCCCTTACCGAGCATGCCAAGATCGCCGTGGCTGGCTTCCGCCGGATGGATGAAGAATGCCGGGGAGCCTGTGGAAGACAGCGTAGCGGCAACTTTCCGCGCCACGTGACCGCTTTTGCCCATGCCGGTTACGGCAATACGACCTGATATATGCAGCAGACAGTCCACTGCTTCGTCAAAGACAGCATCCAGACCGTTTGCCAGTTGCTGCAAGGCATCAGCTTCCTGAAGCAGTACCCTGATCGCCGTAGGCGTGAACTTGCCGTGGAACATTACTCTGCCTGTCGTGCATGCAGCAGCTTGTCTGCCAGTTCGCGGAACGCCCCCTGCCCGCCACGGGCATTCAGAACCAGATGGGCCGCTTCCCGCACCCGATTCCGGGCGTTTGCAACAGCAATGCCTAGCCCACAACAGGCGAAGCCGTCAAGATCCGGCAGATCGTCCCCGATGAAAAGGCTTTCCTCCGGCGATACGCCGGATTCCCGCAGGAGGTCTTCACAGGCGGTCCGTTTTTCCACTCTGCCCAGTCGGAAAAGCGTGATTCCCAGATCCGCAAGACGGCGACGCAGAGCCGGGCAGTCGCGTCCTGAGAGAACCGCCACCCGGATGCCGGCCTTTTGCAGCAGCACTATGCCGAGCCCGTCCTGCGCGCAGAAGCGCTTGAGGCATTCGCCGTCGGGGCCGTAGTACAGGCCGCCGTCGGTCAGCACGCCGTCCACGTCGGTGATGATCAGACGCACGCGGCGCAGGCGTTCATCCAGCGATAGGGGGACTTTGGCGGCATCGTCCGCGCTCCGTCCTCCCAGCAGGGCTCGGACACGCTCCAGATCCTTTTCCGTATCCACGCCCGGCGCGCAGGGAGGCAGCTCCACCATCTGAATGCCAATGCCGTGCTGCAGGAGGCGCAGCTGCTCCAGTTTTTCCGCGCGCTCCAGCTCCCCGGGAGCATGGGCGGCAAAGACGGCCAGCGCCGCCGGACGGTAGGCATACATGCCCACGTGCCCCCAGTAGCGGACCTGTCTTTCTCCATCTCGATCAAAAGGAATGGGGGCGCGGCTGAAGTAGAGCGCCTGTCCGGCCTCGTTGCGCACCACTTTGACCAGGTTTGGATCGAGAGCCTGTTCATAGCTGATGGAATAGCAGGGGGTCGCTGCCGCCATATGCGGATTGTCACGCAGCGCTGTTATTAGTTTGTCCACGTCAGCCGGGCGCAGCAGGGGTTCGTCTCCCTGCACGTTCAGGTAGATGTCCGCCTGTTCGCTGCGGGCAAGTTCCACCAGTCTGTCGGTACCGGAAGCGCAGTCCGGCGAGGTCATGACGGCGCGTCCGCCAAAATTGCTGACGGCGCGAGCAATACGTGCGTCGTCCGTAGCGACAAGCACCTCGTCCACCAGAGTCGCCCGTCCGACGGCTTCGCAGACATGCTGAATCATGGGCTTGCCGCAGATGTCCAGCAGGGGCTTGCCCGGCAGACGGGTAGACGCATAGCGCGCGGGAATGACCGCTAGGGTACGCATACCGTAATATCCTTTTCCCTGTTGTTTGCTGTCGTTGCCTTGATAATGCGGTCCAGCTCTCCGAGTAGGGTCAGCAGAGAGGGCAGAGCGGAAAAGGGCAGCATGTTGGGCCCGTCACAAGGGGCTTTGTCCGGATCGGGATGAGTTTCCAGAAAGAGGCCTGCCACTCCCACGGCTACGGCCGCGCGCGCCAACGTCGCCACGAATTCCCGCTGCCCGCCGCTTTTGCCATCACCGGCTCCGGGTAGCTGTACGGAATGCGTGGCGTCGAAAATGACCGGGTAGCCCGTTGTTTTCATAATCTCCAGCCCCCGCATGTCCACCACCAGATTATTGTAGCCGAAGCTGGTTCCGCGTTCGCAGAGGCAGATTCTGTCATTGCCTGTGCTTCGGGCCTTGTCCAGGACATGGCGCATTTCCCACGGCGAAAGAAACTGCCCCTTTTTGATATTCACCGGTTTTCCCGTGGCTGCCGCTGCCAGTAGCAAGTCAGTCTGACGGCAGAGGAATGCCGGAATTTGGAGCATGTCCGCCGCTTCGGCGACGGGCTGGGCCTGTTCTGGTAGATGAATATCCGTGATAACGGGAAGATCGTATTTTTCCCGGACATCAGCAAGGATTGCCAGCCCTTCAGCCATGCCAACCCCGCGGAAGGATACTCCAGAACTGCGATTGGCCTTGTCGAAGCTGGACTTGAAAATCAGCGGGATGCGGGCGGCCGTAAAAATTTCCTTCAGGGCTGCAGCCGCTTCCAGAGCCTGGTTGCGGCTTTCCATGGCACAGGGGCCGGCGATGACAGTAAGAGGATGGGTATTGGAAAATATTATCATACGCTATTGGGGGGTGAGGCGGAGAAAATAACGCAGATGGCAGCAACAGGCCCTCCCCGTAAATACGGGAAGGGCCTGCTCTTGTAAAGCTACCTTTCGGAGAGATTGGGTGTTCTTTTCCCGCGTATTGGGGTGAAAGTTCTTACCTTAATTTACTCTAAAGTTATTACGCGTTTTAAAACTTCAAGACTTTGTGCGAGAGTGTGGTGTCGCTGATGTTTTCGTGTTGGATAGATTTCAAGGTAATATCTTTGTTTTATTCTTGAAAACTGGCTAATAAGAGGGAGGCATTGTTCAAGAATATAATTTCCAGCCTCAAGACCGGAAAAGGCCATAAAGTATAAAGTGCGATGTCGTGTTGTTATAATGTCAACAAGGTTATTATAGATATATTCTTTGCCGTTGAATATCGGATCGAAATATTTTTTATTCGCAAGACCGTAGGCAGTACCATAAAAATGTGTCTGAGGAACGCTCGCATAGACAGCATAGGCATTGTGCAGATAGCCGTGTAGCAGCGCTCCGTATCCTCCCATAGACGAGCCCCAGAAGTAGAGTCTTCCTGCGCCGCATTCACTGCGAACCTGATCGATAATATTGCTGATGGCCTCTAGCCAGAAAAAGTCCCCATTTTCTCCTAAAAACCATGAGCCGGCTTTTTCCCAACCAAAATTATCCATAGGGCAGACGACATTCCAGTTGGGACTGGTGAATTTTGCGGGCTGGGCATTATACCCTTGCCCATGCAATACGACCAGAATTGGAGCGTTGGGTATCTGGGCTTTTTTCAGATACCATGTGATACAGCGAGTACCGCAGATAAGCTCGCGCGCGCTAGATTGAGGCAAAGCTGCAGGAGCGCCTTCATTTTTCTGAAGCACGGTTTGGGGACTATTCTGTAGCTCTAGAGCCTGCTGTGTTTCTGGTTGTTGAGGTGATTTAACTGGTTGAGTTGCTTTGCTGCAGATATTAATATGACAACTAACTTTTAGTGTTTGAATATTGTTAAAAGAAATTAAGATGATGCGAGAGTCTTCACATTTTTTGACCTGCCAAGATACTTGACTTCTAATTGTTCCTTCAGATGTTTTTCCTTTTGATACTTGAACTGTGAATGGTTCCGGTGTTTCTATTTTTAACGTGCAGATATTCTTAGAAGATTCTATGCGGATAAGATCCCCTTCGACAGTAATTTGCTTATCTCTGGGGATATGAAAGAGAAATTGGACATCCCGGGGCGTCTTATCGTTACATTCAACATTATCTGTCAGTGTAAGATTAAACTCCCCCGGATAGTCAATGCGGCGCTTCAGGGTTACATTTTCATAGATAGAGTTGATCATGCTGACATGGGCATTCCCTGGCGTTTCTGACCATGAATCCATGTGCCAGCTTTGTACTCTTTCATCAAAATCTTTCAGTTTTGCGCCAAAAACATTAGGAACATTATGTGCCTTTCTACTTCGTATATATTTAAATATATCTGAAGAGCGGTTATAGTCAAAGAATCCGCTGTCGATAAACCAGTGTTCGCCTCTGGCAAAAAGGACAAACTGCCCTTCGTCGAGCTGATGGTGATAGCGTACCAGGCAGCCAGCCTTGCAGACAAGATGCAACATGTCTTGGTAAGTCGCTTTGTTCCAGCTATTGCGAAAAATGGCCCATCCTGCTTCCGGGTAAACCTTATTGACTATTGTAGGCATGCAGCCTTTCTGGCCGGCAGTGGCGGCATACAAATAGTGGGCATATTCTTTTGTTGTGCCGAGTGCGGCCCGGAAGCCATCCGTTACAGGCAGATGTTCCGTATCGCCGATGATAGGCAGGCATTTATTGGGCTGGAGGATTTGTGCAATGTATTCTAACGCCTGTCGCGCCATGAGGTTGAATTTGGCATTGAGAATTTCATGTACTGCCTTGAGGTGGGGATCTGCAAGGATGTTCAGGAGAATTTTGAAGACAAATACATGATAGCCAGGACTATTTTCTTTATGGACGCCTTCGTGAGTAAAACAGGTATTGAACTCATCTGCCAGACGGGTGATGGCGATAGTTCGCCAGGATGGCTGGTCGGCTTCCGGCCAGGGTGCCAGTGAGGGCTCTTCCGCAAGGCGTAGCAGCACGCGTGCCTGTTCGATACCGTGATTGCATCGGGCCGAGTAGAAGGCGTCTTCCGCCAGAATGCTGCCATGCCTGGCAAGCGCTTTGGTCATTTGCGCTTTCAAATTTTGTTTTCCTGTCCAGAAGTCAGGGACCTTTTCTTGGCAGTAATCCATGAAGAGCAACCAATTCTCTGCCCGTAAGGCCGTAGCATGATCATGCCAGACATAGATATTGGAGGCGAGAGAACTGGCAAAGCGTTTTTCCATGCCTTGCGGAGCTGTCTGTGAAAAATGTTCCAGCCAGTCTTCTAGTATATCGCATGCCAGTTCCAGAGCCTTTATATTTCCTTTATCCTCATGATAGTCACAAATATAGAGTAAAAATTTAAACGTTTGTACTCTGTACAAAAACATATCGCCAATGTCGAAAGAGCAATTCCAGTCGAAAGGGAGAGAAAAAGCAACAGGCTTGAGCGTGTCCATCTGCAGCATGTTACGTTCAATGAGGAGTTTGCCACGCTCGATAAAGTTTTTATTCATATGTATTTCCTTAATGTGATAATAGAAGTGTTATTGGTTTTGGAGACAATGCCTATAAGCCAACGACATCTGCGATAAGTTTTAGTCTATGATCCCAGGTATGATTACGGGCCACATAATCGGCGCCGGCTCGAGCTCGTTCCAGATCTTGTGGAGATGGGCCGTGACGCAGGCGGGAAAACAGCTTCAGAGCTTCTTCCTTACTGGAAACAATATGGCAATAGTCCTTGAATAGACGCTCTACAGAGAGAGCTGGCGTTGTGACAGCGATTCCCCCACAGGCCAGAATTTCCACAAGGCGGCGGGAATACATTGTAGGAGAGTCTTCTATAGTATTAACATTAAGCGAAACAAGATATTCTTTATAAATGCGGGCTGTATCGGGATACGATACGGCGGGCAGAACTTCCTGCAGAGGCTGCATCGGGTAGCGGTAGACGCTGTTTTTACGAGCGGAGTTACGATCTATGACGGTGAGGCCCAGGCCGCTTTCGCTGGCCGCAGCAAACAGTGCCTGCTGTCGTTCTCGCCGTTGCGGATGGACGTGCGAACTGTAACTGCCGGTAAAGTTTGCGCGCAGATGTTTGAAGTTAAATCCTGTAAAAGCATGTATATGTGGATTGACGGCAAAGGGCAGGACATGAACTGATGCCTGTGAGCCCATGATAGCCTTGTACCGGGGAATGCAGTTGGCATCTATGGTGAAAACATGATCGAAATGACGTGCGCTTTCGATAAAGCGATTAAAGTGCCCGCCGTCTTCCTTGTTCCAAAACACGGTAGGAATACCAAGTTTTTTAGCTTTCTCGACCAGTTTCAGCAGCTGATGGTTGTTTCGTTCGGGATGATCGGAATAAGCGGCAATTTTGTATTTCCACAAGTTTTTCCAGCCGTTCCAGGCAGACTCCACGAAAAGCAGCTGGCATCTGCGAAGTCGCAGGATCGTTGCGCTGAACCAGGGGAGCAGTTGATGCCCGCGCAGGCAGCATCCTGTAGGAATATCCGTCACCATACCGATGTTCATATGTTCTCCCAAGAGACGCTGAGTGCAAAGTCCTCTGTCATAAGATTGCAGATCTTGCTTGCAGAATAGAAAAATGGCGAATACCCCAAGTCAGGGCGCAACAGGGCTCTCAGCAACAGGGATACCGAGCTGGTCAAGGGTTGTCTGATACATGGCATCTATATAATGGAAAGGGCTTTCACCCCAGAGATGTTTTTTGTTTGCTACGAAAAGCTGTGCTTCATAATTAATGATATGATCAGCAGGAATATCATTGGAAACTCTAGAGTACATAGCTTCTAGACTGTTGTTTATTTCGTCTATTTGTTCTGATGTGTACTGCGCTACAATATCCCTATCGGTATTATATTTTGAGTAGAAAACTTTATTAATGCGTATCCTGTCGAGGATATGATATCTGGTGCAAAAAGTAACAAACTTTCCCCAACAACTTTGCCAGAGGGTGTTTCTTTCGGGCGAAAAACCTAAAATAGTGTTTTTTCGTGTAATGGGAGTCTGTGTCTCTCTAAATTCAGAAGACAATGTCAGATAACTTTTTTCTTTATCTAGTCTCAGTAAATGAAGTCGTTCATCGATAAAATCAATCATTAAAATGTCGTATCGTTTGTGTACAAGATCCTTGAGACGTGTTTTATTAAGATCACGCTCTACAGCACGTCTCTTGAAATTACTTGTAATTTTTTCTAGAGAGCAGAAGCCAGAAGTCGCGACGGGAGGAGCAAAAACGCTTACAAGAGATGAACGCGCATAGTAGTCGACGAGCCTGAATGAACCCTCCCTGGCAAACCTGAATGCGTCTCTGCTGACGCAACTTCCGTAGATGAAAAAAGAGGTTGTCGACATGGTTTTCCTTTCTCAGTTTTTGTTACCAGCTCAGTCTGTAAGATAATATACTCACGTCTTCCTCTCCGCAGAACACACGGCGAAGAGGAAGACTGGGGGGCTAAAGCTTCACTACAGTTGCGGCGGCGGAGAGCCCTACGCCAAAACCCGCCAGCAGGATTGTTTGCCCAGGCTGCAGCACTCCCTGGCTGATCTTTCTTGACAGGGCCACAGGAATGGTATTGGAAACTGTGTTGCCGCCATATTCCATATCGAGGATCATCTTTTCCGCGGGAATGCGACATTTATGCGCAAGATGATCCAGCATGAATTTGTTTGCCTGATGCAGGAGTACGGCATCTACCGCATCCAGCGTCAGGGCATTTTTTTCGAGACAGGCGGACAACAAGGAGGGGACAATATCCAGCGTGAACTGGAATATTCTGGGACCGTCCATGAAAAGATCCGCTGCCGTGCGTCCGGAGTCCCCAGCATTCTGCGAGGCTGCGCGATTTTCCGCTTTATTTCGAGCAGAACCGCTTTGCGGCACAATCAGGGAACGAGCCCCGGCGCCGTTGCTATACCAGGAAAAGGCTCCGATTCCCGGTTGATCCGCCAGCTCTACCAGGGTTGCGCTGGCGGCGTCACCGAAAAGTGTGCGTACGCTCTTGTCTTGCGGTGCCAGCACCTTTGAATAGGTCTCTGCCGTAATCAGGAGGACACGCTTGGCCTGCCCCGAAGTAATCAGACCATGCGCCAGCGAGAGTCCATAGACATAGCCCGAACATCCTAGTGTGTAATCCGTAGCCAGAATGTCCGTGCGCAGACCCAGCAGGTTTTGCGCGAGGCAGGCATTGGGGGGCAGAACATAGTCTGGCAGTTCCGTGCAAAAAAGGAGAGCATCCACACTGTGCGGCTCGATGTTTTGAGCGGCAAACAGGCGGCGTGCGGCCTCGACGCCGAGATCCAGCGCTGTTTCCTCTTCTCTGCAGACATACCGGACGCGAATACCCGTTTTGGCCAGAATTTTGTCTGCCGGCCATTCGGGAAAAAGCGTAGCCAGAGCATCATTATTCAGCTCTTGTGAGGGAAAATAGTGGGCTACCGAGTGTATCCTGGAATATTTAGCCGGCATGAAAACCTCCGTCTACGGGCAACACGACGCCACTAATCCAGCGTGCTGCCGGGGAAAGCAGAAAAGCTACCGCATTCGCCACATCTTCCGGCTTTCCTAATCCCAGAGGATGACGCTCTTCGAGCTGGGTCAGCGTAGCAGAGGGAAAATGGGATGCCATCTTTTTGAATAATGGGGTTTCAACGCATCCTGGCGCTAAAGCGTTGACCCGTATTCCCTCACGCGCCAGTTCTACAGCCCAGACTCGTACAGCACCTTCAAGACCGGCCTTGCTGGCACTGTAGGCAGCAAGCGATGGATATCCATGTTGTGCGGAGGCAGATGATAGTACAACGATGTGACTTTCCTTTTCATGGCGTTTAGGCTTGCGGAAGGCTGCCACCAGATGAAATGCACTGGCCAGATTGCTCGCCATGAGTGCGGAAGTCGCATCTGAATTATAAAATCGCATAGGCTGCATGATGTTTACTCCCGCGCAATGCGCCATGCCGTCCAGCGGGCCGAGAGCGTTGCAGGCCTCCTGCAGTAGTTGTTCACATTCTTCCGGTTGGGATACATCCGCCGCTATCGTAGTCGAATTGGGCAATGTCACGGCTAATTCCGCCAGGCGTTCTTCGTTGCGGCCGGAGAGCGCTAACTGACAGCCCTGCTTCGCCAGCAGGTGTGCAACGGCCGCGCCAATACCGGAAGTCGCTCCGGTAACCAGAAACTTTTTCCCTTCCAGCTGTATCATTTGGAGATAAGCCTCCAGACGTCTTCCAGCGTTGCTGCTGTGGTCAGGGCAGGTACGTCCAGCGGGGAGCTGAAGGTTGCGTCTACCCATGCCTGAAGACCCAGAACGGCCAGCGAATCCCAGCCGGACAGATCTCGCAGGGCTTCCGTACCGTTCAGACTGTTTTCTTCCATTTCTAGAATCCGTTCCATCTGTCGCAGAAATTCGGTGTATTCCATGTGAGGCTCCTTGGTATGGGGCTGTTTTTTGGGGGGACAAGCCCCTGTCTTATCTGTTTCATTTGTCGATGCACAATGGCGTCGAGATTTAATTCTTTATACCTACCGTGCTGTTTTTAGGGGAGTATCGTTATTTCTTGAATGGGGAAGCTTCCCAGAGCGCAACGGGAAAGGTTGCTTTGCAGCTTTCCATATGCCGCAAGCGTCGCCAGTCCTCTCTCGACAATGTATATGCGCAGGTAGCCTTCCCGGCAGTCCGGGTTGCTTCGTCATCCATTTCAGGTCGGCGGGTAAAGCCGTAGGCAACGTTGAAGCGATTGGAATGCCGGTTGTCCTCCAGCACATAGGAAACAACATGATCGAGGTCGAGACGGTAAAAAAGAAAGGACAGCAGGTCATCTTGTATCGTGACATAGCACGGGGAGAACGCTTCATCACCAATATAAAATCCCAGACGACAGTTACGCTGCTCTCGATTCCAGTGGTGGAAGCGCATATAGCCGAAGTCCTGTCCGTTAAGACTGGTAATCCAGTGGTAACTGTCTTGGGACTGTCTTGAAGCCAGAATCCATCGCCGTTGTCGCTCTGGATCCGGAGAGAGTGTGCCGACGAAGCCGGCTGCCACACGAGGTGCTGTTCGCCACGCAAGAAGTTTTTCAGCATCTTCCGGGAGAATTTCTCGATAGACGATCATCAGGAATTCCTTTTCGTTTACTTCTTATACATAACTGGGCGTCCGTGCGACTTCTCCAATAGGAATATACTATCGGAGAAGCAAAATCATTAGCTCTGGTGTTCTTGCACGAGAGGAGATTCGTTATAGAGATCATGCAGCAACGCACAGCGTGCGTGACGTTTCAGCGCAAAGTCCGTCAACTCCATGACAAAGTTACGCATACCGTATCCTTCCCATGTAATGCGCGCCAGTCCGCTTTCATCAAGATGCGCATATTCGTCGCGTGACAGCCGATCCTTAATTTCCCGCGTCCAAGAGAAATAAGGCGTATTAACGGCAAAATGGAATGGGTGACAGTTGATGACCTTTAGACCGGGACGGCCAAAAATGCGTTTGCCCTCAGCACTGAAATCCAGAGGCAGCTTATGCCAGAGATAGCCGCCGTCTTCCCAGAAGGCCGGAAAGCGTAGAATGCCTGAACGGTGCACATAGGGAAGAACCATATCCATAAGCGCACATTCATTGGAATCAAAGAGAATACCGCGCGGCACAAGACGATCATAAATATCATTGCTGCTGACCCAGCGGTGGGCACGCATGGTCACAGCTTCTGGGACAACGGAAAATACGTTATCCAGAATTTCATCCAGACTGTCACCCTGGCTGCTGCCGGGCAGGAAGTTGGGATGAATGCCCAGACGGATCAACGGATGCTGCTTGTAGCGGTCAATAACTTTGGAAAAATGCGTACAATAGATGGTCAGGGGAATTTCACGTTCCAGGAAAAAGCTGACAGCCTTCTCGATGACAGGTTCCGCTGCCCAGTCGATATCCATACTGAAGACAAAGATATCTTGGGCAGCCATGTCTGCCTTCCAGGTCTGAAAAGCCTGCGTCGTAGCTATGGTTGAAGTATCCATGTAATATTCTCCTAATCATCTTGTGCGGCATGCTCTTCTGCTGAGGTAAAGGGAACTGCAGGGATATCTAGAAGCTGCAGTTCTCGCCCTATAGTTTGTTCAAATCCGCTCAGACGCCGCACCTGCGCGGCAGCCCGCTGGGACATGGCAAGGAAGAGGGCGGGATCGTTTGCTAGCATTTCTATGCCGTCGGCCAGAGCTGTACTGTCTTCAGCCGGAGCAAGGCAGGCGCAGGTCTCATCTACAAATTCCGGAATGGCGCTTACGGCATTGGTCACCGGCACAAGACCGGCAGACATGGCTTCGTCGCGCGAGACGCCCTGGGTATCACTGCGCGTTGGCACAAGGAAAATGCCATTTCGGCAGAATTGTTCCTGCATTTCCGCATGAGTAAGAAAACGTTGTTCTAGATGCACATTGGGGAAATGCGCAACAGGGGCCACTGTTTTCTCGAATAACGGACCATCTCCAGCGAGGGTAAAACTGTAGCGATTAAAACCTGGCCGTTCGCTGAGCTCTTTTATGGCAGAAACAGAGAGATCGTTGGCATAGGTCAGCTTAGAGTATGGGCGAATAGACAGAATCCGGAAACGCTCGTCGGCAGTTTTCTCCTGATAAGGAAAGATGTCACTGTCAATAAAATTATGAATGACAGTATAGCTGTCCGGTGTAAATTCCATTTCCAGATCTTCTTCAGCTTCTCGACGCAGCGTATCAGACACGAAGACAAACTTGATGTTCTTATGGCGTAAGGTCAGAATCTCTCTCCATAACTGGATTGAATTAAGAGTTCTTTGCTTCTGTTTTTCGATTTCTTCGGCGGTCATGCACTCAAATTCAAATTCCCGCCGTTTCCAGTGCTGGATTTCCGCACCGTGAATCCAGATGGTAACGCGCACACGATCGAGATGCTTCTTCAGTACGGCCCACATATCCTTGTCTAACAAATGGACGCAGGCATGCGAAATCTGCCCTGAGGCCAAGGTGGCATCAAGCAGTCGGCCATCGCCGGTAGCCACATCAATACCTTCAAATTCATGGTAGGCGGCATTGGCCTTTTGCATGCGGAACATATCTACAATACGTCCTGCCTTGCGGTAGGCCGCAAGGCGGCTGTGAAGGAAGCCGTACTTGTACAGGTCGTCGTAGGCGGGATATTGCTTGGCTAGCACCAGTGTTGAAGAGCGGCAGAGCAGCGTTGCCGGGGGAACCGGCGCCTTTCCAAAACGCAGGGGCTGGAGTTTGGCTGTGCCCGGCCCTTCCACTCGCAGCGAGATTTTGACGAAGCGGCACTCCTGAGGGATAGCCAGGATAAGTTTTCCCGGAGTGGCCATGTTGTGGCTCAATTTTTGTCTCTCTGCGTCGAGGAATGTGAAACAGAGGCGCAGATTTAGCGAGCCTGTGGCCGCAGAAGTGACCGTGCTGTTGAGCAGAAGATTCAGCTGCTCTCGTTCCATGGTCGCACCGTGGCAATAGACGTACTTCCCGACAGGGAGTGTGGAGTTAATATGCAGCGCCGAGCCCGCTTCGGTAAAGTGCAACGAATTGCTGTCCTTGAACATTCTGGCAAGAGCGCGAACTGAAAGCACTTTTGTGTTGGCATCGGGATAAATCTGGGGGGGCGTGTCCTGCGTCAGCTTCTCGCTCAGGGGTAAAAGACGACTGGTAAAGTCTATGCCGGTGTCGGCCAGAACCAGATCTTCCGCAACTTCCCTCAGGGACGGAGCAAGGCCGGAACCCTGTTCAATGAAGTTGAATTCGTCGATAGCAAAACAGTTACCAATAATCTCTTCTTGGTCGGTTTCTAGGGCTTTCCAGAACAGATCGCTGAAAGATGCGCGGCAGACCGAAGCCCAGAGCGGCATGCTGTCGCTATTTCGGTATTGCTGACCATCCTCTAGCAGAGTAACCGTTCCATCGACAGCAGCATAACGCGCAGCCTTGCCAAAAATATTTTCTGAGCAATATTCATTTGTGAGAATTAGATCCGTCAAATAGCCCGATCCGTACCAGTGTTCCGGGCGCAGCAAGCCAAGAAAATCTGCCTTGACTGTTGCTAGGGCTTCACGGCAGGCAGCCATATCCGGGACGATATGAATCTCAGACGAGAGATCGCAAACTAGATCGGCAACAGGCCCTACCATCCAGAGTTCTTTGTGGACGTAGTCCTGGCGACGAAAGTGTTCGATCTGAAGAGTCGCTTCCTCTGCATTGGCTGCGGGCGCAATAAGGCAAACCAGCGGTTCTGATGCTGGAGACTGATTCCAGATTTTTTCCCGAATGTATTCCATCCGCCGGCGATAGGTGTGCTGAGAAAGCACATGTCGCAGGGCTCGCAGGCGCAACTTGCGATAGCTGAGCTTGTCCCGAAGTATCGGGAGTAGGCGTCGCTCGATTTCTCGCCTGTCATCACCGGAAATAACAAGATCTCCGAAAAAGTTGCGCATACCGCGTGAAAAGTTTGATACAACAACTGTGTTGGACGCAGCCATCTCATACACACGGCGTGCAAACATGGACTGTGACTGTTTCCCAGTATTCATATTGATACCGAAGTCATAGCCTTTATAGGCGCGATCAATCTCCTCGTATGGCAACTTGCCAAGAATATAGGGGCGATAAGTCTCTGGGAAAGTATAGTGCGGGTGCTGATTATCAAAATTGCGATCATAAATATCGATGCCCGCATGGTGTTCCAGAGCCTCCATAAGCATGGCAAAATCCCGCTGACGCTCCGGATAACGCAGATAATAAGAGCCCGCAAAGCAGAATTTGTGCTGGCGGTCGTACTTTTCTACGGGGTTGTGTATGGTTGGCTGTGCAGCAAAAGGCAGCAGATAGACGTGATCATGACCAAGATCCCGTTTGTAGAGCGGAATACAGTCAATATCCGTCGTGAAAACCGCATCTACGGCCCGGGCCAGCGGCAGAAAAGAGCTGTAGTGTCCTGGATCTTCCTTGTTCCAGAGCAGAGAGGGGATACCTGCCTTCCGGCACCAGTCCAGTAGCTGTTGTATGGTTTCGCTAAAGTTACTAAGCTTTTGTTTCCAGGCTTCATCCTTACCTTGCCAGGCTGATTCGACGAAGAGAACGTCCGGGCGAAATTCCTCCATCTGCTGCTGCCACGTATCGGGCAGCAGCTCCAGAAGTTCGCATTCTGGAGCATAGCAGCGGCAGGTAAATTCATCCATGATGGCTGCTACGCGCAGCCTGGAGCCTGCGGGCTTTTTGAAGTTCCACGGACGTACGACTTTGGACGAGGGCGAGGTTTGTCGAGCGACTTTCTGTTGAAGCTGGCGGGCTGTACGGCGTTTACGGGCTTCCTTCCTGATGCGCAGGAGTTCGCCGGGAAGGGCGAAAAAGCCCCGCCAGGATTTACCGGCATTAAGGATACTGGCGCCAAGCTGGAAGCTGATAGTATTTTGGGTCGAATTTTCGCGTGCCAGCCACTGCTGCTCCCGTCCCTTCATACCGAGGAAATTTGCCGTCATTTTTTCCAAGGATGCCTCGACATGACGCAGGCGGCTTTCCAGCTCTTTTTTTTCGGCTTTCCAGCGTTTTTCCCGTCCCTTCATCCCTGCGTAGTTCGTTGTCATTTTGTCGATCTGAGCGAGCAGCTGCTGGCGTTCCTCCTGCAGAGTCTGCCAAGCATCGACAGCCAGATCGCACCTACGACGGCTTTCACGTAAATCCGCATATAGTTGGGCAATCAGGGCGTCTTTGTCTGCAGGGATATCTTGGACGTGGTTGTCTTCTTTTGGATCGAAGATGGGGGAATCGGAGGGCTCAGCCTCCTGTACTGTGTCTGCGGCAAGGAGATCGGGGTGCCGTGTATCATCGCTCATGAAAAATTCACCTGTGGTCTGTCTGCTGTGGCAAAGGAAGGTTCGGCAGAATAGGACATCGACAAGGGCGCCTGCGTATTGCGCAGACGCCCGCACTTTGTAAATCGTCTCTTTCGTTAGCTGGAGGGATGCTGATTCTCCCGATGTCGTCTGAACGAATCAGTTTTGCTGCGGATATGTCCAGATGCCTGTCGTATCAATGAGCAGTTGCGTTGAGGGAAGCGTTTGGGGACGAGCAGCGCGGAATTCCTTGTGCCGCACCAGAAGGACGATGACATCCGCCGTCATGGCTTCCTCCAAATCAACTAGGCGCACGCCGGTTCCTTCAAGGGTCTGTGGCAGAGCCGTGACATTTGGTTCTACAGCTATAAGCTGTCCCGGGAATTCTCCAGCCAGATCGCGGGTGATATGCAGAGAAGGACTTTCACGTAGATCATCGATATCCGGCTTGAAGGCAAGTCCAAGACAGGCTATCCGCAGGCTTTTTACGTCGCGTCCGCTCTGTGCGAGCTTGAGAACAGCTTCACGCACCTTGTTTTTGACCCACTCCGGCTTGCCGTCGTTAGTCAGACGCGCCGTATTGACGATGCGAGCAAGATCGGGCGTCTTGCTCACGATGAACCAAGGATCTACAGCAATACAGTGCCCGCCGACGCCCGGTCCGGGCTGGAGGATATTCACGCGAGGATGATGATTGGCCAGTTCAATCAATTCCCAGACGTTGATGTTAAGTCGATCGCAAATCAGGGAAAGTTCGTTGGCAAAGGCAATATTTACATCGCGGAAGGCATTCTCCGTAAGCTTGGACATTTCCGCTGTCCTAGCATTGGTAACCAGCAGTTCTCCCTTGACGAAAATGCTATACACCTCCCGGGACTTTTCCGCAGAAATTTTATTTATTCCGCCGATAATACGATCATTTTCAATCAGTTCGTGCATGACCTGACCAGGGAGCACTCGTTCGGGGCAGTAGGCCACATAGATGTCGCATTCTTCAGAGTTTTCGCTGGCAAAGGAGAGGTCGGGACGCAACTCCTTTAGCCAGCCGAGCAAAGTTTCTGTTGCTCCTACGGGGGAAGTTGACTCCAGAATGATAGTATTGCCCTTTTCCAGCACCGGAGCAAGTGCCGTGGCTGCTGACTTGATATAGCTAAGGTCGGCCTCATGGTCGCCCATGAAGGGGGTAGGTACGGCAATCAGGAATGCGTCGGCTTTCTCCGGCGTAAGTGATGCCTTTAAATGCCCTTCATCTACTACTCTTTTGACAACTTCGGCAAGGCCAGGCTCAATAATATGAATCTTTCCTTGATTGATGGTATCGACGGCGTGTTTGTTGACGTCGACGCCGATAACCTGTGCGCCGTGAGCGGCAAACATGGTTGCCGTGGGAAGGCCAATATAGCCGAGGCCAAAAACGGAAACTTTCATGAGGATAACCTCAAAGTAGTTGTTAAAGGTTGAGAAGGGCGTCTATAATTCGGGCAGAGGCATGCCCATCGCCGTAAGGATTCTCAGCGTGGGCCATGCTCATATACGCTTTTTCGTCATCGAGCAGACGGACAGCATGCTTTACAATCGCCTCTTTATGCGGCCCGACCAGCTTGGATACACCAGCCTTGACGCCTTCAGGGCGTTCAGTCACATCGCGCATAACGAGAACTGGCTTGCCGAGAGCTGGAGCTTCCTCCTGGATTCCTCCAGAGTCAGTGAGCACCATATAGGCACTTTTCAGCAGAGCCATGAACGGCATATAGGAAAGGGGTGACAACAGAATAATGCGTGGATGATCCCCTAGAATTTCCATGACAGGCTGTTGCACCTGAGGATTGAGGTGCACTGGATATACAAAGACTACATCCGTATAAAGATTAGCAATTTCTTGTATTGCCTGACAAATTTCAATGAAGCTGTGCCCAAAATTTTCTCGCCGGTGTCCTGTAACAAGAACAATGCGTTTGCCTTCCTGCTTGGCTTTCAGGATACGCGGATCTAGAAGCTGGGCCTCTTGTCCTTCTATTTTGTCCTGAATCCAGTAGAGAGCGTCAATAACAGTGTTCCCGGTGACAAAAACAGCATCAGGCTCAATTCCTTCGCGAATGAGATTTGCATAAGCTATTTTGGTGGGAGCAAAATGCAGATCTGCGATCTTGCTGACAATCTCTCGATTAATTTCTTCGGGAAAAGGCGCCCACTTATTGAAACTGCGAAGTCCAGCTTCTATATGACCAATGCGGATATCACGATAGAAGGCGCACATGGCACTGACCATGACTGTGGTCGTATCCCCTTGGACAAGAATCCAGTCAGGAGACTCTTTTTTGAACGTCTCTTCAGTTTTTTCAAACAGACGTGCGGATAACGACGAAAGCGTCTGCTTTTCCGTCATAATATCAAGATGTAGATCTGGAATAATATTAAAGTCATCGAAAGCCTGTTTTATCATTTCCCTATGTTGACCGGTGTTGCATACAACCGTTGTAATGTTTGTATGCTTGCGAAGCTCGTGGATAACAGGGGCGAGTTTAATTGCTTCCGGTCTTGTCCCAGCCATAACTAATATTTTCATAATCCCTCCATGATATGTCAATGTTATAAAAATATCTAAGTTAGGCTGATAAGTATATCGTGAATGCTAATAAAAGAATGTTTTTGTTGTTAGTATTATTTCATTGTAGTTGCTGTGTGCGGCGTTTTCTATGGAGCTGCTGCTTAACTTTGTCATTGTGACAGATGAGGTGGAGCCTGCTTTCGCACTTACAGTGATTTTTGACTGATTCTTCTGAATCAGAAGAGTCGTTAATATCTTTTTGTTGAGTATCAGGAAAATAATATTTTTTTCTGTATCTCTTTTATATTTTTGATTTTTAAATAACTCCTGACGTCGAATGCAAAGTGGAAATGTTTTGACAGGCACACTGTCGATGAATGTCTTAAATTCTCGATCCATTCTCAAATAATCGCGATATGTTACTGATTTTATTTACTGTTTTTTGTATAAGAAAATAAATAAGATGGGTGTTGCCAAAAAAATCTGTTTAGGCTATTTATCACCCAAGAAATCTTCGACAGTGTGCCGGTCGATGAGTGTCTTTTGCGAGCAAACTTTAAGTTTCTCGAATGCGTTCCTTTGAGCTTCTTTAAGGATGAGTAATGCCTCTGCATAGCCAGCATTCTCTCTGTATTCAGAATGTTGTTCTCAATGGCAGGCAGGATACAGAGAATCTTTTTATACGAATATCTGAACCTGGAACTGCGCTTAAAATATATTCTACCGATACGTATATGAATATATTTCATTACGCACGATGGAAGGATTTGACTGGCGGCAGCAGGATGTCCTTACATGTTATATGCAAAGGTGTTGGTTCTCTTATTTTATATGGCCTTCATCCAATGTCTGAAGGTTCCCATCTTGGTGACAATTATATTCCAATCAAAGTCTCATCTTGCTATGTCGATAGTTCTAAGGTTTCTTTTAGATGGGATATCCCCCTTGAAGGGGAATATGATTTTTTCTTTATGGCATGGGAATGTAATGAGGAAGGATGTTTTAATATAGAAAGGGCATTCTATACGCTTGATTCTGAATGCGACAAAAGAGATATAAATATTGCTATTGTATCGACAACTTATAATAGAGTTGATGATGTAAATAGTCTTATTTGTACTTATGCGTTGGCCTGTAAGAGTGATAACTATTTTGGTGAGAAGTCACATCTTGTTGTTATAAATAATAAGTATGAAGACAAGGATGTCATTTCTGGATATCAGCAAAAAAATATAACAGTTATTAATAATAAAGAAAATTTGGGCGGATCCGGCGGTTTTGCCCAAGGTGTCCGCCTTGCCGTCGAGCGAGGTGGCTTTACGCACATTCTTTTCATGGATGATGATGCCCTCATCCATGAAGAAAGCTGGTTTCGTACAGTCGCCTTGCTACGTTGCCTGCGCGACGAACTGTGTGGAAATCCAATTTCCGGCACCATGTTTACCAGAGAGCAGCCAACCTATTGCCATGCTGCCATTGAGGCTCTCAATAGGCACCTGCATCGCCGCTGCCTGAGCGGGGCGACTTTTTTGGATGCGCCGGAAACGTGCAGGAATTTCCTGGCTGAAGCCCATGAAACGTGTCGTCAGCTGCGCTGCGCCGAGGGGCAGGTCCCCTATCCTTATGCGGCTTGGTGGTACTGTCTTTTTCCCATTGGCACCTTTATGCGGCATGGATACCCGGCTCCTTATTTTTTTCGCGGAGACGATATGGAGTTCGCTCTGCGCATCAAGAAAACGCCACTCTTTCTGAACGGTATCTGCGTCTGGCATCCTTCTTTTGAAAGCAAGTCAAGTCCCCTGCGAGAATATCTAAGTCTGCGCAACTATGCCTTGCGCTGCTCAGCTCATATGAAAGGCTGGCGGTATCAGCTTATAAAAACTTTTTTTAGGAAAATGGCTCGATGTCTCGCCGCCAACGACTACGAACGTGCTGCCCTGACTCTTCTAGCCATTAAGGATTTTATGGATTTTGTTCACGTACCGCGTGAAGGTAGTCAGCTTGTTGCCCGCGTAGAGGCGCAGCAACGGTACTGGAGCAACATAAGAGAAAAAGTTTCTTTTTCCTCGCAGCAGATCCCAGAGAAACCCCTGCTGCATAATCTGCTTCCCATGCTGGGGGTTTTTTTGACGTTCGGGGGAGGCCTCGTTCCTTTCTTTCTGCGGCGTCGTCATACTGTCGCTCCCTTCCTTCAGGTGGGGGAGCGCTGGGCATCGCAATGGACTGCGTATCCGGGGGAGAAAACGGCCTACGGATTACAGTCTCTAAAAGCTATCAGGCTCACTGCGGCTGCTCTATACGGAACAATCAGACTCATTCAATGCAACTTACAAAGAGGTCATGATGCTTATTTTTAACTATATCGATATATGCTGTAATGACGATAATTTCGGGGGGGATGGCATCTATATTCCCAAAGGATGCTGGATAAACCTGAATAGATTTTTTACATCGAATATTTCAGTTGCGACATTGAAGCAGCAGGAGGGAAACAATCCGCTCATCGCGTTCTTGTTCAAAGGTTCGCTCGAAATGAAGATTGGTCTGGCTCGTCCGGGCTACAGCTTTACCTGGCTGTGCGAGCGCAGGCTGTCGGCCAGTGATTGGGGTGCCGCGGAGCTCTCTTTGGATTTGACAGCGTTTGACGACGGCACGCTCGAAATCAGCTTTCTTGGATTGGATGAAAGCGCTTTGTCGCGCGATGTTATTACCAGAGCCTCTCAACCAATAGATTCAGATACGATCCTTTATAATTTTATTTCTCCGACGCTTGATTTGTGCTGCGAGGAACAGATCTACTATAAATTTTCAGGATCAAATATTTATTATAGCTTTGAAGATTCTTGTGTCCATATGGGCAAGGATACTTCGGTTGATCTCCTTACCTATTTCAATGCCTTCAGCGCCTGTAAATGGGGAAAATATACAAATATACGCAATATATCTGCTTATATCGATTTCTCAGGCGATGCGGATATCTGCATAGTCCATAAGGATGAGCACGGAGAACGAAATCTGTATTGTTATTCCGTAGCAGCATCGGAGCGCGATACGTTCGAGCTGCCTGTGGGCAACTATCCTGAGACGGGGCTAGTGGGCATACGCATTTTTGCCCGTAAGAGCAGTATGCTGTTCGGCGGCGGCTGGCTGTCTTCAGATCCGGAAACACAGCCGGTAAAGCTGGGAATAGGCATTACGACCTTTAAGCGAGAAGCGGCAGTCAAAGCCGCTGTGAGACGCTTGAGCACGGCTATTGCCGCTCACCCGCTCTACAGCACATTAATTGATATCACTGTCGTTGATAACGGGCAGACCCTGTCGCCGGAAGATGTAAAAGGAGCAACCCTGATCCCCAACAAGAACCTTGGGGGAACGGGCGGCTTTACCCGCAGCCTGATCCATTACCAGGAAACCGGACGTCATACTCACTGCCTGTTCATGGACGACGACGCCAGTTGTGAGGCAAGTTCCATCTTCCGCAGCATGTCCTTCATGCGCCACGCTCTGGATCCCAAGACCTCTTTGAGCGGGGCTATGCTCTTTGAGAACATTCAGTTCCAGCAGTGGGAAAACGGTGCCTGGTTTGATGGCGGATGCCATCCTCTGAAGCATGGATTCGATTTGCGAGATGCCGAACGCCTTGTAGAGAACGAAAAGGAGACTAACAGGCGCATCTATGGCGCGTGGTGGTTCTTTTTCTTCCCCGTGGCTGAAGCCAAAAACTACTCTCTGCCTTTTTTTGTCAGAGGGGATGATATCGATTTTTCCTACTCTAATGATTTTAAGGTGATATCCCTTAATGGCGTTTCCTGCTGGCAGCAGGATTTCAAGACCAAGGAAAACGCCATGACTGTCTATCTTTTTATTCGCAGTCATATTGTCCATCACCTGACGATTCCCGAATTGAACTGTTCCCCCATGAAGATCTTAAAAATGCTATGGAAGCATTTTTCCTCCTACAACAATTCTTACCTTTATGGCACTGCAGCTTGCCTGAATATGGCCATAAACCATGTGCTTGAAGGACCCTCCTTTTGGGAAAAAAACATGGTTCCCGTGGAGATTCTCAAAAAAATAAAAGATCTTTCGGCCTGCGAGCAAAGCGTGTCCTACACGCTGGAAGAAAAGGAACAGCTTACTCTTGCAGACAAAAATATCAAAACTAAGCTCTTTCCTGCCTTTCTTCGTAAAGTAAGCCTGAATGGCCATCTGCTGCCGCGCTGTTTTATCAGGCACACTCCCAAGGATATGGTTTATAAATGGATGATGCCTAATAAAAATCGAGTTTACATGCGCGATCAAGTTATTATGATTGATGAACTTACACTCAAAAAGACTATTCTAAACAGGATGCCGATACTGTTCTTTAAAAATTTATTCTGTTTTATAAAAACAAGTCTTTTGATGTGTGTGTCGTTTAAAAAATTAAAAAAAATATATGCCTCTAGCATGAAACAGCAGCGTAGCAGTGTTTTTTGGAAACAACAGTTTGGAAACTAATAAAAAGACTTATTAGGGGATAGTAATGAACACAAATAATAGCTCTATTGCAATGCATAAGAAGTTTGATATCGGCGTTCTGGGCGTATGGTATGGTCTCAATTATGGTAGCGTGCTCACATATTATGCGTTGCAGTCAACGCTGAAAAAAATGGGACTATCTCCTTTGATGATTGAAAAACCGGGGGCAGCCGACGATGATTTTGAGCGTCGTGATACTCATGCCCGCCGTTTTGCCAACGAACATTTCCAGACCAGCGGCACACGGCCACTGGATCGGCAGTACGAGCTGAATAATTTGTGCGATGGTTTTATCATTGGCTCGGACCAGGTCTGGAACTATGGAATCAGCCGCGCTTTTGGTAAAACTTTCTATCTTGACTTTGCAGATGATGACAAAAAGAAAGTTGCCTACGCAGCTTCGTTTGGTCATGGAACCGACTTCGCCCCAGAAGAAGAGCGGATTCTTATTTCCCGCCTGATGAAGCGTTTCGATGCCATTGCCGTACGCGAAGATGATGGCGTTCGTCTTTGTCGCGACGTATATCATGTAGATGCTACGCGGGTCTTGGATCCTGTATTTCTTGCTTCTCCTGACGACTATGCAGCCTTTGCCGAGCGTAGTCGTTTCAAAGAAGCAGCTCCCTACATGCTGGCCTATATTTTAGATGCGACACCAGAAAAGAAAGCCTTGTTGCTGCATATGTCCAAGCGCTTAGGCCTGCGCCCTGTCATTATGCTGGATGGTTTTGGTAACAATGCGGAAGTAAATCGAAAGATGTTGAATATGGACGACTGTGTCCGAACAAAACTTGAAGTTTATGATTGGCTGTATTTCTTTAAGAATGCTTCTTATGTACTCACTGATTCCTTCCACGGAATGTGCTTCTCTCTGCTGTTCAACAAACAATTTCTTCCCCTGCCTAACAAGCATCGGGGGTATTCACGCTTCCGCTCCATTGCTAACCTTTTGAATTTGACAGATCGTCTCGTCATGGATCCCGTCAAGGAGCTCAAAGAAGAAAAATTCATGCTGTCAGTTGACTACACTCAAGTCAACTCCATCCTGGATAATGATCGCATCCGCTGTCGGGAATGGTTGAACGACGCACTAAAAGGGATAGGCGGGGATCTTGTAAATGTAGACGGTCGAAAACTGACCCGCAATGTGCTCCATGTCCTGAATGTGCAACGGGCATGCACAGGATGCGGCACATGCTCTGCGGTTTGTCCCGTACATTCTATTGAAATGAAGCCGGACGAGTTCGGTTTTTTGCGTCCTGTTATCGAAGCAGCCACATGCGTTGATTGCGGTCTTTGTGCAAAACATTGCCCAGCATTGCATCCTCAATATAAAAATAATTCTAATCCCGGCTGCTATGCAATGATGGCGCCTGATGCTATTCGTAAGATAAGCTCTTCCGGGGGGATGTTTACCGTAGCGGCTGAATATATATTGAAACATAATGGTGCAGTTTGTGGAGCTGCCTACAAAGAAAATTTTGAAGTCGAGCATATTATAGTTGAAGATAAAGAGAGCCTTGAACGCATCCGGGGCTCAAAATATATGCAGAGTAACTCAGCTCCCTCTTATCCTCGAATCAAAGAATTATTGGAACAGGGAAGACTGGTGCTGTTTACGGGAATGCCCTGTCAGGTTGCCGGCCTTTATTCCGCCCTGGGTAAGGACTATGACAATCTGGTCACGATGGATCTTGTCTGCCACGGCATCACATCTTCAAAAGTATTTGAAAAGTATCATCAAGAAGTTCTGGGTGGGAAAAAAATCACCCGTTTGGAATTCAAGGCTAAAGAGCCCTGGGGATGGCATGCGGGCGTTAACGCTTGGTTTGATGACGACACAAAATACTCCAAGCCGCTGGAGACAGATCCCTATTTCCGCTCCTATTTGCAAAGTTTAGCCAAAAATCTGGCTTGCGCTGACTGTACTTCAAACCGCATGCCCCGTCAGGGCGATCTGACTATTGGTGACTTCTGGAAAATCGGCACCTTTGATCCCTCCCTGAACGATAATAAAGGAACTTCGCTTGTTCTGGTTAACAACCAAAAGGGGGAAGATTTCTTTAAAAAGCTTAAGCCTACCATGGCAATGGTGAAGGAGGCTCCGCTAGCTACTGCCATTATGGGGAATCGCAGTCTTGAGCACTCCTATCCCATGAATAAGAACCGGGATATGTTCTTCAAGAATTTCAAAAAGATGAATCTTGATACATTACAGGCAGCCTGTCTTAACAATCGCGTATATGAACAGGAGTTCATCGAATTATCAAAACTTGTGCCTCCTGCGGATCAGGAATTCTATCTTATTGCGAAATTTGCAGCCGAGAACTGCCGCGGTCGTAAGATTGTAACATGGGTACGATCCAACAAGTTTGAAAAGATATTGCAGCGTTATTTTGGACGTTCCGTGGCCTTCGGCGTCACCATGCGGCGCGAAAGCATACGCAAAGGCCGTGTAGAAGATATTGCAGTGCTCAAAGGCAAGAGTGACGATTATTATCTTGTTTCACTCGATAAGGCTTATGATGACGGTGTGTATAAGCTCCTGTCCTCGTATGGCTACCTGGAAAAGCGGGATTTCGTATTCCGTCGTTTCAAACCCATTGTACTGGAGAACCTGGATCTCTCCAAGGGCAATTACTCCGACGCCTTTGGTAATACTATCGAAGGATTCCGCTCTACAGTTGGCAAGGTTATCTTCCGCGGTTTCAATAACCATATCATGTTTGGCAGGGATATGGTGAGTGCGCGATTCCTGACCTTTGATCTTTGCGCAAACTCACGTATCGATATCGGTGAAAGGGTTTCCTTCAATGCTCCTACGCAAATCGAGTCGCGCGGCTTTGAGTACGGCTCTTTGCTGAAAATCGGCAATGACTGCTCTTTCCGCTTAGGAGGACTATTTCGCTTTTATACTCCGGCTACGGCTATCATCGGCGATCACTGTACGGCTACCTCCAACTTTGGTTTGCATGTCAATATGGGGAAAAAAGCCATCATTGGCCGTGACTGCATGTTTTCTTTTGAAAACGAGCTGTGGGCTGGGGACGGACATGCCGTCTTTGATGTCAAGTCCGGTGAGTGTACCAATCGCAAGATGAGCGGCTCGTACCATCCATCCAATCTCCTAGTGTTAGGGGAGCATGTCTGGGTTGGCAAGCAGGCATTCCTCATGCATGGCACCAATATTGGCAGCGGAAGCATTGTAGGAGCCCGCAGTGTGGTGAAGGGAATCTTCCCGAATAACTGTACTATTGCCGGTAATCCCGCGATAAAAGTGAAGGAAGATGTAGCCTGGAGTCGAGATGGCATGGCCAGCGGTTTGGAAAGCTGCGGTCGCCCCGAATATGCAGCGTTGACTCGCCCGGCCAGGGCTCCTATCAGTGGCCGTAAAGTTCTAGTCATTGGTGGAACGCGTTTTATGGGCGTGCAGCTTGTCAAAGAACTGATTGCCCTTGGTAATAATGTTACCATTGCTACGCGCGGTCGTAAGCGAGATAGTTTTGGCATGTATGTGGAACGTCTGTTTATGGATGTTTCCAATGAAGCAAGTGTAAAGGCTGCATTATCTGGTAAATACTTCGATGTAGTCTTTGATAATCTTGCCTACTGTTCATTATATGCCAATAACGTACTTTCTCATGTAAAGTGCGGCAAGTATATTCAGCTTTCCTCAATGGAAACCTACGAGAACATGATACCGGATATGAGGGAAGAATACTTCAATCCCTATAACTTGCAGGTAGAAATCCGTGGTGTAAGCGTAGGTTACGTAAAGGGAAAGAGGCTGGCTGAGGCTGTAGCGTATCAGTATTTCAAGAATTTGCCGGTAACAACCGTGCGTATCCCCTACGTGACTAAAACCGATCGCCTCTTCTACTACTGCAAGAGCATCGTCAAGCAGGAGGCTATGAATATTGACGACGTATCGCGAGGTTTCACTTTCATTCGTGATACTGAGGTAGGCTCATTTCTCCCCTGGATCGCAGCTCAAGACTTCAACGGTCCTATCAACTTGGCTAGCGAAGGGATGGTGACTATTGACATGATCCTGAAGTATATTGAGGAAAAAACGGGTAAAACCGCTATCATTGATACTAAAAACGGTACGAAGTCTCCTTTCCATGAATTCAATGAGAAAACATTCTCCTTGAACATGGATAAGGCTAAACAACTCGGATACCATGTCTCCAATATAAATAGCTGGTTTTGGAGCTTGATGGATGAATATATAAATAGAGCTGTAAAGTAGATGAATATAGTACGTAGAAAAATTCCCCCCTGAGGACATGGAAATAACTTATGGAGGTAAATATAATGACAACGAGCTTTAATATCTTGGGAATTTGTGTTTTGCGAGATATTTTTTCTCATCATCCAAATGATGGAGGATATAAGATAAATCAGTACGTAAACTCTTTCCCCCCTCTCTTTATCTATGAAAATGGAATCCCTGTAAATATTGATAGATACAACAAAATAGATACTTCTGATATCGTAAGCAACTTTATCAAGAGAAGCATTCTATTTAATGTAAATAGAACTGTATTTGATTATATTGAAAGCAAAAATTCAGATTATATACTAATTGATATGGGGTTAGCACGTGTTGATTATTATATCCTTGAGAATGGGCAATATTGTTTTGGCGGTTATCGTCCCTTATATGATAGAATGTCTTCCAAGGGATTATTTCCACCAATTATACAAACAAAACCTTTCAACTTTCTCAGTACAGCCGAAATAAAGAATCGTACAATCGCATATTGTAAAAAAATAAAATCGCTCTATGATATTGATAAAATAATTTTGTTTGAAATAAAAAATTCAACACTGCTATATGATAGCAAAAAAGAAAGCATTTCAAGCTTTGATCCCGCTGCAGTACGAAAGGCTTATCTACAAAATGAATTCATCGAATTCTGTTTTTCTGTTGCAAGAAAAGAACTGCAAGGATGTCATGTTGTTTATATGCCTAAAAATGTCGTCTGTGATGCATATCATCCATTAAAAAAAGGATTGTTGCATTTCACTCAAGAATATTATGATTATGGCCTTGAATCTATTAATATTATCACTAAAAACATGCCTAGAGATGAAGAGGAAAAAGCGCTAAATGCACTGCGCAAAGATACTGAAGAATTATATGCAAAAAAATATTTTGGCGCTCTTGAAAAGAGTATACTATCTGCTGCAAAAGCGAACAAAATTATCAAAAGAAAAAACACATTACTTGAAAATCTATATTATTTTTTGACTGCTGTCTACAAAGATAATATAGATATAAGTGATTTTTTTACAGCTAAAAATATCAATACAATTATAATATATGGGCATAATGATGCATATACATATATACGCAAACAATGTTCACAGCAAAAAATAAACGTTATTGGATTTTTTGATGTAAAATACAAAGCAGATCATAATGATAAGATTACAGACTTTTCAAATATCAGTAAAGAGACCGTTGTTCTTGTCATCGACTTTGTCGATGAGAATACAATTTATAAAAAATTAATCAATCTAGGCTTCGATGCATATAAATTGACAGAAGTAATTGACTGGCTTTACAAAAATAAATCTGAGTGATTAGAGCAATTCAATTTTGAGATGAGAGACAACTCCCGATTCATATGCTACAATCGTTGCCGTTTGTATTTTCCAGCGCGCCATTTTCATAGCGGGTAGATAAGGATATTTTTTACATCTCAAAGTTGATTTGCTCTAAGAGGAGAAACTTTGTCATACCTCATCATCGGCGCAGGCTTCTGGGGCGCGACCCTTGCCGAGCGCATAGCGACAGTTTTGAAGGAACCTGTCACCATCATCGACAGGCGCGACCACATCGGCGGCAATTGCCATTCCTCGCTGGACGAGGAAACGGGCATTGAATGTCATCGTTACGGCTCGCACATCTTCCATACGTCCCTGCCGCAGGTCTGGGAGTATATCAACCTGTTCGGAGAGTTCACCGGCTATCAGCATAAGGTGTTCATTACCCACAATGGCAAGGTTTATACCATGCCCATCAACCTGAGCACCATTAATGCCTTTTATGGAAAGAACCTCCGACCCGCGGAAGCGGCGGCTTTCCTCGAAGCGGAAATTGCCCGCGACTTCATTGCCGAGCCGAAGAATCTGGAAGAAAAGGCCATCTCCCTTATTGGCCGCCCTTTGTACGAGGCGTTCATCAGAGGATATACGCACAAGCAGTGGGAGCATGATCCCCGCGAGCTGCCGGCGTCCATTATCAATCGTCTGCCGTTCCGCACCAATTACAACGCCAACTACTTCAGCGATACCTGGCAGGGCGTGCCGAAGGACGGTTATTTCAGCATCTTTAAGCGCATGCTGGACAATCCCCTTATTACTGTGAAGCTGAACTGCGAGTTTGAAAGCGTCAGGCAGCAACTCCCCGCGGACTGCACGGTGATCTATACCGGCATGCCGGATCAGCTTTTTCAGTACAAATATGGAGAGCTGGAATGGCGTTCCCTGCGCTTCGAGTGGGAAACTCTTCCTGTGCGGGATTATCAAGGCACCGCGGTGATGAACTATGCGGATGTGGACGTGCCCTTCACCCGCGTGCACGAGTTCAAACATTATCATCCTGAACGAGCCGAGCCCTTTGCGCTGGACAAGACAGTCATCTGCCGCGAATATTCCAAGACATACCGGCAGGGAGACGAGGCCTACTATCCCGTGAACAATGCGCGTAATAACGAAATATACGCAAAGTATGCGGAAGAGGCGGCCCGGATGCCAAACCTTATTCTCGGCGGTCGTCTGGGGGCCTACCGCTACTGGGATATGGATAAGGCCATTGCCGACGCCCTGAACGTGTTTGAAACAAGAATTCGTCCAGCGGGAGTATAGCTATGAAGATTCTCGTCACAGGCGGCGCCGGGTATATCGGCAGTCATACCTGCAAGGCTCTGGCACTGGCCGGGCATGAGGTGCGCGTCTACGACAATCTTTCCACCGGTTTTCGCGATCTTGTCAAATGGGGCGATTTGGTGGAGGGAGACATCCTTGATACCGAGCGCCTGAAAGCCTGTCTGCGCGCATGGCAGCCAGACGGCATCATCCATTTTGCGGCCTTTTCGCAGGTGGGAGAGTCCGTAAGCAATCCTGGGAAGTACATCCATAACAATGTCGCCGGGACCTTGAGCATCCTCGAATCCATGCGGGAGACGGGCGTGCGCAACATCGTCGTTTCCAGCACGGCCGCCGTGTACGGCATTCCCGAACGCTGCCCCATAACGGAAGACATGACCACGGCACCCATCAATCCCTACGGCGAAACAAAGCTGTTTATGGAATGGATGCTGGCAGACTTTGCCCGCGCTTATGGGCTCTCGTGGACGGCCCTGCGCTATTTCAACGCGGCGGGTGCCGATCCCGAAGGCGAATGCGGCGAATGTCACATGCCGGAAACCCATCTCATCCCGCGTGTGCTTATGGCCATGACCGGAGAGCTGGCGGATTTCCGCATTATGGGGGACGACTACCCCACGCCTGACGGAACATGCATCCGGGACTACATCCATGTTACGGATCTGGCGGCAGCGCATGTTCTGGCTGCGGAGCGTCTGTGCCGAGGAGAAGCAGGGCAGGGAATTTCCCTTAATCTGGGTACTGGAACAGGCATCTCCGTGCGCGAGATTCTTCAGGCTGCGGAACAGGTAACTGGTCAGTCCCTGAGCTATGAAACAGGTCCTCGCCGTGCGGGAGATCCCCCGGTGCTGGTGGCTGACGGCAGCAGCGCCCGGAAACTCCTGAACTGGACTGTGCGGCGTTCCTCGGTGGACGAAATTATTCGTGATGCCTGGAGCTGGCATACAAGCGGTCGTCATCTCATTCTGAACACGTAACTCTGCCGGAAGACTATGATGCAACCATTCCGCAAAGTCGTCATCCCTGTGGCCGGTTGGGGGACGCGTTCTTTGCCTGCCAGCAAGAACATCCCCAAAGAAATGCTGCCCATCTATAACAGACCTGTCATCCAGTACGTGATGGAAGAGGCCCTGCGTTCCGGAATAAGCAGCGCCATTTTCGTTACCAACAGGGATAAGAGCGTCATTGAAGACTACTTTGACTATAACATGCAGCTTGAAGCTGTCCTGCAGCGCGGCGGCAAGCATGACAAGCTGGCGGAGATCCGCCAGGTGGCCGAAATGGTCGACATAATGTCTGTCAGGCAAAAGCAGCAGCGCGGTCTGGGGCACGCCGTTCTGTGCGCCCGAAAGCTTGTAGGCAATGAACCCTTTGCCGTCATGCTGGGCGATGATATCATGTTTGGCAGCGTCCCCGGCCTCCGTCAGCTCATTGATGTGGCGCAGGCCGAAAGTACGTCGGTTGTCGGAGTGATGGAGGTCCCGCGAGACGAAGTCAGCAAATACGGCATCATCGATGGCGAAGAGGTCTCCCCCGGCGTCTACCGTGTGCGGGATATGGTGGAGAAACCCTCCGTGGAAAAAGCGCCTTCCCGTCTTGCCGTGGTTGGCAGATATGCTCTGTTCCCGGATATTTTTGATTATCTGGATAAGGTGGAGCCCGGTCATGGCGGCGAGATTCAGCTCACAGATGCCTTGCAGGCCTGTGCACGGAAAAAGACCATGCTTGCCGTGAAAATGGCCGGTATCCGTTTCGATGCCGGAAACTGGAGCGACTACCTGACTGCTAATATCTATTTTGGCCTTCAGGATGAAAATCTGCGTTATGAACTTCTTAAAAAATTAAAGAATATCATGCAGTTTGAATAAGATACCTAAGAATGATTCCGTGCCCCCGGCACTTCCCCGTTAGGCATTGCTCCTGTGACATGGAGCGCAGACAACAGGTTGGGAAAGGGGAGGTCTTGAAGGGGATGTTCCTTGCATGAATAAGGGGCCGATGCTCTCAAACGAAAGCATCGGCCCCTCGCCTTTTTGCTGTTTTGCGTTATTGTTGCGTTATTGCGTTGCGGTTTCCTCGTTGGATGCTGCGTCCGCTTCCGGCGCGTCTTCGTGGGTGTTATCGGTGCCAAAGCTGATAGTCATGTCGCCGTTTTCCGCAACGCTCATATGGACTTCCGCAGCTTCGTCGTTGCTGTTTTCCGTCATGCGTTGCAGTATTCGGCGCGACAGCGTGGGCAGGATGGAGCCTGCCAGCACGGCATCGATATTGCGCGCGCCGGTTTCTGTTTCCGTGCAGCGCGCGGCCAGCGCCGCGGGCAGGGCGTCGTCCCAGGTCAGGGTCATGCCGTTGTTGCCGTGCAGGCGGCGGGCCAGGGACGTCAGTTTCTGTTCCGCAATGGTGCGCAGGGCTTCCTGTGTCAGACCCACATAGGGGACAATGGTCATACGCGCCAGCAGAGCAGGCTGGAAATGACGCGACAGCGTGGGGCGCAGAGCTGTTGTCAGCGTGGCGGCGTCGGGCGTGCGTCCGTCTGCGCACAGTTGCTGCGTAATGGCCGATCCCAGATTGGAGGTCAGCATGATGACCGTATTGCGGAAACTGACCTCCACGCCTTCGCCGTCGGTCAGCACGCCCTTGTCAAAGACCTGATAAAAGAGCTGCATCACATCGGGATGCGCTTTTTCGGCCTCGTCCAGCAGGACTACGGAATACGGTTTGCGGCGCACGGCCTCGGTCAGCAGGCCGCCTTCTCCGTAGCCCACATAGCCCGGAGGGGAGCCGATCAGACGCGACGTCATGTGCTTTTCCTGAAATTCGCTCATGTTCACTGTGACAATGGAGCTTTCGTCGCCGAACAGGGCGTCGGCCAGCGCCAGTCCGGTTTCCGTCTTGCCCACGCCTGACGGCCCTACCAGCAGAAAGACGCCCAGCGGTTGCTGCGGCCCGCGCAGGCCCGCTTTGCCCGCCTGAATACCTTCGGTGACGGCGGCAAGGGCCGCATCCTGTCCCTTGATGCGCCGGGCCAGCGTTTCGCCCAGCAGGGCCATCTGCCCGGCCTGCTCGCGGGCAACCTTGCCCACGGGAATTCCTGTCCAGTCCGCAACAACGCGCGCCACAGTTTCGGCGTTGACCTCCACATTGATCAGCGGTTTGCCGGCCTGCCATGCTTCCAGCGCCTCGCGGGCGGCGCGCACAGCCTCCAGCGCTTCCTCTTCGGTTTGAGGTTTTGCGTCTGCGGGAGCTGTCGCCGCTTCTTCGTTTGCTGCATCCGGCGCTGCATCCGGCGCGGTTGCGGTGTTTTCGGAGACAGAGCGCAGGGCGTTCAGGGCTCCGCGGGCATCCAGCAGGGCCTGTGCCAGTCGCCGCTCTTCCTGCCAGGTCTGTTCCAGACGGGCGGCTTCGGCATCGGCCTCTTCAATGCTGCGGCGGATTTCGGCAAGGCGCTGTTCGTCCACGGACAGGCCCTCGTCGCGATCCCGTTCCAGCGCTGCGCATTCCCGCTGCCCCGCCTGCGAACGCCGGATGGCGTCTTCCAGCGGCGCGGGGCGCGAAGCCAGCGACACCTTGACGCGCGCGCAGGCCGTGTCCAGCAGGTCGATAGCCTTGTCCGGCAGAAAGCGTCCGCTGATGTAGCGCGCGCCGAAATCGGCGGCGGCCTCGATGGCCTCGTCACGAATCAGCACGCCGTGGCTTTTTTCATAGCCTGCGCGCAGTCCGCGCAGGATCAGGGCCGTGGTTGCCGGGCTGGGCTCGTCCAGTTTGACGACCTGAAAACGGCGCGCCAGCGCCGGGTCCTTTTCAAAATATTTCTTGTATTCTTTCCAGGTGGTGGCGGCGCAGGTGCGAATTTCTCCGCGGGCCAGCGCGGGTTTCATCAGGTTGGCGGCATCCGAGCCGCCGGCGGCATTGCCCGCGCCCACAAGCAGATGGGCTTCGTCGATAAAGAGAATAATTGACTTGGGCGACGCCTTGATTTCGTCCAGAACGCCCTTGAGGCGGCGTTCAAATTCGCCCTTGACCGAGGCTCCCGCTTCCAGAAGCCCCATATCCAGCCCCAGCAGCGTGACGCCGCGCAGGGTTTCCGGAACATCGCCCTGCGTGATGCGCAGCGCCAGCCCTTCCATGACGGCCGTTTTGCCGACGCCCGGTTCCCCTACCAGAATGGGATTGTTCTTGCGGCGGCGTGCCAGTATGTCCACCATTTGCCGAATTTCCTGATCCCGGCCGAAAACCGGGTCCAGCCTGCCCGCGTCGGCTTTGGCCGTAATATCTTCGCAGAAGCGCGCGATAAAGCCTTCTCCTGCGGGGCCGCTTTTGCCGTCAGCGTTTGCGCTGTCGGCTGCCGGGCCGGAGGGGAGGGCCGATTCCTGTTCTTCCACGGAGGAGGCGCGCACCTCGCCGAAGCCCCGCAGCATGGCGTCCGGCTCCACGTCGCGCAGCAGACGGGTGTAATCGCCCTGCGCGTAAAAATTGGGACGGCGCACAAAGGCCAGCAGAATGCCGCCGGAACGCAGGCGTGCGCCGCCCAGATCCACCGACGACACCAGCCAGCCCGCTTCCATGACATCCTGCAGCGTGGGCGAAAATACAGGACGGCCGCTGTTGCCTGCGCGGAACTGTTCCAGACTCCGATTGACGGCCGCCCGCAGGCTGCCCATATCCACGCCTGCGGCCGCCAGCATCAGCGCGACGTCGCAGCGCGGTTCTTCAAGGCAGGCGAGCAGGAAGTGCTCGAAGCAGACCTCGTAATGCTCCCGATGTACGGTCATGCCTGCCGCACTGTTGAGCGCTTGTTGACAAAAGCTGTCGCACTTGTCGATCAGCCCTTTCATATCCACACCGATCATGGCTTCTCCGGAGCATGTTGAAGGTGATTGCAGCAGCAGGAATGCCGGTGCCGGAAAAGAAGGAAAAGGGCGCGCCCGAAAGGACGCGCCCCGTGTTCTTGTGGGGCTTACTTCTTCCAGTCGTCGACGTATTCGATGTTGCCGTCGTTATAGGTCCAGGTGATCTTGGAGTAGGTGAAGGAGACGCTTTCCATGTCGTGATAGGGCTTGTTTTCGGGCAGGAAGGTCAGCGGGGTTTCCTTCTTCATGCTTACCACGATGGCTTCTTCCAGCTTGATGGTGAAGTACTTTTCTTCGGTGCCGTCGGCGGCAATGCGGTAGTGGTCAATGGTGACGGTGCACTGTTCGCCGGTGCAGCAGGCCTTGTACAGCTTGGGGCTGGCCTGATCCAGATGCTTGGTAATGGTCAGGGGGTGATGGATGCGCTGGCCGGTGGGCAGACCGGTATGCGTGTCCTTGGGAATTTCCACAAGATGCTCGACCGCGTAGACCAGCACCTTGTCCTTCTTGTCGCCGCCCTGCGGGCAATCGCCCTTGATTTCGCCCTGGGACTTGCCTTCCACCTTCATATAAGCCGTCAGTGCCATGATTCTATACCTCGCGTGTTGAGGGTTATCCGGGGGATGTTCGTTTACGTGCCCCTGCCGCCCTGGAGCGTTTCAAACTGAAAATGCTCTGTTTTAGCTCTTGTCCAGCTTGCCTACGAGCGACAGGGTAAAGCTGGCGCCCATATACTTGAAGTGCGGACGGGCCATGATGCCCACGGTATACCAGCCGGGTTCGCCCGCCACATCGTTGACGGTGATCTGCGCCATGCGCAGGGGGCGCTTGCTGCGGGTCACGGGATCGGGATCGTCCATTTCGGTCACATACTGGCTGATCCAGGTGTTGAGTTCGCGCTCAAGATCGTTGCGCTCCTTCCAGGTGCCGATATTCTCGCGCTGTATGACTTTGATGTAATGCGCAAGGCGGTTCATGATCATCATGTAGGGCAGCTGGGTGGAAAGCCGGTAGTTGAGTTCCGCGGCCTTGCCTTCGGCGGTATTGGGAAACACTTTGGCCTTCTGGCAGGAGTTGGCCGAGAAGAAGGCGGCGTTGTCGGCGCCCTTGCGCATGCTCAGAGCAATGAAGCCCTCTTCCGAGAGCTCGTATTCCCGACGTTCGGAAATGAGCACTTCCGTGGGAATCTTGGTTTGCACCTGCCCCATGGATTCAAAGGTGTAGATGGGCAGGTTCTCGACGGCGCCGCCGCCCTGGGGACCGATGATGTTGGCGCACCAGCGGTATTTGGCGAAACTGTCCGTCAGGCGACCGGCAAAGGCGAACGCGGTGTTGCCCCAGCAGAAATTATTGTTGTCGGACGCGTCCTCCTCGAAGACAAAGCTCTTGGCGGGCACGGTATTGGAGCCGTACGGCACGCGCAGCAGGAAGCGGGGCAGGGTCAGCCCCACATAGCGGGCGTCTTCGGATTCGCGGAAGGAGCGCCATTTAGTATACTGCGGCATCTCGAAAATGGACTTGAGGTCCTTGAGATTGGGCAGATCTTCCCACGAATCAATGCCGAAGAACTCCTTGCCTGCCGCGCCGACAAAGGGGGCGTGCGACATGGCGGACACCGAACCCATGTACTGCAGCAGCTCCATGTCCTGCGGGCCGGGGCCGAATTCGTAGTTGCCGATGATGGCCCCCACGGGCTGGCCGCCGAACTGACCGTATTCCGCCGTATAGATGTGCTTGTACAGGCCGGAACTCATGATTTCCGGGGCGTCCTGGAAATCGGTCAGCAGATCGTCCTTGCTGACGCTGAGAAATTCGACCTTGATATTCTGGCGGAAATCGGTGTTGTCCACAAGGTACTTGAGGCCGCGCCAGGCGCTTTCGAGCTTCTGAAACTGCTCGTTGTGCATGATGGCGTTGACCTGGGCGCTGAGGCGCTTGTCGAGATCGGCGAGGAGCTTGTCCACCAGCGCGGGGGAAACCTTGGTGTCGTCCGAGGGCTGGGCCACCAGTTCCTTGAGAAAAGCCTGCAGGCCGTCGCGTGTGGCGGAAAAACCGTCGTCGCCGGGTTTAAGGCGCGTCGCTTCGACAATTTCGTCCAACAGGCTGGTTGCGGCTGCCGGAGCGGCGGCGGGCGCGTTTTCAGTCTGGCTCATGGGGGCTCCTTACTTTTCGTCGATGTTCAGCTCGTTGAGCAGGGCCGCGCGGGCCTTGTCGTCGGAAACCATTTCCTGCACCTTGCGGCGGAATTCGGGCACATTGGCCAGCGGCCCCTTGAGGGCCTTGAGCGATTCGCGCAGTTCCAGCAGCCGCGCCAGTTCCGGCACCTGCCGGACAATGGCGTCCGGAGTGAAATCGTTGATATTTTCAAATTTCAGATCAACGGCAAGCCGGGCTTCGGGATCATCGTCGGCCAGCTTGTTGGGCACGCTGATGGTCATGCCGAGGCCCTGCCCCTTCATGACATCGTTGAAATTGGTCTTGTCCACAGAAATTGGATCGCGATCTTCCAGCGGCCTGTCGTCTTCGCGCTGGGTGAAGTCGCCGAGCACCATCAGCTTGAGAGGCAGTTCCACCTCTTCTTTGGCGTCGCCGGTTGCGGGGCGATAGACAATATTGACGCGCTCCTTAGGGGCGACGGAACCTTCCTTGCTCATGTATCCTCCTGCTCATGCCTGAGCGTTGACCACGGCTCTGCGGGCCGTGCGCCGCGTATTCCCAAATAATGGCATCGTCCGCGAGTGGACGACGCCGGACTGCTACAGAAAAGGAGAACGTGAAGGCCGGATGCGGCAGATGGCCGCGGCGATGTCCGCGGCGCGGGCGCGGGCTTCCGGCGTCTCAAATCCCGACCATACCGTATGGCAGACACAAAGAGCCTCCAGACAGAGTTCCGGCTGCCAGTCGGCAAGGCCCCGCGCCTCTATGCTGTGTTCCAGCTCCTCGGCCAGCGGGGCGGCTGCCTGCGCGCGCCCGGCCTGCGCCAGCAGCCGGGCCTGTTCCATACGCAGGGGAAAGGCCCGTGCCGACCGTTCTCCCAGACGGCGGCGAGCGTCTTCGAGCGTATCCAGCGCCGCGGCAAGGTTGCCTCCGGCCGCTGTTTCCCGTGCTTTGGCGCGAGCGCTTTCCATTTCGTCATCCGTTGCCGCGCCGCGGTTTTCTGTCGGGGCGCTCTCTTCGGTGCGCAGCCACTGGCGCGTTCCGGCGTCGGCAAAAGGCTGTCCGTCGGCAAATTTCAAGTCCGTCAGGCCCGGCAGGCGGGCCGCAAGCGATCGGGCTTCCCTCTGGACTAGAGCCGCGTCGGCCGGACATCCGCAGGCGGTCAGCGCCGTAAAGAGGAGATGTTGCGCGTCCAGACAGAGCGGACAGGCGGGCAGAAAGCGAGCGATGGCGGCGGCGGCTTCGGCAGGGCGTCCGCTCGACAGCAGGCTGCGGCATGCCGCGAGAGCTTCTTCCTGCGGCGCGGGCAGCGCCGTCATCTGATTGTCCGCCGGCGGCAGTTTTTCGATGCGTCCCCAGAGAGCCGCGTACAGAGCGTTCCAGGCGGCGGGCATTGCGGGAAGCTGATCGGCAAAGGCCAGCGCCGCATACGCGCGGGCCGCCGCAAGATAGGCCGTCATGGCGGCATCGGTATCGGCAGGGGGCGGCGTTGCCGACGCTGGACTGGCAGGGGCGGCCGGCGCCGCCGCGGGCGCTGTCGGAGCTGGCTGCGGTTCGGAAGGAGCCGCTTCGGGAGCCGGAGGCGTTGCCGCTTCCGGCGCGGTGTCGGGAGAGGCGGACGGGGCTTCGGCCGCTTCTTCCGTTACTTCCAGACGCTGCACGCGCTCCAGAACATCGCGCAGCGGCGGCAGATCGGGCAGCACGTCGCCGAGCGTTGCGTCCAGCTCGCGCAGCGAGGTCAGCAAATCGTCGCGCAGAGCCGGCTCTACTGGGTCATGCGGCGCGTCAAGCAATGGAAGAATGCGATCCCGCCACCAGTTAAGCATATTGACGCGGGCCCGGACGCGCTTGAGAGGCGGGAAGCAGGTCTGCCACCAGCCAGCAAGCAGATCGGCAAGCACGCGGACGCCGTCGGCCAGACCCCGGAGCCCGTCGCTGTGGGCCAGTCCCACGCAGAGATAGACGGCGGCGGGAATATCCTTGGCCTGCCGTTCCAGAACGGCGGCGGCGCTTTCAACGACGGTATTCCAGTTGACGGCGGCAGCGCCCTGCAGGGAGCTGAGCTTGGCTGTCTCTTCCAGCAGGCGTTCATAGTCCGGGCTTTGACGGGGCTCTGTTCCTGCGGGGGCGGTATCGCTGACGGGAAGTCGTCCCAATTCTCGAAGCTGCATACGGAATCCGATAGAAGTTTCTGGGAAGACGTTTTCAAACTCGTTCAAATCTGTCCGGGGAGACGCGGCGAATGTTTCTGCTTGCGCGTTGCGGAGAAGGCGCAGAGGAATCGGACCGGTGGCGACGACTGCGGAAGCGTTTCCGGAACGTCTGTCGTTACGGGATGTTCCGTTCAGGCGGCGAAAGCATTTTCAGTTTGAAAGGCGAAGCATTTCAAAACATACGGCCTGTCGTTTCGCGGAAAAAAGCGCGATTTTTTCCGCTCGCTTCGGGCCGGGCGGCGCGTCTGGCGTGTTACTTTCTTGTAGCATGCGCTATTGCGCTTTGCAATTGTGTCGCACTTCGTTACAATTACAGGATTTGTAGTTTTTATTGGGGAAAACTTACGTATTGATGACAACACGGCCGGAGGGCTCCACAAGGGTTGTCCAGTGAATACGGACGGTTTCCTCTTCAAGAGCGAGTTCGGCATCAAGAAAAAAGGCCAGCTGCAACGGCTGATTGGGATCGGGGGCGTAACGGATGTGCACCTGCTTCAGACGGGGTTCGCACCGGCTGATGAAGGCGGAAAGCTCCCGTTCAATGCGGGGAAGTTCGGTCGTGCTGAAGGACGCGCCAAGGGCGCTGAAGTCCGGCATGCCGAACTCCTGATCCAGCACGGTGTTGCCCTGTCGCGTATTGAGAATGCGGGACAGATGATTGGTTACGGATTGAATAATATCCGTTGTTTCCACGGTATTGCGCTCGTCGCCCTGCTGCCGGGCATGGCGCAGCCGTTCCAGAAAGCGCAGTCGTGACATGGGAACTTCCTGCGTTGTGCGTGCGGGGAATGACGGGAGCAGGGACGCGGACTGGCGTTTTTCCCCGCTCCTGAGACATTTATCGCGGATGAAAGATGATGCGAATATCCTTATCCGAATAGCTGACATCGGCGTCCAGCGGCTTCCCGCCGCGCGAGACGGCGCTGACGCGAATCCATGACGGATGGGAGGCTATTTGCAGGCGTTGGACGCAGCCGCTCTGGGGACGGGCGTTCACGGTGACCTGCGCGCTCCACTGGCCGTGAAGGTCCACGCTGCGGGAAGTGACGTTGGCGGGCGTGATGACGGTATGCTCGCCGGGCGTGCCTTCATAGGCAAAGAGCAGCAGGAGAGAGCCGTCCTTGCGAACTTCTATGCGCGGGGGGTAGAGCCGTCCTTTGCCCGGACGTTTTCCGTGCGGCAGATCCCGCCACGGGGAAACCTCGGCCGCGGGCTGCGGTTCCGGCGTCGGGGGGGCCGGAGTCGGTTCGGGCGCCGGCTCCGCCTGCGGGAGCGGCTGGGGCGGAGGCGGCGTTACCGGCGTTCGCGCAACGGGGCGGGTAAACATGAGCGCCAGCAGGTTGCCCGTCGAAGAGCCGCCGCCAAGGGCGACAAAAGCCATGCCGCAGACGGTAAGCAGCCAGACGCCGAACATGGCGCGGCAGAGAAGGTGTGTTGCATTGGCGGGCGTTACCATGTGTAGACGATCCTTTCGGGCAGGGTGGCGGGTTCGTTGTCCTTGGCTTCGAGGATGGCGGCGGAATTGTCGGGCAGCAGGCGCACCGTGAGGCTGGTCGCGGAGATGGCGGCGAGCTTCTGGGCGGCATCGGGGAAGTCGTTGGGGGTGAAGGTGCGCTCGCCATATTGGAAATCGCGCAGGAAGGCGATGAAGTCGGGATAGACGTACCGGGCTTCAAAGTCGGGGAAGCGCAGGATAATGCCCGCGGCGGCGCACTGCGCGGGCGCATAATGTATGCGGGCCGAGCGCGGATAGTTGTTGTTGAGCAATCGTTGCGGCGCGTCCGTACACTGGAGATAGAATTCCGTGCTGTCGGGGCGCTGCGTGGCTTCGCGGTTGAGAATTGTCGGCTGCGAGCGCAGCAGAACATCATAGGCGTCGCGCGGCGGCACGGCGGCCACGGCTTCGGCGCGAGAGATGGCCGAGAGAAAATCGGCGGTAAAGGGGAAGGGCGTTCCGTCCCAGAAAGCGGCCGCCGGCGCGGCGTCCTGCCGCCGGAACAGGGGCGCGAGCGTCTGGGACAGGAAGCGCGTCACTACGCCGTCCTTGCCGTAAAGCGCCTCAAGATTGCTGCCCTCGTAGAGGGCGGCGGGGCTGCTGAGAACTTCGTTCTCCCACTTGTGCTGCACGGCGGCGGCCGCCTGCACGGTGATGCCCTGCCGCAGACAGTCGAGCAGATCCGCCAGCAGCAGACGCCCCGCGCCGTGCGGCGCGGCCAGAGGCTGCACGACGGCCTTCACGGCTTCGCGCGCGCCGGTATAGGGGCTTTCGGCCGGAACATCCTTGGCATTGGCGAAATGCTCCTGCGCCAGCGTCAGCGAGCGGCCCTGACTGGCCATGACGCGCAGCAGTTCCGCGCAGTGCCCCAGATAGTGCCGCAAGGCCATGGCGGCTTCCAGAGACTGGCGCAAATGATCCATGTCTCTGGTGACGTCGCGCAAGGCGGCCAGCAGCTCCGGGGATTCCAGCGACAGGGAGAGAATGCCGCGCCAGGCCTGAGGCGCGTTGCTCTTGGGATCGGCGAGGGCTATGTCGCACAGGACCTGCAGCAGCAGCGCATCCTGCACCCAGGGCGACAGGCTTGCGCCGGTGGCCTTTGCCTGACGGGCCAGCGGCAGCAGCTCGCCTCCCATGCGGCGCAGCAGGCGCACATGCGGCAGAGACGCCGCGTTGCCCTCGGCTCCCATGGCGGCAAAAATCTCGCTTTGTTGCAGATTGCTCCATCCCTGGCCGAATGCTGTGGCAAAGTCGCGCCAGGCGCGTTCATAACGCCGCAGATATTCGTGGCGGTAGGCCTCGATATTCTGACGCATGCCGGGGCTGTTGCCGCCGATGGTCAGGATATCTTCGAGCGCGTCGTCTACGACGGCATAACCGCGCGCCGTATAGACCGGAGGAATGCAGGTTTCCTTTTCTCCGCTGAGGGGCGTTTCCGTCCAGAAGTGCGAGAGGCAGATGCGCGCCGCGGGCATGCCGGCATTGACGCCCTGTTCCACGTCATCCAGCAGAGAGGCGTTGTCGCGGCTGACGGCGCGATCCAGCAGCGAGCGGACACCCGCGGCCAGTGCGTCCTGCATTTCGCCGCCGGGCATCCAGTCCAGCGCGAAAAGATAGAGCTGGGCGGAAACCATGTTCCAGTCTTCATAATTGCCGAGCAGCGGGAAGACTTCCATGCGTTTCTTTTCTTCCACAGAGCCGGTGCGCAGCTTTTCAGAAATGACGTCGCAGAGCCAGCCGATGAGCAGGGCCGAGTCTCTGGCCTGCGCCTTGTTCTGCTCGGTCACAGGCTGATTGAGCTGATGCAGCAGACGGCTGCGCAGGGGCGCCATGACGGCGGCGTAGGTCTGCTCCACAAAGCGCAGTTTGGACTGCTGTTCCGCGCGTTCCAGCATGTTCAGACCCAGCGTCGGCAGGAGCCAGTTTTTGCGGGCCTTTTCCAGTTGCAGCGCATAGAGCATTTCCGCGTACAGCTTTTGCATGCGCACGTCATGAGAAATGCTTTCCGTGCTCGGCGGGGGCAGCTGGAGGACGTTGCGCTGATAGACGGTGTTGGCCGTCAGCAGCCCGCAGACAAAAAGGGTGAGCATCAGCCACGCGCCCAGCATCCACAGACGGGTGGAGGCAAAAAAGGGCAGACTGCCGCCAAGGGGGCGGGAATAGCCCTGCATGGGCAGCACGTCGGAAAAATAGGGGAGGACAAAAGGAGGCTGGCCGCCCTTGTCCGGCAGAGGCGCGCCAAAGCAGAAATGGACGCCGCGCAGCGGGCTGAACGCCTGATGCGCGACCGGCGTGCACAGCGGCGACAGCAGGCGCGTCAGGCGCGGGCCGAGATCCCGCAGATCGCAGAGAGCCCGCAAGGCGTCCCCTCTGGGCGGCATGCCGTCCACGGCCTGTTCCTGAAGGCCGCGTTCCAAAAGCCGGGCCACCTGTTCGGCTGCATGCGGCAGTTCCTCTTCCGGATTTTGCAGCACAAGGCCGGGCGAACTTTCCAGCATGGCGGGCGGCAGCAGGCGCGTCAGGGCGTCCATGCCCGGCAGCGTCTCCAGATCCCGCACCAGAACAAAGACCGGGCAGGAGCGGCGGCGGCTGAGCAGGAATTGCTGCACAATATTGGCCAGATTCATGCCGCGCGCGGGCAGGAGGTCTTCTCCGGTCTCGCGCAGGGCGCGCGCCGACACGACCAGCACCAGCCCCCGGAAGGGGCAGCCGCCGCGCTGGCGCGCCGCCAGTTCCAGCAGGGTGCTCCAGTCCTGCGCGTCGCCTTCGGGCGCGGCGCATTCCAGCGCCACGGACGAACGCAGAAAATGCCAGTGCAGCGGCGCGTTGTCGTCGGCGGGCACGGTCTTGCCCGCGCCCTGAAAAAGCGAGGGGCCGTCATCCAGCGTCAGGGTCAGAAACCACGGCTGGCTGAAGCGCAGGGTCTGATGAAAGCGCGCGGGCGACGTTGCCATGATTTGCATGCCCTGCCGCCATGCGTCGGCCATGCCGCCTATGGCGGGCGCGCTCATAGTCACGGCCTGCTGTTCGTCCAGCACCTTGCGGATGAAGAGCTTCTTGTTGCTCCAGCGCACCCCGGCCCGCACGGCAATAATCAGGACCGCCAGCGCCAGCAGGCCCAGCAGTATGACCGCGCCGGTTGCCAGCGGCCAATGCATCCACCATGCCAGCGCCGTCAGAAGCCCCAGAACCAGCGCCAGCAGCGCCAGACAGAGCAGCACTTTCAGAATTTTGCCCAATACCTGCATTCGTATGTACCTTGCGGATGGAGAAAAAGTCTCCCCCACGCGCTTTTTCGGGGGATGCGGGAGCATGTGGTGAGCATGCCCCGATGGATAGTTAACTCTGTTCTATCTGTTTAGAGCTTTTTCAGTTTGAAACGCTGCGCGTTTCAAACCATACGGCCTGTCGTTTCGCGGAAAAAACGCGGTTTTTCCGCTCACTTTGGGCCGGGCGGCACTGTGCCGCCGCCTCGCGTTTCACCTTTTTCAAAGTTGAAACGCTCTAAAGCAATTTCAAACTGAAAATGATCTAAAATTTCGGCAGCGGAATGTCGGCCAGCACGGCGGCGCACAGAGCGCCGAACAGCAGGACGATCACCGGCGGCAGAATAATGTAGGCGGCCTTTTCCAGCGCGACGGCGACAACGGGGGCGATGGGCCCCTCCTGCGGAAGACTGGGCGTCGGGGGAGGTTCGTCGCGCAGCAGCAGGGCGCGCGCGGCCTTGCGGCAGCGGTTGAGTGTTTCCGGGGTATCGCGCAGCATGCCCTTGAAGCCGTACAGCAGGCAGAGAGCGTACACGCGGACGGCGGCGGCGGAAAGTTCGTCGCCGCCGTGAAGGACAAAGGCTTCCAGAGCCCGGAGAACTTCGTCGGCGAGCTCTTCTTCCTCATTGGCGGCCGTCGGCGCGTTCTCCGCCAGAGGGAGCGCGTTGCGAATAATGCCTGTCAGACGGGTGAAGAATTCCCGGCCGGCGGATGTTGTGCCGCAATACCGGTATTGCAGACTATGGGAAAGCCAGTCGGCCGCGTCAAGGCGGGGGCTTTGCAGGAGCAGTTCGTCAACCCAGGCATAGACGGCAAAACGGGCATTCTCGCAGGCCAGGCGGATGTTGCGGGCCGCATCGTCGGTTTCATCGACGGCATCCGGCAGAGGAAGCGTTGCTGTAACAGGAGCGGACAGCGGCTCCGCGGAACTTGGGAGCGGGCGGCTGCGCTCTTCGTCGGCCAGCGCGTGCAGACGCTCGCGCACCTCGTGCAGCGGCAGGGCCAGCCCTTCGGGGGCGCTGCCGCAGTGCAGGGCTTCGGCCATCAGGCGGGAAAATCGAGGCAGAAAGTTCATGCGCAAAAGGGGTCGAGGTGGAAAACGTAACGTACTTTCAGCATACGACCTGTCGTTTCGCGGAAAAAACGAGCTTTTTCCGTTTATTCTGAGCCGGGCGGCGCTGTGCCGCCTCGCGTTTCGCCTTTTTCAAAGGCAAAACGCGCTATCGCTGGATGACGGCCAGCACAACGGAAAGGTCATCGGGAGAACCGGGGAGCATAAGGGCAAGATTGCCGTGCTGCATGATTTTGCGCCAGAGGGGATCATTCTGATCAATGGTGAAATAGAGCGTGTCCGTCCGCAGGGGGAGACCCGCGGGCGGCTGCGGGGAATGGCGCAGGCGCACGCCGGGCAGAGCCTGCGCCACAATGCCGTCGAGACTTTCGGACGGAGCCAGTTTAGCAAGGCGTTCCATGCGTTCGGCCATGCCTTCGGCCTGTGACGTTCTGACCAGCAGCCAGTACGTATAGACGCCCGCTCTGGCGCTCTGGGGCATGACGGTGCCCAGCAGATCGGGACGCCCCTGCTTTTCCAGCGCAAAGGTAAAGGCCGGGCCGATGACGAAGGTATCCACGAGACGGGCAATGATGCCGCAGGCGGCCTGAAAGCAGCGCTGGAGATTTTCGTGATCGTAGGGCGGCAGGGCGCGCGTGCCCTGCGGCGTTTCTCCCAGCGCGGAAAGCGTTGCGGAAAAGACGGACAGTTCGCCCACAAGGCGGCAGAGGGCCCGGTAGACCGGCCAGGGATGAATGGACGGCGCGTCGAGGAACTGCTCCAGCTCAGGAGCGTTGCGGCTGAGGACGCCGAGCACGCTGAACAGAGTGATGCCGTGCAGAGAAGACACGCCGGAAACGCCCGCGTCGCCGGCAATAATTTTGTATTCTTCCAGCTGATGACTGCGCGACAGCAGGGTGTCCCGCACGTCGTGCAGCAGGCGGCGCAGTTCGGGAGCGGCGTTGATGTCCACGCAGGGCGGGGTAAAGCTGGCGTCCAGCCGGACGCGCTCGCCGTCGCGGATGAGGCGCGCCAGAGGAAAACGCGGCAGATCGGGGCAGTCGTCGGGGCTGAAGCAGAGGCGCAGATTAAAACGCAGCGTGTTGATATCGGCCTCCGGGCCGTCGCCCATGAGATCGGGGACGGTTTCCGGCGCAAGCGGGGCCGTATAGCGGAAGGTTTCGGGCGCGTCGGCGGGAGCGTCCGTCCGCAGGACGTTATTTCCCTGTTCGCGGAATCCGGCCAGCGCCAGCCAGACGGGCAGAGGCTCCTCCGGCGTTGTCCAGGAGGCAAGGAAGGATCGGGGCGGCAGCGTGGCGTTGACAGGCAGCACGGCCCATTCGCCGGAATGGAGCAGCAGCTCCAGCTGCGTGACCTCGAACGTGCCGTTGTTCAGGGCTTCTTCGTTGACGGCCAGACGGCGCACGCCCCAGAGGTAGGGATTCAGCAGGGAAACCATGCGCGTGAGCGTCGCGAGCTGCTGCCTGTGGGCGAGCTGAAAATGCTGGGGCTGCAAAAAAAGGCCGTGTTCCCAGAAAAGCGGATTATCGTACACGTTCGGCTCCTGTGACGCTGAGAGAACTCTCTCCGAGGCGGATCAGCACCTGCGCGGGGGCGGCATTGTACAGGGTCGTCCGAAAGAGGACGCCTTCCGTGCTCGCGTGCAGGGGAAAGGGCAGGACGGCGGCGCACTGATCCGGAATAAGATGGGTATATCCGGCCACGACGCCGAGATAGCGGGCGTGTTCGGCGCGGTCCATGACCACATCCTGTTGCGCGCCGGGCTGGAGCTGGAACAGGCGCGCGCTCTGGGCCTGCGCCGCATCGGGGCGGCATTGCAGCAGTTCGTCGAGACCTTCGGGGCTCTCGCTTTTGGCCGCAAAGGCCGCGTAGTCCTTGAGCTGGTACAGACAGAGCGTCAGGCCCAGCGACGTGTCTCTGTCGCGATTGAGATCCGGGGATGCCTCCAGACGGCAGCGCAGCCCGCCGGGTTCCAGATTCCAGACCACGTCGGCGGGATTTTCGACCGCCGCGGGCAGCGGCTGCGCGGGATCGGGCGACGCGCCGCCGCAGGCCGTCAGCAGCAGGCCGCAGACAAGCGTTGCGATCAGCGCGGGACGGCGGCGTCCGCTATGGCGGTGGCGGCTAGGCAATCTGCACCTTCGCCTGGGCGGCCATGCAGCACATGCCCGTGGTGTTGCCCTGATTGTGCTTGGTGCTTGCCCCCTGGGACACGGCGGCCTTGCCTTCCAGCGACACCTTTTGCGAGCCCTTGGTAAATTCGCCCTTGCCGATGAATTTGCCCGAAGCCGTGCCGCCGTTGACGCCCGGCTCGTCGCCGTTGGAGAGCGCCGTCGCGGACTTGATGTGCAGGGCCGGAGAGCCGTCGATAAAGACCTTGGAACACGCCGTGTTGGGCGTGACCATGGAGCACTGAAAAACGTTGACGTAGGGCGTCGGCACGGGCGGTCCGGGAGGAGCGGGCGTCTGGCAGACGTCCGGCGGCGTGCTCATGCAGGTGCCGCCTTTGAGGGTGAGGGCAAACATGGTCTAGCCTACCTTGATGTGTCGTCCGTCGATATCAACTTGTTCGGCGGCGCGGATGTCGGCATGTTCGGCGCGCAGGCGGTAAGACGTGCGCGCCTCGCTGCGGACGCGCCCGGCGGCGCGATGCGCAAGATCCTCCACCTTTTCGTCCAGCGAGCCATAATGCCCGGAATGGCGCAGCGCCCGTTCCTTCAAATCGCGGCAGAGGGTCCGCACCGCGGCAAAGCCCTGAAGGAGCATGTGTCCGCCCAGCGTCAGCAAACCTGCCCGCAGGCCGACAGTACGGCCGGACAATTGCAGATCGTCGGCGTTGAGGCTCAGTTCTCTAGCCCGCAGGCGCGTCCGCGCGGGGAGAAGGACCTCGCCGCGGGCGTGCGTGTCGGCCCGCTGCAACACGCTGATAGCCCAGGCGTTGCCGTCGTCCAGCAGCGCCAGCAGCACCGTGTCCCCCGGTTCCGGCTGCAGCAAACAGCTTTCGGCCCGACGAGCGCGCACAAGTCCGAAGGGACCGGCTGTCAGCAGCGCGTCGCCGTCGCGGGCCCGGACGATTCCGGAGGTCAGGCCGCTGCCGTTATATGCCTGTGCAAGAGCTTCCATGCTTGTGCTTCTCCGTTAGAGCATTTTCAGTTTGAAACGCTGCGCGTTTCAAACCATACGGCCTGTCGTTTCGCGGAAAAAACGCGGTTTTTCCGCTCACTTTGGGCCGGGCGGCGCTGTGCCGCCGCTTTGCGTTTTACCTTCTTCAACGGTGAAACGCTCTAAAGTGCAAATTGTTCCGCCCGGAGGCGTTCCGGGTCTGTGGGACGCGCGCCCTCCATGCGTGCGCCGCTCAAGGCGCAACCGTCCAGCCGGGCGGCGTGAAGATCGGCGACGCGCAGATCGGCGTCATGAAGGTCGGCGTTACGCGCCTGAACATGAGACAGATCGGCCATACGCAGATTGACGCCGGGCATGCGCGCGCCTTCAAGATCCGCTCCGGCGAGAACGGCCTGCTCGGCGGCGACGCCCTGCCACTGGACGGCCCGCAGAGAGGCGTCCGCAAGATGGGCCTGCGTCAGGGAGCAGTCCCGAAGAATACTGCCCGAAAGATTGCTGCCCATGAGTCCTGCCCTGTCCAGCCGGCAGCGCGTAAAGCGCGCGCCGCTCAGATCGGTATGCATGGCGATAAGCTGGGTAAGATCGCAGTCTTCGGCTTCAAATCCCCGGCAGGCGCAGCCTTGAAGCGTCAAAAGTATAGCCGTGACACGCAGGAAGCGCAAGGCGGAGAGATCGCAGTCAAGGCAGTGAAGCATCTCCGCCGTGGCGTTTTCCAGCGCGGGCAACCGGGCAAGGCGGCGCAGGGTTGCCCTGGACAGGTTTACGCCGGGCCAGCGCACGTCTTCAAGGCTGCATTCCAGCAAAAAGGCTCGTTCCAGCACGGCCCTGTCCAGCCGGGCGCCCCGGAAGGCAGTTCGGGAAAAGGAGGCGGCTCGCAACTGGGCGTCGCAGAAGGAGCAGTCCTCAAGCCGGGCGTCGTCAAAGACCGCATCCGCGAGATTCGCGCCGTCAAAGCGGCAGCCGCGCAGGCGGGCGCGGGTAAAGTCCGCATTGGCCAGATCCGCGCCGCTCCAGTCCCGGTTCTCTATGACGGCATCCGTAAAGTTGTTCATGCTGTTTTCCTTTAGAGCATTTTCAGTTTGAAACGCTGCGCGTTTCAAACCATACAGCCTGTCGTTTCGCGGAAAAAGCGCTGTTTTTCCGCTCACTTTTGGCCGGGCGGCGCTGTGCCGCCGCCTCGCGCTTCACCTTTTTCAAAGTTGAAACGTTCTAAAATATCCCTCTTTGCTCGTAAGACACGGTGCGCGGGTTTTGGGGAGGATGGGGGAGTTTGAGGGGGAACTACGGGAACGCCTTTCCTCGCTTTGCTGCGGAAAGGCTGGGGCCCTTTTTGCCGCAAGCAAAAGGGGTTCCTTCCCCCTCAAGACAAAAAACGTAAAGAGTCCTGAGCTATTTCCCTCTGGCGGCGAGGATGGTACGGGCGATCTGCGCGCCGTCAAGGCGGGTGGCGTCGTCCGTGCCGAGGCGGTAGAGATCCGCGCCGTAGAGATTGGCGTTGCGGACGTCCGCGGCGTGCAGGCGGGCTTCGCGCAGCGAGGCTTCAAAAAGATCGGCGCGTTGCAGGCTCGCCCCGCGCAGGGAGCAGCGCGTGAAGTCGGCATGCCGCGCGCGCACGGCATCCCAGCTCGCGCCGGTAAAGTCACAGTCAATGAAACTGCCGTTGTCGGCCGACGCGCGTTGAAAGACAGCCTGCGGCGCGGCGACGCCGGACCAGACGCTTCCCGTAAGGGTCGCGCCGGAGAAGTCGGCTGCGGGGGCCTGGGTGCCGTTGCTCAGGGAGGCGTCGGCAAGGTTGGCCCCGGACAGACGCGCCTTGTCGAGCTTCAGGGCGTGCATGTCCGCGCCGGTCAGCCGGGCGCCGGAGAGATCAGAGCCGGAGAAGTCGGCGTTGCGCAGACGGGCATTGGCAAACACGGCGTCAGAGGCGCGCAGATCGGCGGCGCGGCTCTCCTGAAAGCTCGCGCCGGAGAAGTCGGCTCCCTGGGCGTCGGTTCCGGCAAGGCTTGCGCCGGTAAAGTCCGCATCCGCGGCGTGGAACTGCCGGAGCCGGGCTTTGTCCAGACGGGCGCGAAGAAAGACGGCGTCGGCGGCGTCGGCTTCCTGCAGACTGGCTTCGGAAAGATTCGCGTCCACAAAGGAGGCTCCTCGCAGATTGGCCCCTGAAAGATCCGCTCCCGTAAGATTCTGTCGATCGAAGCGCAGCCCGGAAAGATCCGCTCCTGCCAGAACCGCCCCCGCCAGCGATGCGCCGGAGGCAAGCAGGGCCATAACGGCGGCGCGCGACGGCGGCGCGGCGCTGTCTGTCGTTGCGGTGTCCTCGGTGGCGGTTTCCGCTTCGGAGACGCTGTCTTCGTTCCGGGCGGCCGCATGCGGGGCCTGTTTTGCCGACGTCGCCGCGGCGGGAGCCGTGTCGGATTCGGATGCGGACGTTGCGCCGCTCTTATCCGGGGCATTCAGGCTGGGAGACTCCGGCGCGGCGGGACGTTGGCCTTCCAGTCCGCGCAGGGCGTCCCGATAGCGTCGCAGATGCTCGGAAATGGAACCGGGAGGAAAGCCCGCGGCTAGTTCCAGTTCGCCGGCATAGGCGTCAAGCTCGTCGGGATTGTCGGGGGCCTGTTCCAGCATGGTCAGCAGGCGTTCGGCATTGTCGGGACGCATGCCTGCCTTTTGCAGAAGCGCCTGCGGCGAATCGGGCATGTCCCCCGCCAGCGCCTTGAGTTGTTTTTCGCCGTCCGGTCCCAGCAGTTGCAGCATCTGGGACATGGACGCCCGGAGATTCTCGTCAGGCTGGAGCAGCGCGGAGAAACGGGCGAGGAAGGCGTCGCTCGCGGCCTGCCAGGAGGCGCTGTCGGTATGCTGCAAAGGATCGGGCAGCTCCAGATCCAGCGCGGCGTTGACGGCGGCAATGCGCTCTTCCGGGATTCCGGCCTGGCGCAGCTGTTCTTCCAGCGACGGGGGCGGCGGCGCGGCGTCCATTTTGGCCAGCGTGGCGCTCAGGGCGTCGATGTGCCGGTGGGTTTCCGCTATTTGTTCCGGAGAAAGCGGCGGCAGACCGGCATCCGCCAGCGCGGCGTTGATTCCGGGCAGCTCCTCCGCCAGTCCTTCCCGCAGGGCTGCGGAAAAGGCGGCCGGAGAAAAGGTCGGCGTCTCGGAGGCCGCGGAGGTCGGAGTCGGGGAACTGGCGGAAGACGCCGCTCCTGAAGCGGGGGAAGACGGCGTGTCGGCAGACGCTGCGGACTGTTTCGAGCCCTGCGCTCCCGAAGCCGCGGCGACCGTTGCGGCAGCGGCGGCTGCGGCCATGCCTGCGGCGGTCGCGGCCGTTGCCGCGTCTATATTGTGAGAAACGGCGGCCGCCGTCTGTTCTGCCGCGTCGGCAACATCGGCGGAGGGCGCTTGCGGAGGCGCGGGCGGCGGCACGTTTTCCAGCGTGTCCGGCGAAAGATGGAAGCGCGCGACGGCAATATCGGAAGCGGCCTCGTCGGCGCAGGGAACAAGGGCATGCCAGTAGAGCAGGGCCGTGTGTTGTCCCGGAAAGAGCCAGAGCGTATCCGCGCGGGCGGCGTGCTCCTTCCAGACGTTGTCTGCGCGGCGCAGGATTTCAAAGCGCAGGCGCGCGCCGGGAAGACGAAAACGCCGTTCGGGCACGTCTTCAAAAAAGCCCGCAAGAATGATTTCTTCGTCGCCGCGCAGCCCGTCGGGCAGGCGCTGCTGCGGCTGCGCCTCGTTAAAGAAACGCCAGTCCGCGTCGTCGGGCAGGCCGGGCCAGCGGGTCTTGAGCCAGCGGGCGTCGTAGGTGCCCATGTTTTTCATGCGGCAGGGCCATGCGCCGAGAGGCAGAGGACAGGCGGGCGCGCCGTGGGGCAGCGCGGGGTCCGAAATCTGCGGGCTTTTGCTGCCCAGCGGATTGCTTTCGCTATCGAAGGCGGTCTTTTCCCAGATCAGCGGCACCGGCGCCCCGTCGGGCGAAGCCGCGACCAGAAAGCGGCGTCGACTCCGCCCCACGCGGATTTCGACAACGGCGCCTTCCCGCGCGCGGGGCGTGACGACGCCTGCCAGCAGCCATTCCGCTTCCTGCTTGGGAATGCCGACATCAAGACGGCAGCCCGAAGGCAGAGCCTGCATGGCGGCGGTCAGCGCCGCGTCGGCGGCCAGCACGCCGCCCGTGCGCATGTCGAGCCCCAGAAGCACGCTGAAGGCATGATGCGGCGCGCCGCGCCAGTCCAGCGGCTGCGTGGCGCAGAACAGGGTGTCCGGTTTTTGTATATCCATGTCGTTCTCTCCGGGGCGCAAGAGGGCGCGAGGCATATGTTCCGTTACGGAGTGCTTTCGTCTGTTACATGCCGCTAATGTTGATGGCGGCATGACCTGTATCGTTTAGATCGTGCGCTTCCAGCCATTCGATAATGAATTGATAAAAGTCGTAAAGCCTGTGGCGATGCTTGTAGTACAGCCGTTCCCGTTCCTCATCCGTGAGGGAGAAAGTATCCTTCTCAAGGAGGTATTCGTAGCACCCTCTGTAGTGCTCCTTCCATTCCGGGGAAAAGGGGGCATGCAGGGTGATTGCGGCAATGCGTCGCAGAGATTGCACGATTTTTTTCCAGGTGGGATAGCCAAAGATATTCAGCAGACTGTAATAGTAGAAATCTTCTCCGACATGGGGGTAGATGCACGGCGCGATGAAACTGAACTCATCTTCTCCGATATAGAGACAATCCGCCTCAGTCTGGTCGTATTCGGAAGGTGTGATGGAGTACACGGTCTGCAATTCGAGGGAGCTTCCTCTCGTGTATTTCGGCGCGTCATAGCCGATATAGAGATTGATGCGCCGCAGACGTTTCTCCAGTTTGACGCTGGCGACAAGACGATCCGCGGGATTGGGGTAGCGCCGGCGCATGTTCCATAGACGCATGCGTCGCCAGATGGCGGTCTGACGGTAGTCCCGTCCGTCTGCAAGTTCCCGCAGCTGCCGGAAGGCAAGGGACGCGGACATGCGGCCCAGAGGTTCGATGACGGGGTTCTCGCCGTTCCGGTATCTTCCCGGAAAGTCCTCTTCGCCATCCATATGCGCGGAAAGCGTGGGGTGCTTGTTGTAGGCTTCTATGGTGAAGGAAATCGTGCAGCCGGGAGATTCGACCCAGAAGGCGCGATGACGGCAGTTCAGGCGTTCGCCTTCCGCAAGCGACGAGGCGAGAATGTCCCGCACGCGCAGCACCTGATCCGCAAGCGACGGAGAGGGAGCGGTGCGGCGGCGTTGCAGCACGATTACATAGCCGCGCGTGTCGCGGCCGTTGTCTTCCACTGTGCGGATATGACGGCAGGACGGCAGTTGCGCCAGCAGGGCTTCGCGCAGGGATCGGCTGCGGTCGCGCAGGCGCTGGGGCCCCGAAGCGCTGTCGTGCGGCGCGGGCCATAGCTGAGGCGCGTTCATGGAGGCGTTCCAGTACGCCGGGAGAAAGCCGCGTTTCCAGACCAGACTCAGGAGGTCGGGCAGAAGCGCCATTGCCGTCTGATATGCCAGGCGGCAGTGCAGCCAGCGCACCTCGCCTGTCCAGGACAGCGTTGCTGTGCGGGTGTTCCAGGCCTTTTCCGCTTCCGCCAGAGAGAGGCGACAGCGGTCGGCTGTGAGCGCGACAAGCTCCTGCCGCAGGGATTCCGGGACGACGGCTTTCGGATCGATGGATGCTGTTTCCTGCGAAAAGCCCTTCCTTTTGGAAAAAAGTTCCCTGAAATCCGGCACGAAACGTCCTGCATGAGAAGGAAAAATGCCGATGTGATGGAGCATCAGGGCCTCGCGTGAGAGTTTTTCGGGAACGGACGGAGCGCGTCCTTCCCGCAGGGAAAAGGCGTTGCCGCGTTTGCCGGAGCTGTTTTCAGCTATTGCGAGCGCTCAGGGGGCTTTCTTCCGTCGCCCGCCAGTGTATGACGACGTCCGCGCGTTTTGCCGTGCTGCCGAGGAAGAAGCCGGGGCGGCTGTTCAGCCCCAGAGCCGTGGGGCGCGCCGGAGCGCTCGTCGGATGGAGCACAAGATCAAATTCCAGCGAGTGCTGGACAAATTCCCGCACGTGGGCGCGAATGCGCACATACCATGCGCCGTCATGCAGAAAATCCACAATATCGTCGGGATGCACGGCGTCCAGATGAATGCGGAAACGGCCCGTGCTGTCGCGAACTTCGCTGCCAAGAACGGCGTCCTCGCCCAGCGCGGCGTTGGCTGCGCCAAGGCGGCAGCGCTGCGCGGGCGCAATGGCAACGCGCCGCTCCACGCATTCTTCTACGCGCACGTCGCGGCGCTGCAGCAGGTAGCCCAGGGAGCGTTGCAGACGCAGGGCCGAACGGTTGCGGCAGACGAACAGCTCCGTCAGGGCCACAGGGGGCAGGCTGTCGTCATGATCCGGGCGTCCCGTAAGGCAGAACAGCAAATGCGCCGCCCGATTATCGCCGCTTTCCAGCAGGCGTCGG
>CALVHG010000009.1 GCA_944327285.1 uncultured Desulfovibrio sp. | reverse complement strand
CCACGTTCATCGTCATAGGTCGCGTCCGCCGCCATGCCGGCAAAGCTGCGCCGTTCCGGATTGCTGATGTACAGGAGCGTGCTGCGGGTTGAGTAGTCTTCATTTCTGTAGAAGGCGACTTTGAGCATGTCTTCTTCTTGGACGCTGAGGACGACAACATCTCCTCTGCCATCTTTTAGAAGTGGGTGTGCATAGGGGGCGATGGGCTTGAGAGGAGAGGGAGAAGAAAATTTGAATATGTGGTAGCTGGTCATGGTCGCGCTCGCAGAACAGAGGGTTGTCGGAAGCAGAACTAGAACGATAACCAAGGGCAGAAGTAGTTTAAGGATGGGCATGAAGTTTTCTAAAAGATAAAAACCATGTTATTTCCATGAGATGTGTAATTCCTGGCTTTTTAGACTGCATATGACCATCTACGGCATCAGGCATGCCTTCGTGATGTCTATCATTATAAATACCACATAGTTGAGCTTCGTTTATATATTTTTGAATATTTGTATTTGGATGATTTATGTTGTATTCTTTTTCTGATAATGGGGCTTTGCCTAACCCCATGTAAAGAATGTTTATTGCATATGTCATGCAATTAAATTTAAATAGTTTATAGCTGTTTTTATTGTTTTTTTGCATTGATGTAATTTTATTGTCTGTTTTGTTTATATACTGTTCCATAATTTTGTATACGCCGCCTGGGAGAATGTATCCTGCCCAAGCGATAAGGCCATTTATTTTGAAACCTTTTTTTATAAAAGGGGAATATTCATGATAGTTACGGGCGAATTCATGTTGCGGTCCATTTAAAAGATCACTTAATATGCAATGATTTTTGCTTAATGTATTGCTTCCATATTCTATGTTTAAGAAGTGGAATATGTTTCCTAGTATTTTTTGATTGAGTTTTCCATTCTTTTTTTCTAATAATAAATCTATTGGTTCGTAAGTTCGTACATCGCCAATATGAGTTTCTTTTCCATTTTTGAGAATGAGATGGTATGGACCGAAGTCTGAGAACATGCCGCGCTGCGTCTGGCCGTTAATGATCAATGCTCCGGCATGTCCGGAACCATGAATATTTCCGGAATGATTGTCGAGAAAAACCATGAGTATGCAGTAGTCAATTCCATATTCTATTTCGATAATATATTTAATAAGATATCCGTTGCGAAATGGTCTTCCATAAGGATATGTAAAGATGTATAAACCGTTCCATGAACTATCTTTTGTGCTATAATAATTTTTATTTTGCTGATATGCCTGTGTCGCGGCGGGTGTCGTTTTAGGGCGTTTCGGAGCATGGCGTCTGCCAAGGATTTCCTGTCGCAGCTCGTTCCCGTCCAGAGCTTTCAGGGTATGTTTCCCGGATTTGACGGGGCCGATGATGGTATTTTGTCTGACGGGCATGCCGTCAAGCTCGAATTCCTGAAGCGAAGCGACTTGTTCTCCCGCGTAATTTACCACGGAAAATTCCAGATAGATTTCCTGAGGGCAATCTGTGCACAGGGCGGAAGGGGCGCTTTCCGACGCATTGTCGTCAGGGGATTGCGTAGTATTATTCATAATGGGGATTCCTCAGCATTTTTTCGAGCTGATCCAGGGCTTTTTCCGGATTATGGCGGGCAAGGTCCTTTATGTTCCGGGCCTGCGGACAGGATTCCGTGCGAAAATCGTAATGCACGCCAAGCAGCATGAATCTGTATTGTTGTTGCGGAGTATGAAAGCCGCAGGCGCGGGCTTCCCGCAGGGAGGCGGCAATAAAATTGCGGACGCTGCCGTATTGCGCGTCAATTTCTCTGGCCTGTACGGGATAGTTTTCCCACAGGCGCAGTTCCAGATTGTCCTGATAGACGTTGTCCAGAACATCCGCAAAGGCGTGCAGGTGCGCGTCTGTCACCTGCCACCAGGGGCTGCCGATCGGCTGATATTCTTCGGCAATGGCCTGTGCCGAACGCGCTTCGAGAAGGGGATTTTTTACGCAAAGCCAGTCGTTCTCGCGCTCCGCCTTTTCGGGGAGCCGGGTATGGCGCATGGGGACAAGAGCATGCGCCAGCGGGCCAAGCAGCCAGGAAAGTTCCTTTGCCGTACAGGCGTCGGCCATTCCCGCAAATACGGCCGGGCTGTAAAAGCGAAAGTGCGTCAGCTGCCGGGTTGGCAGTTCCGCCGTCAGCAGGCTTTGCCAGTGCTGTTGCGTCTGTTGCGGAGAGGCCGCGCCTTCCCACAGAAAACCCCAGGGGCGGGGGAGAGCATGCAGACAGGCCAGAAAGGGGCCGCTCTCGGAGGAAAGGTCGAACAGGAAAGGCGAACCTTCCAGAAGATGCGCGTAGGGCGTGTTGTAAAACAGCGGCCGGAATCTGACGACGGACGCATATTCCCGCAACAACGGGCGCATATCTTCTTCTGGCAGCCTGTCGATAACGCCGCCCCACTGGGAGCGGGAAGCCTCGTCGGTCTCTTGCCGCGAAAACCACTCTCGCAGAGCCTCCGGCGTTACGATTGACATGGATTCGTTCATTGTTCCGCCCCCTGTCCGCAGCCTGCGGAGCAGGAGCCCGCAAAGGGCGCGTCCTGCTCGCGGGCGACTTGCAGACATAGCAGCGACGCGACAGGGCAGACTTCCGCCGCGACGGCGCGCGTCGCAAGCGGCGCAAGAGGAGCGGCGGGCGTTCCTCCGGCGGGGCTCTTGCCGCCTCCGAGCGAAACGCTGCTTCCGCCCGCGGCGACGCCGGAGGGCGTGAAGCGGATCCAGGATGCGCCTCCTTTGAGCGTCGCTTCCGTTCCGGCTTCGAACACGGCTGTTTCCCCGGCGTACAGGTGCGTTTCCGCGCCGACCCGGCACAGCCAGCTGCCGTCGATGGCGGCATGGCTTGTTGCGCGCAGAATCAGGTTATCGTTGGCATGGAGTTCGGTTTTGCGCGCGCCGTCCAGGGTTTCATGAGTTTCGCGTTGCGTGCGGACATAGGCATGGCGATCCACGCTCACGTGCTTGTCGCGCAGGATGTGTTCCTTCCAGTCGTTCTTGATATGAATGTTGACGTCTTTTTCGGCATGAAGATACATTTCTTCTTCGCCGGCCTTGTCTTCGAGGCGCAGTTCATTGAAGCCGCCCGGCCCGTCGCCGCCGGGGGAAGACATGCTTCGGAGGACGGTGCGCGTCTTGTGCGCCAGCAGCGGATGGGGCGGCATGGCTCCCGCATTGTACAGGCGTCCGGTAATGAGCGGACGATCCGGATCGCCTTCCAGAAAGGAAACAATGACTTCCTGCCCGATGCGAGGCAGGGCCATTGCGCCGAATTCCGTTCCGGCCCAGCCCTGCGAAACCCGTATCCAGCAGCAGGTGTTTTCGTCCTGCTTTCCTTCCCGATCCCAGAAAAATTGCACCTTTACCCGCCCGTAGGCGTCCGGGTAGATTTCCTCGTCGGCGGGGCCGGTGACAATGGCGGTCTGGTCGCCCCATATTCTGCTGCGGGGATGGGTAAGGTCAGGGACAAAGCGCGCTGTCTCCGGGATGGCCGTCAGACGCGACGCATAGGTCATGCCGCGATCCGGGGCTTCGCGGCCCAGCGCCTGGGGTTGCTCGCCGCGGTGCGCGACGCCGACTATCCACCAGCCCGCGTTGAGCTCCGCGCGTTCATGTCCGAAAAGGACAAAGGTGAAGCCCGGCAGAAAACGGGAAACGTCGGCCTCGGCTTCCAGACAGGTCTGAAACGTCAGCTGACGCCGCAGCTGCAAGGCGGCATGGCGCGCTCCTTCTTCCCGCGTCTGATACAGATGGGGCGAGCGGTACGTTTCGGCGCGCATGCCCGGCACAGCCGGGGCTTTGTCGAATGCCGCTTCAAAGGCGGAAGATTCCAGAATGGCGGACGGGGTGAGAAAGTTCCAGTCGCGCAGGGTCGCCCTGTCGCTGACGCTTCGGGAGAGAATTGTCGCGCGGGAGACGACGGCGGTATCGGCGGGCTGTCCGGAGCCGGGAAAATAGCGAAGCGCGGCTTCCCCGGCGATGCGCGGACCGCCCGGCATGTCGGAAAAGCACAGGCAATGCCCGTTCTCCGTATGCTCAAAATAGTAGTATATGCCTTCTTCCTCGCACAGGCGGGAAATGAAGTGGAGATCGGATTCGCCGTATTGCACGCAGTATTCCCGTTCCGGGTAGTCATGAAAGCATTTAAAGGCGAAGGAGTCCGCCGTGAAATTCTGTTCTTCCAGAATGCGCCGGATGATTTCCGGCGCGCTTTGATGCTGGAAAATACGGTGGTTCCGCGTTTGTCCGAGAAACCACAGGCGGGGGACGATGACGCACTGGTAGTGCGCGAGATGATTGCCCCGGCGCAGATACTTCATTTCCCGCACCAGACCATGCACCGGGCGGGCCTGTCCCGATCGATCCCTGACGCGCAGCAGCGCGGGCGCACCGATGAACGATGTCGAATTTTCCGAATCTGAGGGATGCAGCAGTTCCACGGAGAACTCATAGGGAGTGCTGACGGCTTCCTCTCCGGAAAAGGAAAAGACTGAAAAGTCGGTGCGGCCGTTGAGAGTCAGCGTGAACCAGGCGGTGTTGGCTGGCAGCGACATGAAACGTCCCCTTGCAACCCTGAAAAGCGTTGCCGCGTTGATTCGTGAATGTTTTTCCCTGTCTTCGGCGCGGACATTTCTGCGGGGAAACGTCCGCGCCGGACAGGAAAATCATGCGTAATGACGCCTTGAAGCGATTTTTTTAGCGGGCCTTCCGCCCAGCCGCTCTGTCAGGGGTGCTGCGGCGGGGCGAGAGGGCGCAGCAACTCCCGCACGTTATCGTAGAAGCGGGGGGCGTCCCCCCTGTTGCTGTCGCCGATTTCCGGCCGGGGACCGGCCTGAATCATATGGCCGCCGGGATATTCGGTTATCGGAAAATCCTTGCCGAGCGCCGCGAGCCGTTCCGGGCCGCCGATGCGCGCTGTCAGCTCTTCATCAAGAATGGTCAGCCAGTTGACGGAAACGGCGGGTTCCGCAGGCTCGCTGGCGAGATGGGGGATTATGCCCAGACCCGGAAAGCGCCGGAGATGCGGCAAAAGAAACGGCGTCATGCCTTTTGCCTGCGCGGGATCACACACAGGCGCGATGCCCCATCCCGCGACGCCGCTGACCGGGCGCAGGCGTTCGCACCACCGGAGCAGCATTGCGGCAAAGGAAAGGGGCTGCGCGTCCATAAGAAACAGCGAGGGCGGGAAAAAGGCGGCGAGAGTGCTTATTTGCCGGTCGAGCGGCACGGGAGGCAGGGCCGGAGCCGCCTTTTTTTTCGCGCGGGGAGGAGGCGTCTCGTTCAGGTACAATCGAGCCTGAAGCAGGCTGTCGGGGGGCTGTCGTTCGTAGTCGTCGCGTGTTGCGGAAGAAGAAAGCAGGCAGAAAAATTCCCGTTTGCCCTGTTCCCGCATTTTGTCTATCCGGGCTTCATCTGGAAGCGTTAGCCGTTTTGCGTCCGCCAGAACGAGCCGCCCGGCAGGCGTGACGGAGCATCGCGGCGTATTGCCCGGAATTCGGGCATATTCCCGGATGCACTCGCAGACTCCTTCCTGAATTTTCGCCAGGTGTCCGCCCCGGAAATGCAGCAGGCACATAAGCCCGACGCGCCCCGCGGACGGCGCTCCGAACGGCTGATCCAGCGCGGGGAGCACAAAACCGTCAAGGCAGGCCCTGATCGATTCTTTCGCGCTTTTCTTCCAGAGCCTGTCGCTCCAGGAGACAGGCTGCGAAAGCCTGTTCAGGCCGTGCAGGAAGCGTTTATGATGCCGATTCAGGACGTCCGCAGCCGAGGTCGGCTTGTCGAGAGGCGGACATTCCGGGGCTTCTTTCCGGCTGTCGGCGTTGCTTTCGATTTCTGTCGGCAGGGCAAAGCCGTCAGGGCTGGCGGCCAGGTCCGCCTTGCCTCTTCCCGTGAGCAGTGTTCTTTCCCAGGGAACTGCGATGGATATGGCCCCCAGCGCGTGCCGGAACAGGCTCTGCGCGCGCGCCGTGGCGTCCCCAGGATTCGGAGGCGGCGTTTTTTCCTTGAAGTCTTCGCCTAGTCTGCGCAGCCAGTCGGCAAACAGCGGGTTGACGGCGGTGTCCTGTGCGCGTTTGTCTTGCTCGCAATGTCGCTGAAAATCGGTCCACTCCCTGTCAGTCATTTCCCAGGCGGGCAGCGTTTCCGAATTCTGCGGGTCGCTGTCTGTCGCGGCGGGCCTGAGGAGAGAGCTGTAGTTCCAGACCGCCTTGTTCTGCTTGTCGATAACAGGCCAGAACAGCGCTTCCACGGGACCGAAAAATTGCGCGGCGCGCTGTCGCGTCAGCGTCTTGAGAAGGGCTCCCAGCGCGTGAGGAGAGAACCGGAACAAGAAGGTCGAGCCGTCCGTCCGCCTGATTGTCGTTCTGTGCTGGAGGAATTGATGCAGTTCCGGGGCTTCTCTGGTTGAGATGAGAAGAATGCAGGGCAGACGCTCCAGATTGGAAAAAAAATCAGGATCATATTTCTTCTCTTTTGAGAAAGGGAACAGCAGCAAGGGCTCCGCAGCGTCATTCCCTTGCGCGACGGCAACAAAATGGCGGGATGACTGGATTGCCTTGGCGACGATTTCCGGCGCGTCATTGACGTTTATGGACTGAATTGGCGTTGTGTCTTCAGGTGGATTCATGGGAACTCCGGGAATATGGCTGTGTCAGCGCTGTGTTGCCGCGTGTTTTTTGAGCGGGAAAAGCGTTTTTTCCCGCTTGGTCCCGCGCCGTGTCTCCCTCGCGTCCGGGCCGGTCGAAGCGACGCATCCTCTGCTCGGCGAAGGGGTAAAGCTGTTTGTTATCTTCAACGCTGTTCTGGGGAAGGTCGATAAGATGAGCATGCATTCCCGCGGCGGAGAGAGGGGCGCGGCAGATTATGCGCCCTACGTAAAAGCGTGGAGTGTTTTCCGACTCTTTATTGCCGACTTCCGGTCGGGGACCGGCCTGAATCATAGAGCCGCCGGATATCCGACCACGGGAAAAACTTTGCCGAGAGATTTGAGTTGTTTCGGTCCGCCTTGCGTTGAGTCCTCCGCATTCCGCGGCGTGTCGGTATGACGGGCCGCGAACGCTGCGTGCGGGGGAGCCCGGCCTCATGTGTCTGTTACTCAAAACGATGCAGCCATAGAGTAGGAAAGTCTTGCATGTACTCCTGATTCTCAATGTCAGTGTCCAGGTCCGAGGGAACATATCCGATGGCGGCGTCCGGGGGCAGAACAATCTTTTCGGGGGGCAGCATTTTTTCCAGAGGCGGATAAAGAGGGCGCAGCAAATCCTGTACCTTGCCGTAGAAGCGGGGGATATCTCCCTTGCTCCTGTCGCCCATTTCCGGCCGGGGACCGGCTTGAATTATATAGCCGCCGGGGTATTCGATTATGGGGATATTTTCTCCCAGAGCCCGGAGCCGTTCCGGGCCGCCTATGCGCGCGGCCAGCTTTTCATTGATAATAGTCAGCCAGTTAATATCCGAAATGTGCTCCACAAAGAGATAGGTCGAGAGCGTTTCGGGCAGGTTCAGGCCGGGGAAGCGCAGAAGATAAGGTGCAATGAAAGGGCGCACATCTTCCGATGCGGGGAAGTCTCACGCGCGCGTAACGCCCCATCCAGCGGCGCCGCTTACCGGCTTCAGTCGTCTGCACCACGCGAGCACCAGTTCCGCAAAGGAAATAGGGGGCTCGTTCACAAGGAAGAACGAGGGCGCAAAACCGGCGGAAATATAGCTGATGTCCTTGTCCTGAGGAAGACAGGAATCACCTGATGTCAGCTGGAGAGTTACATCCAGCATGTATTTCGGCGGCTGAATGTAAAAATCTTCGCGCGTGGCATTGGAAGAAACAATATAGGAAGCAAAACGATGGCCTTTCTCCTGCCATTTGCGTATTTGCTCTTCATCCGGGAGCGGCAGCCCTTTTTTCTTTGCCAGGACAAGGCGATCGGTAAGGGTGAGGCAGCTTCGCGCCTCCTCTTCCAGAATCTGAACGTACTCCCTGATGCACTCGCAGACCTCGGACTGCACTTCCGGCAGGTGTCCCCCCTCAAAGTACAGAATGCAGGTGAGGCCGACCCAGCCCAGAGTTTCCGTGATGCTGTCGTCCTGGGCTCCATCCGGGGCTGGCAGGGCGAATCCGTCAAGGCTTTCCCTGATATCTTCCATAAGAGCTCTCCCTGATGTCTGGCTATCGTGTCTCCCGCGGGTATTTTCGTTTTACGAGAACGTCTGGGGCGGAAGAACTAAGATTTTCGTTGTTTGAGAGTCGGAAGATCTCGACATCGTGTCAATACCCGGTCCGCCTTGCGTTGAGTCCTCCGCATTTCGCGACGCTTCGGTAGGCCGGGCCGCGAACACTGAGTGCGGGGGAGCCCGGCCTCATGCGCCTGTTACTCAAAACGATGCAGCCATAGACTAAGAAAATCATGCGTATACTTTTGATTCTTGGGATCGGGGTCCGATTTGGGAGGAATAAAACCGGTGGCGGCGTCCGGGGGCAGAACAATGTTCGTGGGATACATCATTTGTCCCCGAGGCGGATAAAGAGGGCGCAGCAAATCCTGCACCTTGCCGTAAAAGCGGGGGATATCTCCCTTGCTCCTGTCGCCGATTTCCGGTCTGGGCCCGGCCTGAATCACATAGCCGCCGGGATATTCGACTACGGGAATATTTTCTCCCAGGGACCAGAGCCGTTCCGGGCCGCCTGCGCGCGCGGCCAGCTCTTCGTTGATAATAGTCAACCAGTTGATATCTGAAATTTGATTTATAAAAGGGTGGGTCGGAAATGTTGTAGGCAGGTTCAGGCCGGGGAAGCGCAGAAGATAAGGCGCGATGTATGGGCGCACATATTCTGATGCAGGAAAGCCGCATGCGCGCGTGACGCCCCATCCGGCGGCGCCGCTTACCGGACGCAGGCGTTTGCACCACGAGAGCACCAGTTCCGCAAAGGGAATGGGAGGCTCGTCCACAAGGAATAGCGAGGGCGCAAAACCTGCGAAAATATAGCTGATGTCCTTGCCCTGATAAAAATATGGATTATACTCCATCAGCCGAAGAGTCAGATCAAACATGCATTTGGGCGGCTGAATGTAAAAATATTCGAGTGTTGCATTGGAAGAGACAATATAGGAAGCAAAGCGATGGCCTTTCTCCTGCTTTTTGCGTATTTGCTCTTCATTCGGGAGTGGCAGCCCTTTTTTCTTTGCCAGCACAAGGCGATTGGTAAGGCTGACGCAGCTGCGCGCTTCCTTTCCCAGAATTTGAACGTACTCCCTGATGCACTCGCAGACCCCGGCCTGCACTTCCGGCAAGTATCCCCTCTCAAAGTACAGAATGCAGGTGAGGCCGACCCAGCCTAAAGTTTCCGTGATGCTGTTACTCTGGACTCCATTCGGGGTCGGCAGGGCGAATCCGTCAAGGCTTTCCCTGATATTTTCCATAGAAATTCCTTCTTTTTCTGAATGTAGCATAGTTAGGCGAAAAACTGCCTTGCCAGGGTGCCGATACCTTTCAGTATCCTGAAGGCCCTGCCCATGGGAAAGAACATGAAGAAGTTCTCCAGTGCACGCTGGGCATTGGCTCTTCGGCGTTCCAGTTCTTCTTCGATGGAAGGTTGTTTTTCGAGCTTGAGCAGATTTTGTTCTTGTATAGTATTACAATCGCACACCCAATAGGAAAACAGTTCGTGAGTCATCTCGGAGGGATGATGCTCTGTCGCCATAAACGTAACTTCCTTCTTCCATGAAAGATACGCATCGAGCTGCTCTTGATGGGTTTTCGGATCTTGAGATTCTGTCGGAAATTTCATTTCAACAAAACGTTCAAAATCATCCATGACGATTGTGCCAGGGCCTGAGGACGGCGCCACAGGAGTCTGCTTCAGTATGCCGACATCCGGGCGTTTTAATGTCTGGCCGGGCCGTTTGGGAGGGCCGCCGGGATTCATTTGCCCTCTGCCCACTTCGTTGAGTTGTATATTAATACTGTGTTCTGCCAGAAAGCGGCTCGTGGGAAGTTTCCTTCTCCTCTTTCTTACCTCATTGACCTCGTCAAGAATATCCTTGACGCAGCCCTGAAACACCCTGTTTGAGCTTCCTGTTCCCGGAAAGCTATTACAGCAGCACATCAGCACGCAAAGCATATTGTTTTCAATCACTTTTCGCACTGCATCGTGAGGATATTTGTCGACTTCGCAATATTTATAAAATTCGCCGAACTCTGTGGAGCTTTTCTTATCGTCGATAAGCTCGGACACTCCCTGAACAAATGCGACGCCCGGCTCTTGGCATGTTGCTGACGGCGTATGATGCTCTCGCGGCATATTCTATCTCTCCGGTTGTATGGTCATGGGGACCTGATACTCTTCCGCAAAGACTTGCAACTCGGCCCATGTCCGCATATCCAGCGAAGACAGAGCGAGCATTTTATGTCGCGGATCCTTGGCGGGAGCGCTGAGCAGGGCATGCACCGCGGGGTGGAGATGTATACCCGGAAAGAGATCCAGCTCCAGCTTGCAGAAGGTGTAAATATCATATTCAGATGACAGGCTGTATGTTTTGGCGAGAGCTACGGTATCGGCGACCTTTTTCAAAATTTCTTCATCCGAAAGCCCCTGGAGCTGCTCAACTTCCCTGTCCAGCAGATAACGGCACAGGTCGGTAAGGGAAACATCTTCGGCATAGTGAGCCTGAAACGTCCGCCATTCTTCCTCTGTTGCCTCCCAGCATGGATGAGGCTGTTTTTGCAATGCCGCCAAGAAAAGCTGGAACACGGTTTCGCTTTGAGAGGGAAAAGAACAGGAGAGCCAGCGCGGATTGCCGCGCATGTCTGTTTCCGGCCAGATAAGCGTTTCCACAGGGCCGAAAAAGTGAGCGGCGCGCTGTCGCGTCAGCGATTTGAGAAATGGCTTTGTAATAGTGGCATCTTGAAATCTGAAGAGAAAAATATTGCTGTTTTCCAGTTTGACTTCGACTCTGTGCTGAAAGATTTGCCTGAGCTCTTCGGCGGTTCTGGGCGACGTTAGGAGCAGACAGGGCAGCTCCTCCGCCATTGCGGGGAGAAAGCGGGGAAAGAAGTCTCGCTCTCTGGGGAGCGTGACGAGTACGGGGCCGACATCGGCGACGCTGTGAAGCTCTGTGCCAGCATATACGGGCGTTTTCGACATATCCCCGAAGAGCGATTGTCTGCGTGTGCCGTCTTCGTCCAGAGCTCCGTCGGCGAGCGCGTAGACATATCCGGGTGATTGAAACGTCTCTTCCAGTTGTCGCAGCGCGCCGTTCAGGTCCAGGACTTGGATGTGCGTTTGATCGCCGGGGTATGTCATAGAGGCTCCGGAAAGATGACGCAGGGAGTCTTGTTTTTTGCCGCTTCGCAGAGGCATTGTCTGGAGGGCGGCTGGAATTCGGTTGTGTCTGTCGAGAGGGGAGGCGTCGGCGGAGGCTGAAAGGTTTCCGCGCCGGGAAGCCGCGGTTTTTCCGGCAGCAACGGCGCGGCGGACGCGCCTTCTCCCGCCTTGCCGCCGCCGGCGATGTCGATTTTTGTCCCCTGTATGCGTATGCCGCCCGCATCCAGCTTCAACCATGAGCCGCCGGCCTTGATCGTCAGTTCGGAGCCTGCTTCGAGCACCATCCGGCGGCCCGCCTCGATGTGGATTTCCGCTCCGCTTCGCAGCAGCCAGCGCTGTTCCACTCTGGCGTGACTGTCGCCGTGAACGGTAAGATGATCGTCCGCAAACAGCTCCGTCTTGCGCTGATCTTTCAGGATGCTGTGCGTTTCCGCTCCTACTTCGGTGCGGGTATGGCGATCGGTCGTCTGGTGGCGGTCGCGCAGGATATGTTTTTTCCAGTCGTTTTTGACATGGATGTTCACGTCCCGTTCCGCATGCAGAAAGATTTCTTCCTGTCCGGCCAGATCTTCGACGCGCAGCTCGTTAAAGTCGCGAGGCCCGTCGCCGCCGGGGGAAGACATGCTTCGGAGGACGGTGCGCGTCTTGTGCTCCGGCAGCTCATACGGGGGCAGGTTGCCCCCGTGATAGACCCGGCCCGTGATGACGGGTCTGTCCGGATCGCCTTCCAGAAAGGAGACGATGACTTCATGCCCGACGCGAGGCAGGGCCATTGCGCCGAATTCCGTTCCGGCCCAGCCCTGCGAAACCCGTATCCAGCAGCTGGTGTTTTCGTCCCGCTTTCCTTCTCGATCCCAGAAAAATTGCACCTTTACCCGCCCGTAGGCGTCCGGGTAGATCTCCTCGTCGGCGGGGCCGGTGACAATGGCGGTTTGAACTCCCGCGATTCTGTTTCGGGGATGCGCAATTTCCGGCACATAGCGGACAGTATCGGGGATGGCCGTCACGGTGGAGGCATAGCGCATTCCCCGATCCGGGGCCTCATGTTCCAGCACCTGCGGTTGTTCGCCCTGATGGGCGACGCCGGCTATCCACCAGCCCGCGTTGAGCTCCGCGCGTTCATGTCCGAAAAGGGTAAAGGTGAAGCCCGGCAGAAAACGGGAAACGTCGGCCTCGGCTTCCAGACAGGTCTGAAACGTCAGCTGACGCCGCAGCTGCAAGGCGGCATGGCGCGCTCCTTCTTCCCGCGTCTGATACAGATGGGGCGAGCGGTACGTTTCGGCGCGCATGCCCGGCACAGCCGGGGCTTTGTCGAATGCCGCTTCAAAGGCGGAAGATTCCAGAATGGCGGACGGGGTGAGAAAGTTCCAGTCGCGCAGGGTCGCCCTGTCGCTGACGCTTCGGGAGAGAATTGTCGCGCGGGAGACGACGGCGGTATCGGCGGGCTGTCCGGAGCCGGGAAAATAGCGAAGCGCGGCTTCCCCGGCGATGCGCGGACCGCCCGGCATGTCGGAAAAGCACAGGCAATGCCCGTTCTCCGTATGCTCAAAATAGTAGTATATGCCTTCTTCCTCGCACAGGCGGGAAATGAAGTGCAGATCGGATTCGCCGTATTGCACGCAGTATTCCCGTTCCGGGTAATCATGAAAGCATTTGAAGGCGAAGGAGTCCGCCGTGAAATTCTGTTCTTCCAGAATGCGCCCGATAATATTCGGCGCGCTCTGATGCTGGAAAATGCGGTGATTGCGCCGCAGGCCGAGAAACCACAGGCGCGGGACCAGATGGCAACGGTACAGCGTCCGCAGATTGGCGGTATGAAGCTGTTCCATTTCGCGGATGACGCCATGCACCGGGCGGCGGACGCCCGAACGATCGGCAATGGTCAGACAGGCTTCCAGACCGACAAGTCCGCCCAGATCCTCTTCGGCAAAGGGGCTTGCCAGATCAATGGAAAAGCTGAACGGTCTGTTGACCCGTTCCCTTCCGGAAAAGGCAAAAACAGCAAAGTCCGGCCCCCCGGAGACGGCAAAATGAAACCATGTGCTGTTGGCGTCAGGCTTTGGCATGGCTGCTTTCCTTCACAGAGGCCCCCTGTCCCCGCCATGTAAAAAAGGGCGCTCCCCAGAGGGAGCGCCCCGCGCGTGCTAGGCCTGCGTGGACATGGCGCGCCAGTCGTCGCTTTCCGACGTGCTGGCAATTTCATGCGTCTTGATGATTTTACGGTAGGTAAAGGAAACGTCTTCCAGATGGGTGAAGTGTTCCTGCGAGGGGTCCTGGCAGTTGGGCATGTAGGCGGTGATGTCCACGATAATGGCGTCTTCCAGCGCGATGGTAAAATAATGCTCCATCGTTCCGGCGGCGGAAGTCCGGTAGAACTTCATTTCCACCTTGGGCAGACGTTCGCCAGCGGTCAGGGCGCGGAAGAGCAGGGGCGACGACTTGTCGATGACCTTGGTGATCTTGAGCGCCTTGTGCACGCGCTGCCCGGAAGGCTGGCCGGACTGCGGGTCGCGGGGCAGCATGATGGTGTGGCTGAACGCTTCGACAAGGCACTCGTCCTCGTGCCCTTCCTGATAGATGTTGCCGACAGAGGCTTCGGTGAAGTTGCCGGCGGTGATGAGACCCTGATGTTCCCCGGTGACGGAAAGATATGCGGGTACGGGCATGACACGCTCCTTAAGATAAGGGTTGATTTGAAACAGGACTCCGGGGCAGGAGACCGCATCGCGTCCGCCGTTTGTTGCGGCGGCGCGCATGCGTCCTGCCTCCGGATGTGCGATATATAAGGCAACAACTATTCCAAAAACGTATGTAATGATTTCAACAGGATATGCCGGAGGTAAACAGACGTTCAGGACAAGGTTGTCCGCCGCCGCGTGTCATTTGCTGCATTTTTTAGTGTATTATGGTGAAATATATAAAGAAAAGCGGCGGACATACTTGTCCGCCGCTTTTTCGTTCTTTCCGTACTTTGTGTGTAACATGCTGTTATTCAAGAAAAAATATCTGAGACAATTTTGTCGATCAATAAAAACAGTGTGTTATGATGTGCGTGGACAATATTGTCCGAGAGCGGATGCCGCGGTCTGATCGGATGGAGAGCTTTTTCAGCTTGCAACGTTTTGCGCTCCAAACCATACGGCCTGTCGTTTCGCGGAAAAATGCAGTTTTTCCGCGAAACGACAGGCCGGGCGGGTTGTGCCGTCGCCTCGCGTTTTTCCTTTTCCAAAGGTGAAACGCCCTAGAACTCCCAGCCGAAGCTCAGCCCCACGTTGGCAGATGTGGCGCTGGTGCGGAAAAACTCTCCGCCGGCGTCGATCTGGGCAAAGAAGCGGCTGGCATGGGTCAGGCGCAGGCTGCCCTGTACCAGCAGGGCGTCGCGTCCTGTCAGCTCCGTAGACGAGCGGAAACCCCGGTCGCCATAGCCCCGGAACGCCGCCGAGGTGTGGAAGGTCCCGTCCAGCAGCTCGTGCCGCCAGGCTGCCAGAATATCCAGCCCCAGCCCGGAGCCGTTTTCCAGCTCGGTGCTCCAGCCAGCATGCGCGCCGAGCGAAAGCAGCAGCGATTCATACGTCCGGGCATCGAGATGCAGGCGGCTGGCTTCGCCGTCGCTTTCCGATATGTCGGGGCGACGCAGAAAGGCGTATTCCATCCAGCCCACAGGGCCGACATGCAGCAGCCCGTCGCCGGCAGACAGGCTCCAGTCCTTGCCGCCGCCCAGCAGGGCGCTGCCTGTGAGACCGGTCCAGCGGCTTTCGTTGTGGCGGACATAGCCGTTAAAGGCTATGTTGCGATCCATTTCGCCGTCTTCCACCCCCAGGCGGGCCTGCGCCGTCAGGTAGAAACCGTTCCAGTCTTCCGGAGCCAGCAGGCCGTGAATGCCCGCAAGGGCCGACTGCGTTTCGGCAGTGGCGTCATGGGCCCCCTTCACCGAAGTGCGACGCGCGGCCAGCCCCACGTGGAAGCCAAGCGCAAGACCGTTGTCAAAGCGCCGATCCATGCCTGCCAGCAATCCTATGCCCGCGCTCTGCCAGCCGGAGGCCTCGCCGTGGCTGCCCTGCCAGGAACCGGCCCCGTAGGGGGTGGCCCATGCCTGCCAGCTTTCCGCATCGGGGGCGTTCGCGCTGTCTTGCGTTGCGGCGGTGCGGTTCGCCTGCATGTTGCCCAGCATGCGCCGCAGCAGCAGGACGTTAAACTCGCTCTGTTGGGCCAGCCCGGCGCGGGCCGAGGCGTCATAGGCTTCCGGGCCCAGCTGATCCAGCGCCTGCCGGACAACGCTGCCGTCCCGCGCAGACCAGTCCAGCGCTGTCAGCAGTTCCCGCATATCGCCCTGCGCCGCGTCGGCAATGCCGACAAGGGCGTGTCCCAACGATGCGGCCCCGGCTGTGGCGGCATGGCGGCTGTAGGCGTCCGCGGCGCGGGAAACGTTAATCTGCGGCTGGTCTGCGGCGCTGGTATTCAGATTAAAGTCCAGCGTGGGCGACAGCTCGCTGACAATATCAATGGTTGCGAAGCTGCCGTTGAGCGTGCCGGAAACGCTGACCGGACTTTCCGGGGTAATGACGGCCTGATTCGCGTAGAAGTCTCGCAGGGGCCGCAGGAGCCACCTTCCGTCCAGATCTGCCGAGCCGGCTTCTATGCCGACGACATGCCCGTCCGCCATGAAGCCCGTTTCCAGCGTTGCCCCGGCATCGTTGACAAAGTTTGTGCTGACATGGGCCGCCTTGCCGGATTCGTCCATGCCCATAAGCGTAAGGTGACCGCTGTTGCTCAGGGAATAGACGTCCACGGTGCCAGCCACGGCAAGATGCCCGGCCGTGAGCTCCATATCGATGCTGGGAGCGCCGATGATGCTCCCGTTCAGGGTCATGTCAAAATCGGGATCGGCCAGCGCGCTTGCGCTGCCGTCTTCCTGCGGGGCCAGACCGAAGGTCAGCCGCGTATGCAGATCTTCCCGGTCGTAGGGATACTGAATGCGCTCGTTTTCCGGGTCCCAGTCCGAAATGATGCTGCCGGAGACGCTCGCGCCGGAGAGAATGTTAATATTCTGTACCCAGGCGTTTTCCGCAATGTAGATGGAGGCCGCGCTGCCGGCCAGCGTGCCGCTCACATCGAAGGAGGAGACAAGCGCCCCGTCAAGATTGAGCTCAAAGCCGCTGGAATCCGTATTGTCACTATCCAGGATGGGAATATCTATCTGATTTTTGTGCTTGTCGAGATAGGTCCATATCCAGGAGCCGCGATATTCCGTGTCGTTCCCCAGTATATTCCCGCCGAAATCGAAGCGGGCGGCTACGCCGTCTTCACCGAGGGCCTGTATGGTTCCCCGGTTGACGACGGTCTGATCCTTGCCGTAGGCCACCAGCAGACCCGTGCCCCAGCGACCGTTCGCGGCGACAAGCACGTCGGAATTGATGCGCAGGGTATTGGCGCTGCCGTCCACGCGGATGCCGGTTCCCGCCACGCCTCCGGCCAGAAGATCGGCGGCCTGGGTCACGTCGTTGCGCTTGCCGTAGATGTGCAGCCCCACGCCCAGCGTGGCCGTGTTGGTCTGCCCCTCAAGCCAGCCCGTGCCGGCGTCGTTGCGGGCAAAATAGCCGTTGGCATTGGTAAGGGTGAGGTCGTCGCCGTAGACGGAATAACCGAAGAAATTCTTTCGGTCGATGCTGTAGCCGATATCCTGCAGGGCTGCCAGTTCCGCTTCCATGAAGGTGGTATAGTTGCGGTAGTTCTGGTGGCTCATGAGACTGTGTTCCAGCTCGATATGCGAAAGATCCGGCGAGTCATCCTCATAGCCTTCTATGAGCAGCCCGTCGTCATTGCCCATGACCTCGGCCACATGCTTGCCGTGGAATCTGACGCCGCTGTCTGTTCCTTCGCCCACGACAAAGACATTGCCAGAGTCGGCGGCGCTGCCTTCCTTTACGACCTCCATGCCAGGCTTCAGCCAGACGCCCTGATCGTTGCGAAGATGCGTGTCCCAGGCGGAGACTTTCCTTTCTTCATTTCCGGCAAGAGAAGCGATGCCCAGCGCATGGCCCATTTCGTGATACAGAACGCTGACGATATCGGCTTTTCCGGCGGTAACGGGGATGGGCGACAGACGTTCCGGAATGGCCATATCCAGAGGGCCGACGAGGATAAGGCCTGGCTCATCGGGCGTTATCCCGTGAAGGATGCCGTCCTGTATGCCCGTATTGAGAATGCTGTCCGCGCTCTGGTTGGGCTCGCTGAGAGCTCCGGCATTTTCTTCAAGAAAGGTGCCCACAGTAATGGGAAGAGGAGCGTTGTTCTTGCTGCCGGGGCCGAGCGTTTCGGCCCAGAGTCCGGCCGCCTGTGCGATGGCCTGTTTCTGGGCGGCGCTGAGCTGCCAGGGAGAATACCCAGGAGAACTTTCATCCTCGTATTCCCCATAATATTCTCCTTCATCAAAAAAATGCAGCTCAAACAGCGGCGAGCCATCCGGCCGGGCAATCGGGCGCACCTCGTATGCCAGAGCTTCAAAACTCCCCGGCAGCGGCGTCACAAGGCATCCCGCGCCTGTCAGGATACACAACAGAGCTATCCCTGCCGTTTTTTTCCATCTTCTTTGCCATGATGACGACATGCTCACGACGAACTCCTTTTTTATGGGGGAGACAATTTTTCGCACTGTTTCTACAGGTATGTTACTGGCGTACTACGTTACGAATGTGAGTCCCTGTGTCTATACCAGCTTCCTGTGCAAGGCAAATAGATACTGGCTGCTCCGGTCAGGGGAAATGCCGTAGAGTTTCAAGGATGCAAATACGTTATCAGATAGATGGCGGCGTACGCCACGCTCGATTTTCAGGTGCAATTTTGCCATACTCGGAAGGCCTGAAGGGGGACATAAGTCCGGAGTAGAGCGTTTCAACTTTGAAAAAAGGTGAAATGCGAGGCGGCGGCACAGCGCCGCCCGGCCCAAAGTGAGCGGAAAAACCGCGCTTTTTCCGCGAAACGACAGGCCGTATGGTTTGAAATGCAAAGCATTTCAAACTGAAAATGCTCTAGAAAAGGAGGAGAGGGCGCATTTATGGCAACGGTACGGCCGATGATTTGTCCGCAGTGCGGCGGCAGGGAATTTCTTTCGCTTGAGCAAGGGACGCGCTATCGCTGTCTTTCCTGCAATTCGGAATTTCTGGTGGAGAGCGTGGGGGCGGTGTCCGTACCGCCGCCAGCCGGAGGAAAGAAGGCTTCGCCTTTCCGTTGGCTGTTTGTCTCCCTGCTGCTTCTGCTTGTCGCCGCGGCGCTGGTCTGGCTGAATCCGTCGCACCGGAGGCAGGCCCCCGCCCCTGTGCCCGCGGCGTCCGTGCGACCGGCAGCGACAGCCCCGACGCCGCGTTATGATTTGCAGCGCCTGATGCTGGTCGCGGACCCTGCCGCGGAGGGCTCGCCGCTTCTTCTGCGTGTCAGGGGGAGTTTCGGCAGGCGGGGCCCTGCCGGGTATGTGGCGGATGTGTACGATCTGCGAGCAAAGACCTGGCTGCACGAGCCGCAGCGCCTTCAGGAGGGCGTCGGCGAGGCGGTGCGGGACGCTCGTTTTCAGCGTATGTCCGACGGGCGGCTGTTTCTTGTGCTGGACAAAACCCGGCTGTTCTCTTTTGATTTTGCCTCGAAAGTCTGGGTGGATGCCCGTCCTTTGCTGGAGCAGCAGCCGGAGCTGGCCGGTTCTGTGGTGCAGATCGAAACCGGCTATCCCGCCGAGGGGGACGCGCTGCGGGTGATGACGGCTGACGGCGTCCGGCGGTATTTCTATCCGGGCGTGCATCTTGCTCCTACCTATGACGAACTGACCAGGCTTGTTGCCGACTACCGGCATCCCGAAGCCGAACAGACATACGGTTTTGCCTTTGCCGTCAAGGCGCATGGCGGCGTTGGTCCGCAGCTATTGGTGCGCTATTCCCGGCTGGACAACAAAAACGGCCCCCGCGTGTTCAGCGGGCATCTGGAATGGAGCGGCGAAGGAGACGGGCGGCATATCGTGGTCCACAAATATATTTTCCGTCAGGCGCATCTGGGCAAGGTGGAGTTCTTTACGCCGGAGCGCCGCTATTACCGGGCTTCCGTGCTCCATGCCGACAAGGAAGAAGTAATCATCTTCTTCTGCCCGGACCCCAATCCCAATACGCCCTTTCTGCTCCAGTCGCTCGATCCGGAGACAGCCGCCGTCCGCTGGACGCTTCAGGGAAAATACGGCGGCGAGATTTGCAAAACCGCGGACGGCCTGTATTTGCAACAGGGCATGAAGGTCTATCGGATCAGCGACGGCAGACAATTGCTGGCGACGCCGGAACAGGTTTTCTGATCGCGGCAGGCGGATCGCATAGGGCGTTTTGCCATTGAAAAGGGCGAGTCGTGAGGCGGCGACACAGCGCCGCCCGGTCCGAAGTGAGCGGAAAAGCCGCGTTTTTTTCGCGAAACGACAGGACGTATGGTTTGATGGTCAGAGCTGGGAGGATTCATGGGGCTCAGGGACATGTTCAGACGCCAGATGCGCGCTGTGCTGGAATGGAAGGACGAGGACAGGAATACGGTATTTTGCCGTCTGGCAACGCCGGGCGACGAAATCAAGAATGCCTCGCGGCTGATTGTGGGCCCCGGTCAGGGCTGTCTGCTTGTGTATGAGGGAAAAATTGTCGCTCAGGTTGCGGAGCAGACGTCGCTTTCTCTGCGCACGGCCAATCATCCCTTCGTCACCACATTGAGCCGCTTTGCCACTTTGTTTGAAAGCGAACACAAAGCGCAGCTCTATTTTTATCGCACCACGCTGTTTACGGGCGTGCGCTGGGGAACGCCGCTGCCTGTCCGCTACCTTGATCCCGTCTATCAGCTGCCGCTGGCCGTGGGCATGCACGGGACCTGCAGTTTCCGGCTTGCCGATCCGCAGGCGGCCTTTCTGAAATTGTGCGCCGGAGAACGCCGCGTCGATCTCGCGCGTATCAAGTCCATATTCGATGCGCTGCTGCCCCAGTTCATTGCCACCACGTTGGCGGGCGCCGCCTATTCCTGCCTTGATATCGACAGGCACCTTGACGAAATCGGCGCGGGGATTCACGCGCGGCTGGCGCAGGCAGTCGCGGACTGGGGTTTTGCCGTGCCGGATTTTTCCGTCAACGGTTCCGTCCTTGATGCGGAAACCCGCAAGACGCTGGGAGAGATCTTTGCCATGCGTTCCCGGCAGAAGGCCGCCGACGAGGTGCGTCTTTCCTATGAGCAGCTGGAGCGGCTGCGGGCGCTGCGCGACATGGCCGCCGCGGAAAACAGCCTCGCCGGGGCCGGGATGCAGCTTGGCGCTGGGCTGGAGCTGGCGGCGCAGCTCATGCCCCGGCAGGCGGGGCAGGGGACGGCGGGGGGCGATATGGCCGACCGCCTGCGGCTTTTACAAAGCCTGCTTGAGCAGAAGCTCATTACGCCGGAAGATTTCGAGAACAGAAAGCGGGCTTTGCTGGAGCAGATCTGAACGGATTTGCAGTCTTTTCCTCAAAGGAGCCAGCCGCGGCAGACGGCGGTTGAACGGCAGGCATCCCGGAACCGGCGGCAGGGAGGAATCATGAAATGTTCTTTTCTTACAACCTGTGGCTTCATCCTGCTCATTATCCTGCTGGCCTGCGGTGTGTTTTCTCTTTCCCTGGAATTGTTTGAACTGAGTTGCTGGGGACGCGGGACGGACCTGGTACAGATTTTTTTGCAGAGTCTCGTCCTGCTCTGCGGCGTGCCGCTGGCGTTCCTGCTGTTTGCCGGGTGGTGGGCGCTCTCCAGCGCCGGCAGGATGCTTTCTTCCCTGACGGCTTTTGTCGCCGCCCTGATTGTGCCGGTACTTGCCGGCGGGCTGTGGTCTTTTGGCGCGTTGTCCGGCGGCGTCATGCCGCGCCAGGTTCTGGAGCAGGCTTTGCCTCTGGGCTTCTCCCTGTTTGCCGGGTGGCTGATACCGCGCCGATACGCGCTCCCCGCCACATGGTTGCGACGTTATGTTCCGCTTTTGTTGCTGCCGCCCCTTTTTAGCCTGATTGTCCTGAGCTTTTATCTGGCCTTTGTCGATCCAGAGCTGAAGAGCTGGCTGCAAACATGGTTGCAGCGGGCTGTCGTGGCCTGGGTGCTCTTTGTTCTGGGCGTTCTGCTTGGATCCGGCAAAGCCGCGCCCGCCCTGGAGCGGCGTCGCGGCTTTGCCGTTGCGGCCGGTCTGGTAGCCCTGACAGCGTTGATTGTCGGCATGAATCTGTTGATGCTCTCGCCTTTTTGTGCATAAGGATGACCCCGCGATACTGCTGCGCCTGGAGCAGGCGCGGAATATATACGCCGGGAAGATTGCGCGCAGGATCGGCGGCCCGGAAGGGCTGGAGTTGAGCAGCAGGGCCGGCTATGCGCCTTTGTCCGGCTCGAAGAAACAAAGATGGCTCCCTGATAAAGAGGAAAACAATATGAGCGCTTATCCGAAGGATTGGGAAGATCGCGCGCTGGGCTGTTTTCTGGGACAGGTTGCCGGGGATTCTCTCGGCAGTCTGGTAGAATTCAGAAGCCCGGAGGAAATTCGGGCCGCCTGGCCGGACGGCGTGCGGCGGCTGGAGGATGGCGGCGTGTGGGACACGCTGGCCGGGCAGCCGACGGACGATTCCGAAATGGCGCTCATGCTGGCCCGCCACTTGGCGCGCGCTCCGGCATATGACGCGCAGGAGGCCCTGCGGGGGTATCGCTTCTGGCTGGCTTCCCGACCGTTTTCTCAGGGCGCAACCATTACCGGCGCGTTGAACGGCCGTCCCTCGCCGGACAGTCAGGCCAACGGCGCGTTGATGCGCGTCAGTCCTCTGGGGATTTTCAGCGCGAGATTTCCGTGGGAGAACGCGGCCCGCTGGGCGCGGGAAGATGCGGCCCTGACGCATCCGCACCCGGTATGCCTGCAGGCCAATGCTCTTTATGTCTGCCTCATTGCTGAAACCGTTCGCGGCGGCGGCCCCTCTGCCCGTCTGTATGCGTATCTGCGGGAACTGGCGGAGCGCATGCCTCTGGAGAGCTCTTTGCGCGCGGTGCTGGATAAGGCCGCCGTCAGCCCGCCTGAGGACTTCATGACGCATCAGGGCTGGGTGCTTGTGGCCTTTCAGAATGCGATTTGGCAGCTGCTGCATGCCCCCGGTTTTGAGGAAGGCGTTGTGGACACGGTCATGCGCGGCGGCGATACAGATACCAATGCCGCCATCTGCGGCGCATTGCTGGGCGCGGTCTACGGAAGCGCGGCCGTGCCGCGCCAGTGGCGAGAGGCGGTTCTTGCCTGTCGGCCGCAGGCCGGACTTCCCGGCGTGGCCCGCCCGCGCCCGGCCTGTTTCTGGCCAGTGGATATTCCGCAGCTCGTGTCGCAGCTGCTTGAAGAACGTTCGTAGCCGTGGAAAATCGGGAGGCGCGTATGCTGCCGGAGGTCTCTTTTCATATGCTGGCGCACTGCCCGTGGGCAAGGTTTGCGGCGCGGGCTCCTGAGCCTGCGGCCGAGGATTATGCGAAGCTCATGCGCGACGCCGCCGCGGAGGAACCGGCGGAGGTGGACAAGATCGCGCTGCGTTTTCTTGCCGAGATTCTGGAGGTTGAGCCGGATGAACATTCCCCCTGTTCCTTCATCTGCGACCCCTTCCCCCTGCCTCTGCCGGATGCCGTCATAGCGCAGGTGCTGCATTTTTTGCAGCTTGTGCAGGACAGACTGCTGCAAGGGCATGTTTCTCATATCCTGTGGGCAATGGAGGGGAGGTACGCCGTTCAGTGCGGCAGAATGGCCGTCGCCGCCTATTATGATCTTGCGGCGCAATGCGTCTATGCCTTTCCTGATCTGGCCGTGCAATATATCTGGTATGCCGCGGCGCTTGCGCGGCAGGTTGGCGAGAGCCGGGAACTGCCGCTCGCAAAAATTCTGGCGGCTGCGGAAAGCCTTGCGCTGTATACGCCGGATCAGAACGCCTACGGCGATCTTGCGTCGCTGTGCGTTCTGCTGCTGGAGGCCGGACAGGGGGATGCCGCGGCTCTTGTCCGCCGCTGCGATACCCTGGTGGATCACTGGGCAGGACGCAGCTCCTTTCTGGAGGATTGCTTCCTGCATGCCATGAAGGAGGGGCTTTGCCACTATTTTCCTGAAGATCGCGCCGCCCTGTGCGCCCTGCAGGAGCGGATAGCCGGTTCCGAACTGCGCCGCCTGCGCGCCAGACAAACCAATTTCCTGACCATGCGGTACGGGCTTGAAAAAATCCACAATATTCATGCGGAGATCGGCGGCTGGAAAAGGCATGTGGCGCGCATGGCCCGGCTCAGATTGATGCGGAGCGGCAATCCGCAGGATTCCTTTTTGCGGGTATTGCTGTGGCTTTTGGACTGACGGCCTCCTTTTGAGCCTTTCAGGCAAAAAAATGCGAGAATCCTCTCTATTTTTCACGGGCGGGGCGGCCTATGCTTCAGAAACAGGAGCCGGACGCCCTGCCCGTAGTTTTGTTTGCGCTCCGGGGAACGGCGGCATCCCGAAGCCTGGCCTTCTTCGGATAAAAGCGCGCAGGGGTAGGGGCGTCAGGGGCGGATGGGAGGATGCATGAGGCTGAAATGTATTGTTGCGGCATCGCTGGCAGCTGTCATGGCGACGGGCGTTCTCGCGCCGTTGCGCGGCGTGTCCGCGGAAGGTTTCAATGGAGCAGAAGGCATGGACAGAATACAGACGGCGGAAAAGAACAGGCAGCGCTTTCTTGGGGATACGCGGACGTCTCTGGCCCAGACGGACCCTGAACTTGCGGCCATGCGCGAACGCCTTGTCTATGGCGAAATTGTCGAGCGCGGCACGCTGGATGCGCGTCAGCGGGCGCTGATTACGCTGGTTGCGCTGGTGGCGGGGCAGACGCTGGACGAGATGAAGCAGCATACGGAGGCGGCCCTGCGCGTAGGCGCAACGCCGCTGGAGATCAGGGAATCCATTTACCAGTGCGCCCCTTATGTGGGCTTCCCCCGGACGGAAAGCGCGCTGCGTCTGGTCAACGAGGCGTTTGCGGAGCAGGGAATTACCCTGCCCCTGCAAGCGCAGGGCACGGTAACGGAAGAGACTCGTTTCAGGGATGGCGTGGCCGTTCAGAAGAAGATTTTCGGCGAAGCCATAGACAAGATGCATGCCGCCGCCGCGGAAGGACAGCGGGACATCATGGTAAATTACCTTTCGGCTTTCTGCTTCGGCGATATCTACACGCGCGGGGGCCTTGACCTGAAAATGCGGGAACTGCTGACGTTCTGCATGATCAGCGCTCTGGGCGGCTGCGAGGCGCAGGTCAGGGCGCACGTGCAGGGGAATGCGGCTGTGGGCAACAGCAAGCAGAATCTTGTGGACGCGCTGGCGCAGCTGCTGCCGTATATCGGCTTTCCCCGCACGCTGAATGCGCTGGGCTGCGTCAATGCTGTCTGGCAGGATTCCTGATTCGGAGGCTCTCTCATGAAAAGCATTATTGGCGCGCTTGCCTGCCTGCTGGCGCTGGGCTGTCTGCCGTGTTTTCCCGTCATGGCGGCGGACACTGCGGCGAACGCTTCCGCGCAGGGGCAGGGCAGACAAAAGGAGATTCAGATGCAGGATGATCTGGGGCCGTTCCCGCGCGGGGACGCCAATACGGCATATGCCCGTTATTTTGTGGGAAACAGCTTTTTGAATATGCTGTCTACGGAGGGCGTCGTCATCGGCAACGTGACTTTTGAGCCCGGATGCCGCAACAACTGGCATGCGCATCACGCCGCCAAAGGTGGAGGGCAGATTCTGCTCTGCACTGCCGGGCGCGGCTGGTATCAGGAATGGGGCAAGCCCGCTCAGGCGCTGCGTGCGGGCGATGTCGTGCATATTCCCGCCGGCGTCAAGCACTGGCATGGCGCGGCCGCCGACAGCTGGTTTGTGCATCTTGCCGTGGAAGTTCCCGGAGAAAACGCGCGTAACGAATGGCTGGAGCCCGTCAGCGACGCGGACTATGCCGCGTTGTCCGCAGGGAAATAGCCTCTGCAGAATATTTTCTTGCGACGGCAGCGGCTGCATGGCGGCCGCTGCCGCAACGTTTTTCGGCAAGGCGCGGCGCGTTTCGCTTCCGCGCCCGGCAGCGACGTCTCTTTTATGGGAAAAAGTAGTTAACGCAACACGTTATAGATTTAAAAAATCTTTGTTGGAATGGCATTTTGCGCCTGTGCTCTGGACAAAAGGACACATGTATGTCACTTCCTGTGAGGAAACTTGCTTTCCTTGTGGGTTTTCAGAGACAGTTTGACCGAAACATTCTGTATTCGGCTACAGAGGGGACGTGCCTTGTCTGGCGGCGCAACGCCGCGTGCCGGCCGCCATTGCCGGAGTCGTGATTCTGGCCGCACGCCCCGCGCCGCAAGCCGGAGTGATGATGCAACGCCGTTCTGACACCAACCATGCCTGCCCTGTGGGGAACTACGCCTGTCTGTCCGGTAGCGTGGCCTCTTCTCTTGACGGTATTATTTATGTCAATGATCCCCAAACGTACGAGCTGCTTTGGATCAATGACAACTGCATGCGATCTTTTGGTCTGGAGAGCCTTGGGGAGCATAAATGCCATGAGCTCTTTCAGGGGCTCGACGAGCCCTGCCCTTTCTGCCCGATGGCAAAGCTGAATTTTGATTCCTTTTATATCTGGGAATTTTACAACAGCAAGATCAACAGGCATTTTCTCATCAAGGACAAGCTCATCAGGCATCAGGGCCGCACGCTCCATATGGAGATTGCGACCGACATTACGGAAAAGGTCCTTGAGCAGCAGATCGTCCAACAGAAACTCGAATTTGAGCAGACTCTGATCAAATGCGTGCGTATTCTTCTTGAGGAAGACGATTCCGACCGGGCTATCGAGAAGACTATTGCGCTTGCCGGCAGACAGTACCGCGCGGATCGCTGCTATGTTTTTGAGAGCGGCCTTGACAGCGGCAATCGAAGGGTTGTGCATAACACGCATGAGTGGTGCGCCCCCGGCATAGAGCCGCAGATCCATATTCTTCAGAACCTTCCCATTGGTCTGGTTTCTCCGTGGATGGAGCTTTTTCTGAACAGTCGGGAAGTTGTCATAGAAAATCTGGAAGATATCCGCGACGCGCATTCTGAATTGTATGCGCTCCTCAAGCGGCAGGGCATACAGCGGCTTTTTGCTGTGCCGCTGCATCTGGACGGCATCCTGACCGGCTTCATCGGCGTGGATAATCCCCACGACTGCTTAGGGGATTTCACCCTGCTGCGTTCGCTTGCCTACTTCATGGACAATACCATATCCCGCACGCGTCTGGCTGACGAACTGCGCTCCATCAGTCAGCACGATTCCCTGACGGGTCTTGGCAATCGCAATGCCTATCAGGCGACCTGCAAGCGCCTTGCGGAAGAAAAAGTCGGCAACATAGGCGTTATTTATATTGATCTTAATAATTTAAAAGCCATCAATGACACCTATGGCCATGAAAAGGGCGACGAATTCATAACCTCCATGAGCGCCATTTTTTCAAAGCATTTTCGCAGCAGCGATATTTTCCGCATTGGCGGCGACGAATTTGTGTTTCTGTGTCAGAATATTGCTCAAGACATGTTCCATAAGAAGATACGGAATATGCGCATAGAGTGCGAACGCAAGCATCCCGGAGCTCTGTCTCTGGGGGCGCTCTGGGAGGTCGCGCCCCCTAATGTCGAAGTCATGATCAGGGAGTGCGACAGGCGCATGTATCAGGAAAAGAAAAAGCTCAAAGCCGCGATGGCTGCTGCTGAGCTTGTATGACCAGACGGCGTTTTCATGTAAATGAAAACGCCTCTTTTTTGGAGGTTCTATGCGATTGGCGTCAGTTTGCGCGGTATGTTTGTCGTTGTTGCTGCTTCCCGGCGTCTCCTTCGCGGAAAGCGGGGAATCGCCTCTGGAAAACCGCTGGCGGCAGGAATGCCGGGATGTCCGGGCCGTGGCGGGCTTTGCCCTTCTGGATGAACGCGGGCAGGAGGCGGGCCTGCATGCCGACAGCCCCTTTCCCCTGCTTAGCGTGTTCAAGCTCCATGTGGCCATGAGCGTGTTGGAAAAGCTGTCGCGGGAAGGAGGCTCGTTGACGCAGCCGGTGCATATTCCGGCGGAACAGCTGCTTCCCGACACGTACAGCCCCATGCGCGACGCGAGCAACGGCCGGAGCGTGACGCTCCCCCTGCGGGAAGTCCTGCGTTACATGATAGCGGAGAGCGACAACAACGCCTGCGATATCCTCATTGCGAGATATGGCGGTCTGGAACAGGTTCTGGCGACGGCGCGTGCTCTGGGCGGCGAGCCGCTGGAACTGCGCAAGAATGAAGCCGGCATGCACGATAATATTTATAATCAGTATGCCAACTGGAGCTCGCCGCGCGCCGTGGTCCGGCTGCTGCGCGGCTTTTTTGAAGCGCCGCATATTGGCGAACCGTACAAAGCCTGTCTGGCCGACTGCATGCGCGCCACGACAACCGGCGCAGGGCGTCTGGCGGCCGGTCTGCCCCCGGAAGCCCGGCTTGGGCATAAGACCGGAAGCAGCGATCGCAGTCCCGGAGGTCTGCTTTTTGCCAGCAATGACGTCGGCTTTTTCCAGCTTCCCGACGGCAGGCGCGTCTATATGGCGGCCTTCGTCATGCAGTCGCTGGAGAACGACACCGATACCGACGCGCTGGCAGCCGCTGCCGCAAGGGCCGCGTACGAGCTGCTGCGCTAGTCAGATTAATTGCGCATATTTTGAGGGGGAAGGACTCCCTTTGCTCTGCTGCTGATGCCCGTAAGGTTGTCGCTCGTCGGGTCGCTGCGTGCGGTCAAAAGGGCCCAGCCCTTCCGTAGAGCATTTTCAGTTTGAAATGCTTTGCATTTCAAACCATACGGCCTGTCGTTTCGCGGAAAAAACGCGGTTTTTCCGTTCACTTTGGGCCGGGCGGCGCTGTGCCGCCGCCTCGCGTTTCACCTTTTTCAAAGTTGAAACGCTCTAGCGAAAGCGAGGAAGGGCGTTCCCGCAGATTCCCCCTCAAACTCGCCTATCTTCCCAAAATCCGTGCACTGTCGTTTGACAGGGAAGGCCGGATGGGCATTTTGTAACATGCAATGATATTTTTATGTCGCTGACGGGTGAGCATGCTGACGTATCCTTTGGAGAAGGATTGTCGCATGCTTTTGTTTTTTGGAAAAAAGCGCGCTGGGGAAGGGATGGGGGGCTTGGGGGGAAGGGAAACACCTCTCGCGCTAGCGGAGGGGGTTCCCTTCCCCCCGACATTCTACAAGTGAAGAACTATTCCCACTCGATGGTGCTCGGGGGCTTGGAGGAAACGTCGTAGACCACGCGGTTGACGCCCTTGACCTCGTTTATGATGCGTCCGGACATGCGGGCGATGAGTTCGGAGGGCAGGCGGGCCCAGTCGGCCGTCATGGCGTCCACGCTATCGACGACGCGCAGGGCGATGACGTGCTCATAGGTGCGGCCGTCGCCCATGACGCCCACGGTCTTGAGGGGCAGGAGCACGGCAAAGCCCTGCCAGACCTTGCGGTACCAGCCGGACTCGCGCAGTTCTTCCTGCACGATCTTGTCGGCCTGACGGAGAATGTCGAGGCGCTCCTTCGTCACTTCGCCGAGAACGCGGATGGCGAGGCCGGGACCGGGGAAGGGATGACGCCAGACAATGGAATCGGGCATGCCCAGTTCGGCGGCAACCTTGCGGACTTCGTCCTTGAAGAGTTCGCGCAGCGGCTCAATGAGCTTGAGCTTCATGGTTTCGGGCAGACCGCCCACGTTGTGATGGCTCTTGATGACCGCGCTGGGGCCCTTGTGGGAGACGGATTCAATGACGTCGGGGTAGAGGGTGCCCTGGGCCAGGAAGTCCACGGAGGGCAGCTTGTGGGATTCCTCGTCGAAAATGTCAATGAAGGTGTGCCCGATGATCTTGCGCTTCTTTTCGGGGTCTTCCACGCCCTTGAGCAGATCCAGGAAGCGATCCTGCGCCTGCACCACCGTCAGGTTGAGATCGAAGTGCTCGCGCAGGTAGCTTGCCACCTGTTCGCCTTCGTTGAGGCGGAGGAGGCCGTTATCCACGAAGATGCAGTGCAGGCGGTGCCCGATGGCCTTGTGCAGGAGCACGGCCACAACCGTGGAGTCGATGCCGCCGGAAAGGGCGCAGACCACATGCTTGTCGCCCACCTGTTCGGCCATTTCCTTGACCACGCGCTCCACAAAGGAGGACATGGTCCAGTCGGGGGTGATGCGGGCCACCTTGAAGAGGAAGTTGCGCAGCATCAGATCCCCGTCCACGCTGTGATGGACTTCGGGATGGAACTGCACGGCGTAGATGCGACGTTTTTCGTCGGCCATGGCCGCCACATCAAGGGTGGGGGTGCTGCCGGTGATGACAAAGCCCGGAGGGGGCGCGGTGACCTTGTCGCCGTGGCTCATCCAGACGCGGCTGGTGGCGGAGGCATCGAGACCGTCCCAAAGAGCGCAGGAGGCGCGCAGAGTCAGATCCGCGGGGCCATATTCGCGGGTCTGGGACTGGGCCAGCGTGCCGCCGAGATTCTGGGCCAGCAGCTGCATGCCGTAGCAGATGCCAAGCACGGGCACGCCGAGGTCGAGAAATCCCTTGTCGAGGGTCGGGGCGTCGTGTTCGCCCACGCTGGCCGGGCCGCCGGAAAGGATGACGGCCGAGGGCTGCATGGCCCGGACTTCTTCGGCCGTGACGTTGCAGGCGTGGATTTCGGAATAGACGCCCGCTTCACGCACGCGCCGGGCGATGAGCTGCGTGACCTGCGAGCCGTAGTCGATAATAATGACCTTGCTGTGCGCCATGGTAGTTCCTTATTTAGAGCATTTTCAGTTTGAAACGCTGCGCGTTTCAAACCATACGGCCTGTCGTTTTGCGGAAAAAACGCGCTTTTTCCGCACTTTCTTGGCCGGGCGGCGCTGTGCCGCCGCCTCCGCGTTTCGCCTTTTTCAAAGGCAAAAACGCTTGAGTGGCTGCCCTGTGGGCAGGGCGGAATGCGCAAGCCCCGGGCAGGGTAGGCCCGGGGCAAGACGACGGCGGCCGCCGAAGCGGCCGCGTTGCGAATTAGTTGTCGATGCGATAGTTGGGGGCTTCCTTGGTGATGATCACGTCATGGACGTGGCTTTCACGCAGACCGGCCGCCGAGATTTCGCAGAAGGTGGTATTTTCGAAGAGATCCCGCAGGGTATGCGCGCCCACGTAGCCCATGCCGGAACGCAGGCCGCCCATGAGCTGATACACGGCGTCCATCACAGGCCCGCGATAGGGCACGCGGCCCACGATGCCTTCGGGAACGAGCTTCTTGCTGCGCTCCTGGAAATAGCGGTCGGAGCTGCCTTCCTTCATGGCGTCGATGGAGCCCATGCCGCGATAGATTTTGTAGGTACGGCCCTGATAGAGGATGGTTTCGCCCGGGCTTTCCTTGGTGCCGGCAAAGAGGGAGCCGATCATGACGGAGTGAGCGCCGACCACAAGAGCCTTGACGATATCGCCGGAGAACTTGATGCCGCCGTCGGCAATGCAGCAGCGGTCCATTTCGCGGGCTGCGCGGCTGCCTTCAATGATGGCCGTGACCTGCGGCACGCCCACGCCGGCCACGATGCGGGTGGTGCAGATGGAGCCGGGGCCAATGCCGATTTTGACGCAGTCCGCGCCGGCTTCGAGCACTGCGCGGGCGCCTTCATAGGTGGCCACGTTGCCCGCGATGAGCTGACAGTTGGGGAAGGAGCTCTTGACCTTGCGGATGGCATTGAGCACGTTGACGGAATGCCCGTGCGCCGAGTCGAGCACCAGCACGTCGGCGCCCGCGGCCAGCAGCTGTTCCGCGCGTTCGTCGCAGTCCTTGCCGATGCCGATGGCCGCGCCCACGCGCAGGCGGCCGGCGTCATCCTTGCAGGCGTTGGGGTATTTCTGGACCTTGTCGATGTCCTTCATGGTGATGAGGCCGCGCAGGCGCTTGTTTTCGTCCACCACCAGCAGTTTTTCAATACGGTGTTCGTGCAGGTGGCGCTTGGCTTCGGCCAGCGACGTTCCCATAGGCACGGTCACAAGATTTTTGTTGGTCATCACTTCCGACACGCGGGTCGCGGAGGCGTCCTCCACAAAGCGCACATCGCGGTTGGTAAGAATGCCGACCAGGCGGTCGCCGTCCACCACCGGCAGACCGGACACCCGGAAATCCGCCATCAGATCCAGGGCTTCCTGAACGGAGCTGGTAGAGGGAATGGTCACGGGATCAAGGATCATGCCGCTTTCGCTTTTCTTGACGCGTTCCACTTCCAGACGCTGGCGATCGATGGGCATATTCTTGTGAATGATGCCGATGCCGCCCATGCGGGCCATGGAAATGGCCATGGCGGATTCCGTCACCGTATCCATGGCTGCGGAGAGCAGCGGGATACGCAGCGGAATGGAAGGGGTCAGCCATGTGGAAAGATCAACGGCGTCGGGCGTGATTTCGGAGAATGCGGGAACGAGCAAAATGTCGTCGAAGGTAAGGGCTTTGCCGCGATTCGTGAACATGAATGCCTCGTTGAGTTGCGGTGATGATGTGCGAAAAATTTAATATACCATTGTAAAAAATCGGCTAAAATCTGTCAACGACAGAGCCGCTTCCGTCGGGCCTGAAGCACGGTAATACCTTGACGAACGGCGAGAAATTATCTATAAAGGCCCGTTCAGGCGTGCCGCTCCCGTCAGGGAACTTCAAGCGCGGCGCGGCAACGCAGTGGGGCTGTCATGTTCGAAAATCTTTCCGACCGACTTTCTTCCGCCTTCCGCAATCTGCGCGGACAGGGCCAGCTGACCGAGGAAAACGTTCAGGCCGGCTTGCGCGAGGTGCGTCTCGCGCTCCTGGAAGCCGACGTTAATTTCAAGGTCGTTAAGGACTTTGTGGAGAATGTGCGCGGCAAATGCCTCGGACAGGAAGTGGTCAAGGGCGTCAGCCCCGCGCAGCAGGTCGTCAAGATCGTGCACGACGAGCTGGTTGCGCTCCTGGGCGGCGAAACCGCCGAGCTGAATTTGCAGGGGCAGGAACCCGCCGTCATCATGCTGGTGGGCCTTCAGGGTTCGGGTAAGACCACGTCGGCCGGGAAAATTGCCAATCTCCTGCGCAAGCGCAAGATGCGGCCTTATCTGGTGCCTGCCGACGTGTATCGGCCCGCGGCCATCGATCAGCTCACCGTGCTGGCGAAGCAGCTCGACATGCCCTGCTATCCCTCCACCACGGCCATGTCGCCGGTGGATATCGCCCGCGCGGCTCTTGAGGAAGCCCGCGCCCAGCAGGCGACCGTGCTCATCCTCGACACCGCCGGCCGTCTGCATGTGGACGAACCGCTCATGCAGGAGCTGGAAGCCCTCAAGGCCGCGGTGAAGCCGCAGGAAATTCTCTTTGTTGCCGACGCCATGACCGGTCAGGCCGCCGTGGAGGTTGCCGAAGCCTTTAATGCCCGGCTGGGGCTGACCGGCGTTGTTCTCACCAAGATGGACGGCGACGCGCGCGGCGGCGCGGCCCTCTCCATTCGCGCCGTTACGGGCGCGCCCGTCAAGTTCGTGGGCATGGGCGAAAAGCTGTCGGAAATGGAGCTCTTCCATCCCGACCGTATCGCCGGGCGCATTCTCGGCATGGGCGACGTTCTGACGCTGGTGGAAAAGGCGCAGGCCACCATCAATGCCGAAGAGGCTGAGGAACTGGCGCAGAAAATGCGCAAGGCCAGCTTCGACCTGGAAGATTTCCGCACCCAGATGCGCCGCATAAAAAAACTGGGCTCGCTGGACAGCATTCTCAAGATGATTCCCGGTCTGGGCGGCATCCGCGAGAAGCTGGCCGAAGCCAGCGGCGCCATGCCCGAAAAGGAAATGGCGCGCACCGAGGCCATCATCAATTCCATGACCCTTGCCGAACGCCGCCACCCCGAAATTCTCAACGGCAGCCGTCGCGCCCGCATTGCCCGCGGCGCGGGCGTCACTGTGGCGCAGGTTAATCAGCTCGTGCGGCAGTTTGAGCAGATGCGCCAGATGATGAAGGGAATGATGGGCGGCAAGATGAAGGGCATGCCCCAGATGCCCAGACTGCCGCGCGGCATGAAGATGCCCGCAGGCATGGGCGGTATGCCCGGCATGCCCGGTATGCCGCCGCTGGGAATGAACGGCCTGCCGCAAGGCATGCCTGGTCTGCCCGAAGCGGCAGACAACGCCCCCGCCAAAAAGCGCAAGAAACGGGAACGGCCCGCCAAGCGCAAGAAAAAATAGCGTCGTCCCAAAGGTACCCCTCCCGGCATTGACCGTGAGGGCGCTTGCCTTTATCTTATACGACATACACCGAACAAAAGGGAGTATCCTCATGGCCGTTAAGCTGAAATTGACCCGTATGGGCAGCAAGAAGCATCCTTTCTACCGCGTGGTGGCCGCCAACGACGAAACCCGTCGCGACGGTCGTCCTCTGGCCTATCTGGGCTATTACAACCCCATGGTCGATCCCGCGGAAGTGAAGCTGGATGCCGACAAGGTGAAGGAATGGCTGGCGCGCGGCGCTCAGCCCACCGATACCGTGCGTGCCCTGCTCAAGGCGCACATGGGCTAATTCCGTTTCCTTTACGAAACGGACTCAGCTCTGTCCTTTTTTCCCGCAGTACGGCCCGTGTCGTGCTGCGGGAAAAAGTATGCTTTTCTTTCTTTATGTCATGACAGGAGCAGACGCCGCGCAAACTTCGGCGACTGCTCTTTTTTTGCGCCTGAGGCGCTCTTGCTGGAGGTAGTGTGAAAGAGCTCATCGAATACGTGGCAAAATCGCTCGTGGACCATCCGGAACAGGTGGTAGTCCGCGAGCTTCCGTCCGACGACAGCCGGATTCTGCAACTGGAAGTTGCCAGAGACGACATAGGCAAGATCATCGGCAAGCAGGGGCGTACCGCCCGCGCTCTTCGCATTCTGCTCAGCGCCGCTTCCGCCAGAGCGCAGCAGCGCACGCTGCTTGAAATTCAGGAATAGCCGTGGCTTCCTCGCATATTCTCGTGGGCGTTATCGCCCGTCCCCACGGTATCCGCGGCGAACTCTGTCTGGACTGGCATGCGGAATCCCCCGAATTACTGGATGGCCCCCTCTGGCTGCGGCTTGGCTCCCGTCCTCTCCGGCCCGTGCGGGCCGCGCACTGGCGCATGCACAAGGGGCGCCCGCTGCTGCAACTTGAGGGCGTTGCCGATCGTAACGCCGCCGAAGCCCTGCGCGGCGCGGAGCTGCTCGTTGCCCGCGAAGATTTACCGACGCCCGACGATGACGAGTTCTATGTGGAAGACATGCTCGGCTGCGTCATTCTTCTTGAAGACGGGCGGCGTCTCGGCATCCTTGATCATGTTGAATTTCCCGCAGGGCAGCCGCTCTGGTCCATCCATACCGATGACGACAGAGAAATTCTCTTCCCTGCGCAGCCGCAGTTCATTGCCGCTTTCGATCCCGATGCCCCCAGCATCACCATCGCGCCCCCCGACGGGCTGCTTGATATTTATTTGAAAGATTAGGGTGGTGCATCTCCGTAGTGTGTTTTGGGGGGAAGGAACCCCCCTTATCTCTGCTGTCGATGCCCGTAGCTTCCTTCGTCGCAACGGGCACGGCCTGCGGCCGCCTTCGGTCGCGGCTGGCGCGCAAGGGGCGTTTCCTTCCCCCCACGCGCTTTAATCTGGAGAATAAAATTCTTCGGGTATGCGAGCGCTTTCCCTGTGGCAGCCGTCCCCCGGTATGAAATAAAGCGGGTATCTTTCAAACAGGGCGTATCAAACACACTCTTTACTGATTGTTTCAAATTTGCCGTAATACCCCAACGGGCGGCCGCAGGCCGTACCCGTCAGGCGACGCAGGAGCCTTACGGGCATCGACAAGCAGAGTAAGGGGGGCCTTCCCCCCTCAAGATAGATACACGTAATAAGCTCTGAATCTGCAAGGGCGTATTAACCAAACACGCTGATGAATGCGCAGAAACGCGCGGGGAGGCCGTTTTGTCCTGCCTGTGCGTCAAAGGAAAAGTAGTATGCCAGAATTGCCGGAAGTGGAAACCGTAGCCCGGACATTGCGGCCGCAGGTGCAGGGGCGCTGCGTGGACGGCGTGGCCCTGTTTCGTCGTTCGAGCGTGCATCCCCTGAGCCTGCCGCTGGAGACGCTCACGGGGCGCACCGTGGTTGATGTGGGACGACGCGGCAAGGTGCTGCTGCTGCGTCTGGAAGGGCCGCGGGCGGATAATCTGCCGGATGTTCTGGCCATCCATCTCCGTATGACTGGGCGACTGATGGTGCATCCATCGGATACGCCTACGGGCACGCATACCCGCTGCCGTTTTGCTCTGTCGCTGGATGGTCAGGATGCCGGACATCTCTTTTTTGACGATGTGCGCGCCTTCGGGGTGCTGTTTGCGGGGACGGACGAACTGTTGAAGCACTGGGACTTCTGGCGTACCCTCGGCCCGGAACCGCTGGAGCTGGATCTCGCGGGGCTGGCCGCTTGCCTGAAGGGTCGTCGCACGGCCATTAAGGCCGCTCTGCTCAATCAGAAGGTGATCGCGGGCATCGGCAATATCTATGCGGATGAGGCCCTGTTCCGGGCAGGCATCGATCCGCGCAGTTCGGCGGACGTTGTGGCGCGGGAGGCTGCCGGGCCCCTGCTGGACGCCCTTCAGGGCGTGTTGCGCCTTTCCATTGAGCAATGCGGCAGTTCCATCCGCGATTACCGGGATGCCAACGGCAATGTGGGGGCCTTCCAGAACAGCTTTGCCGTTTACGGCAGGGCCGGGCAGGCCTGCGTCCGTTGCGGCGCAGCGCTGGAGCGTCTGCGCGTGGCCGGTCGCGCCACGGTGGTCTGCCCGCACTGTCAGAAGAAGTATTAGAGCGTTTTCGCTTTGAAAAAGATAAAAAGCGAGGGCAACCACACGCCGCCGGGCCAGAAGCGAGCGGGAAAACCGCGTTTTTTCCGCGAAACGACAGGCCGTATGGTTTGAAACGCACAGCGTTTCAAACTGAAAATGCTCTCATCGAGCGGAGGGCTCTCTTTGCGCTGATATGAAAAAGGAGGAGGACTTTTTCCGCTTCCTTTAAATCGTGTTTTCGGTTCTTCTGCCAGGCGTCCCCCGGTTCTTCCGCGTGTGCGGAAAAGCCGGGGGACGCTTTTTGCGCGAGTTTGCGGCGGCGGAAATGATAAAGGAACCGCCGCTCTTTCTGGGGAGGTGAAAAGAGCAACGATCCCTTTGCAGGCGGCGCGGCGACCCGATGTCGCCGCGTCGCGGGTTGGCTTATGACGACTAACCGCCGACCAGCTGCATGGCCATCTGCGGCAGGGAGTTAGCCTGCGAGAGCATAGCCACAGCCGTCTGCGTCAGCACCTGCTGACGGGTGAATTCCGTCATTTCCGTGGCGACGTCCACGTCGCGGATGCGGGATTCGGCGGCCTGCAGGTTTTCGGCCTGCACGTTCAGGTTGGTAATGGTGTTTTCAAGACGGTTCTGGAGCGCGCCGAGGTGAGCGCGGACCTTGTCCTTCTCGATGATGGCGTTGTTGATGGCGTCCAGAGCAAGCTGGGCGTCTTCCTGCGTGGCCACGGTGCGGCCGGCGGCGTCCCACTTGGTTTCCAGAGCCACGGACATGCTGTGCAGGGCTTCATCAACGGCGGCGCGGGCGGCTTCGGCTTCGCCCGGCTGAGGATTGGCAGCCGCTACGTTATTATCAAAAGTGGTTGTGATGTCCAAGGCGTTATTGGCAAAGCCGTCGGTGGTGGCGTCGCCGTCATCATCCGCGTCGCCCCAGAAGTCGATGGTGGCGCGGGTGTAGGCGTACAGCACCTTTTCCTTGTCGCTCTGGGACATGGCCGCGTACTGATCGTCCGTCGGAGGCATGTCTGCCGGCAGACCCTTGCCGTAGAACTGCTTCTGTTCCTGCGTCAGGGCGTTCCAGGCATCCGCATACTTAGTCGCGTTGCCGCCTGCATCCATCTCCGTCTGGATCAGGTTGATCTTGGCGGCAAATTCATCCACAAGACCTTGGATGCTGTCGTAGGCGGCCTTCTGGGCTTCGGTACCGCGATCCCAGCCCTTCATGTTCTTTTCAAGGTTGGCCTTGAATTCGGCGATGATGCGGTTGCGGTCCTCATCATAGGTGGAGGCGTTGCCAAGACCCAGAGCCTGGGCGGTCACGTCGCCGATTTCGATGTAGTAGTAGTCTTCCGCGGAGTCGTTGCCGGTACCGAAGTGGACCTTGAGCGCGCCGGTGGCGGTCATTTCGCTACCGTCATGCACGCCGGAGAGCGTGCCGTCCAGCAGCTTGATGCCGTTGAAGTCGGTGGCGTTGGCGATACGGGTGATTTCCGACGCCATCTGCTGATATTCGGATTCGATCATCAGACGCTGCGTGGAGTCGTAGGTACCGGTGGCGGCCTGTTCGGCCAGTTCCTTCATGCGGATCAGCTTTTCGTCAATGACGCCCATGGCGCCGTCGGCAGTCTGAATAAGGGAGATGGCGTCGTTGGCGTTACGAGCGCCCTGCTGCAGGGCGGCGATGTCGGCGCGCTGCAATTCGCTGATGGCCAGACCGGCGGCGTCGTCGGCCGCGCTGTTGATGCGCATACCGGTGGACAGGCGCTGCGTGGAGGTGCTCAGGTTGCTGTAGTGAGCGTTCAGGTTGCGCGCCACGTTGGCTGCCATCATATTGTGATTGACGACAAGGCTCATATGTTCCTCTCCATGAACTTCTATAGTTGCTGCCCGATCCCATTACCCCGCGCGATCCTGCCCGAGGGCTGCGCCGGGGGCGTATATGGCGGGAAGGGGCGGTAAGCGGCATCGGACTGGCGCATTCCTTGCGTTGTCCGGCCGCGACTTTTCCCTCTTTATGCGGCGCGGCGAGAGTATGCCGCGCCGCTAACTGCCGAGCGACTAACCGCCGACCAGCTGCATGGCCATCTGAGGCAGAGAGTTGGCCTGCGAGAGCATAGCCACAGCCGTCTGCGTCAGGATCTGCTGGCGGGTGAATTCCGTCATTTCCGTGGCGACGTCCACGTCGCGGATGCGGGATTCGGCGGCCTGCAGGTTTTCGGCCTGCACGTTCAGGTTGGTAATGGTGTTTTCAAGACGGTTCTGGATGGCGCCGAGGTGGGCGCGAACCTTGTCCTTCTCGATGATGGCGTTGTTGATGGCCGTCAGAGCAAGCTGGGCGTCTTCCTGGGTGGCAATGGTGCGACCGGCGGCATCCCACTTGGTTTCCAGGCCCACAGACATGGCATGCAGGGCGTCGTAAATGGCTGCGGATGTGGCCGCGCGGGCGTCAGTTCCGACAGCGGGATCCATAGTGTTGCCCACGCGCTCCACTTCGCCCAGAACGGTGGTGATGTCCGTCAAGCTCAGATCCGTGCCGCCATTGTCGCCGAAGCTGTCAACCGTGGCGTCGATGGTGCCAGCGGGATCAATGTTGCCGTCCGCGTCAAGGCGCTGCGGGTCGCCATCGGACCAGGAGTTCACCAGAGCGCGGGTGTAAGCGTACAGCACCTTCTGCTTGTCGCTGTCGGACATAGCCGCATACTGGTCGGCATCCGGCGGCATGTTGTCGGAAGGCAGACCTCTGCCGTAGAACTGCTTTTCCTGCTCGGACAGGGCATTCCAGGCGTCGGCCAAAGTCGCGTCAGTGGCCGCGCCCTGGGCATTGCCGTTCATGATATTTTCAACGGCGTAGAGCTTTTCGGTGAAATCGGTCACCAGATCATCAATCTGGTCATACGCGCTCTTCTGCCAGGCATTGCCGCGATCCCAGCCCTTCATGGCCTTTTCGAGCTGGGTCTTGTATTCGGCGATGATGCGATCGCGGTCCTCGTTGTAGGTGGAGGCGCTGCCGAGGCCGAGAGCCTGGGCGGTCACGTCGCCGATTTCGATATAGTAGTAGTCTTCCGCGGAATCGTTGCCGGTACCGAAGTGAACCTTGAGGGCGCCGGTGGAGGTCATCTGGCTGCCGTCATGCACGCCGGACAGGGTGCCGTCCAGCAGCTTGGTTCCGTTGAAGTCGGTGGCGTTGGCGATACGGGTGATTTCCGACGCCATCTGCTGATATTCGGATTCGATCATCAGACGCTGAGTGGAGTCGTACGTACCGGTAGCAGCCTGTTCGGCCAGTTCCTTCATGCGGATCAGCTTTTCGTCGATAACGCCCATGGCGCCGTCGGCGGTCTGAATGAGGGAAATGGCGTCGTTGGCGTTACGCGCGCCCTGCTGCAGGGCGGCGATGTCGGCGCGCTGCAGTTCGCTGATGGCCAGGCCGGCGGCGTCGTCGGCGGCGGAGTTGATGCGCATGCCGGTGGACAGGCGCTGCGTAGAGGTGCTCAGGTTGCTGTAGTGAGCGTTCAGATTGCGCGCCACGTTGGCGGCCATCATATTGTGATTAACGACAAGACTCATGTTGTATCCTCCCCATAGGATCGATTGTTGTCGGTTGCCCTTTTTTATCCAATATGTGTGCCAGATTAATAAAAACAATATGTTACGCTATTTTGTGGCTGGGGCTGTCAAAATTTGCCTACTTCGGGGAGGAAGAGGAATTTTTTTTGTTTTTCATGTTATATACTGTTTTTATTTGATTTTCTTGTCTGCTAAGTCTGTGTGCCAGTGAGCGCGCACAAAAAAGGACGGAGAAGGGAGGGAGGAAAGTTTTGCTTGTCGAGGAAGGGACTTGCGGCATCCATGAGCATTTTTAGTTTTCAAAGCTGAAACGCTCCCGTGCCGTCGGGCAGAAAAAAGGCCCTGTCCACGTGGGAACAGGGCCTTTTTTCTGTCGTGTCCCGATGCTTTCGGGCTTTAGAGCGTTTCACCTTTGAAAAAGGTGAAACGCGAGGCGGCGGCACAGCGCCGCCCGGCCCAAAGTGAGCGGAAAAACCGCGTTTTTTCCGCGAAACGACAGGTCGTATGGTTTGAAATGCAAAGCATTTCAAACTGAAAATGCTCTAGCGCACGGCGCGCAGGGCAAACATGGGAACGGGATTATAGGCGGCGGTGTCGTCGTGCGGATAGATGCGTCCGCTCAGCTCTTTGTCGCAGCATGCCTGGGCAAATCCTGCCCGACGGAGGGCCTCGACATCCCAGAGAGGGCGCTGCCGGGAGCTGAGGGGCAGGGCGCGGCGGATATCCTCGCATTCTTCAAGCATGGCGGCATGTATGTCGGCGTGCGCGTGGCGGCCGTGCAGGCGGGCCAGCTCGGTAAAATCGACGCTGCCATAGTCGGCGTCAAAATTAAGCAGAACGCCGCCCGGACGGAGGACGCGCCGCCATTCGGCATAGGCCGCTTCGGGATCGGTCAGCGTCCAGAGCACATTGCGGGCGACAATGACATCAAGAGACGCGTCGGGAAAATGGAGTCGGGTCGCATCCATGCGTTGAAAGTCCACGACGCAGCCCTGTTCGTCGGCAAGACGCGCGGCCTGCGCCAGCATGGCGTCGCTGATATCAATGCCGGTAACGCGCAGCCCCTGCTGCGCCAGCAAGACGGCAAAAAAGCCCGCCCCGGTGCCGATATCCAGCGCCCGCAGCGTTCCTTCCCCGGCTGCGGACGGCAGCCAGGGCAATATTTCCCTGCTCCAGCGGCTGCGGTCGTCGCCGGAAAGCTCCTTGCGCCGGACATCGCCGAATCCTTCAGCGCGGCGCGTCCAGTAGCGGAGAATGCGTTCTTTCAGGGTAAAAACAGCGGGGCGTTCATCAGAAAGATTCATTGCGGTATCCTGTAGGGTTAGTGGCGGTTTCAAGGACGAGCGTACAGGCAAGCAGATCGCGGACGTGCGGATTGTCCGTCCTGAAAAGTTCTTTCCGGGGCAGCGAAGCGATACATTGTCCCTGATGGAGAAAAACGAGCTGTTCGCAGAGGTGGACGGCAGCCTGAATATCATGCGTAATGAAAAGACAGGTCATTTCTTTGGCAAGTTCGTGCAGGAGCTCCAGAATTCGAGCCTGCACGGCAATATCCAGAGAGCTGACAGGCTCGTCCAGCACAAGCAGGGAAGGGCGGGCGGCAATGGCGCGGGCAATGCAGACCCGTTGCAGCTGGCCGCCGCTGAGTTCATGGGGCAGGCGGCATGACAGAAAGCGGGGAAGCGCCACACGATCCATAAGGGCATGGATGGCGGCGCTGTCCGGGCGGGGCGCGCCGGGAGGAAAGCCTTCCGCGATGATGGCGGCGACGCTGGCCCGCGGAGGAACAGAGGTGACATAGTCCTGGAAGACGACGCTCATGCCTCCGGGATGCCGGGCCCGCCAGCGTCGAATCGGCATGCCTTCCAGCAGAATTTGTCCGGCATCGGGGCGTTCCAGGCCGAGGAGGAGACGGGCGAGCGTGCTTTTGCCGCTGCCGCTTTCGCCCAGCAGCCCCCAGACGCTGCCGCGCGGAAGGGAAAGGCTTATGTCGCGCAGGACAGGCCGGGGCGGGCGGCCATAGCTTTTGCACAGGCCGCGGGCTTCAAGAAAGGCGGTCATGCGCGCGCCTCGCGCAGTTGCAGAAAGGGACGGGAAAGCGCTTGCCGCGTCGCCAGCAGGCGGCGCGTGCAGGCGTGCTTCGGCGCGGCCAGAACGGCGGCTGTGGGGCCGCTTTCGACGCAGCGACCTTCATGCATGATCAGCAGTTCGTCGGCCAGCGCCTGCACGACCGCCAGATCATGCGAGACGATAAGCAGCGCCCGTTCCTGTCGGAGCCCGGCCAGAAGGCGCACGATTTTGAACTGATTGCAGGCGTCCTGTGCCGTTGTAGGTTCATCCGCCACCACGACGGAGGGCTCCAGACTGAGGGTCAGGGCGATCATGCAGCGCTGGAGCATGCCGCCGGAAAGCTGATGCGGCCAGGCGCGCAGCACATCTGCCGCAAGCCCCGTCTGTTTCAGATACTCTTCGGCTTTTCTGCGGGCCTCGGCGGCCGCAAGACCGCATTTTTCCCGCAGCGATTCCAGAAAATGCGCTTCGATGGTACGCAGCGGATCAAAAGCCGTCATGGCCTGCTGCAAAAGAAGTCCCAGCCCGGCGCCGCGTCGGCGGCGGGCTTCCGCCGGTTCGGCGCACAGCATGTCCATGCCGTCGAACAGCACATGTCCTTCCGCTGTCAGGGTGGAGGGCAGCAGGCCGAGCAGACTGCGACAGAGCAGCGTCTTGCCGCTGCCGCTGTCTCCGACAATACCGAGACAGCGCCCCCGGCGCAGGGTCAGGGACACGTCGGCCACCAGCGCTTCGCCCGTGGCCCGCACGCGCACGCCTACCCGGCGGGCTTCAAGCAGGGGGGCCGCCTCTGCATTTCGTTTCAGGGTTTCATCCGTCATAAAGAACGTTTTCCGCTTGGTTGTCTGGTTGTCTGCCGGAAAATTTTGTTGTCGTTTTGTGGCCTTCAGAATTCCATCTTCCCAAAGAAACGCCAGCAGCTGCCCATACTTTTGGGATGAGGCGAGTCGAATGCTTCACTCCCTTCTGAAAAAGCGCGCTGGGGAAAAAATGGGGGGCCTGGGGGAAGAACTACGGGAACGCCTTTCCTGCGGAAAGGCTGGGCCCTCTCGCGCGAGCAGCGACCGAAGACGGCCGCAGGCCGTGCCCGTTGTGACGAAGGAAACTACGGGCATCGGCAGCAGAGATGAGAGGGGTTTCCCTTCCCCCCAAAAAAACTAACTAAAAACCGCTTTCCCCTCGTCGCCGCAGCGGCCTTCCAGAGCGTCATGCAGGCAGTCGCCGAGATAGTTGCAGGCGGCGACGACGAGCAGGATGGCGGCTCCCGGAGGGAGCATGAGCCACGGGTCTCGCAGCAGGGCATTTTTGGCTTCGCCGAGCATGGCCCCCCATTCCGGCGCGGGGGGCTGGACGCCGAGCCCAAGGAAGGAAAGCGCGGAGAGCGTCAGAATGAAGGACCCCGTATGCAGCGTTGCCAGCACGAGAGTTTCCCCTGCGACCTGCGGCAAAATATGCCGCCGCAGGATATGAGGCAGACCGTGCCCCATGACACGGGCAAAGCGCACGGCGTTTGTGTCCGCATATTGTCGGGCGATGCCGCACATCATGCGCGCGTACCAGGGCCATTTGGCAATGAGGCAGGCCAGCGCCGCTTTTTCGGGACCGGCGCCGAGCATGCCTGTCACGGCCAGAATGAGGACTTCGGCGGGGAAGGAAAGCAGAATATCGCACAGTCGCAGCAGGAGCGCTTCCGTTCGTCCGCGCAGAACGCCCGCCAGCAGGCCCGGCAGAATGCCGGCCAGCAGGGTGAGCGCCGTTGTCAGCAGGGCAAAGCCGAGCGTGCGGCGCGCGCCGTAGAGCAGACGCGAGAAAACGTCGCGCCCCAGATGATCCGTGCCGAGCCAGTGATCGGCGCTCCAGGCGGCAAATTTGTTTTGCACGTCCGGGGCGAGCGGATCATGCGGCGCAAGCCACGGGGCCAGCAGCGCCGCGAGCAGGACCAGCAGCAGGAAAAGAAGGGAACAGACGGCGAGTCTGTCCCGCAGCAGGGCCTGGCGCAGCGTCATTGCGCGGCCTCCTCGCGCCGTCGCGGATCAAGGAGCGTGGCGCAGATGTCCACGCACAGGTTACAGACGACAAACATTCCGGCCATAAGCAGCACATAGGCCTGAATGACGGGAAAATCCCGGTTGAAAATGGCGGTGACGCACAGCCGTCCCAGCCCCGGCCAGGCAAAGATATTCTCCACCACAAAGGCCCCTGCCATGAGCCGGGGAAGGCTCATGCCCAGCGCCGTCAGGCAGGATTGCAACGAATTGCGAAAGATATGCTTCATGACAGTGCGGGGTGTCAGACCGCGCGCCCGATCATGGAGGACAAAATTTTCGCGGGCTGTTCGCAGCATGGCGGCGCGCAGCAGGCGCGCATAGGCGGGCATGTGCGGCAGGGCCAGCGTCAGCGCGGGCAGGGCCAGAGAGGCCGGGCCGTCCATGCCGCCTATAGGGAACAAATCCAGTGTCACGGCAAGAACTTGCAGGAGCAGCAGCCCCAGCCAGAAAGAAGGCATGGCGGAGGCGAGAAACAGGAACAGACGCGCAAGCCTGTCGGTACGGCTGCCGGGGCGAAGAACTCCCGGCAGAGCCGTCAGCAGGCTTCCGGCCAGCATGATGACGGCTGCCGTGGCGGCCAGCATCGCCGTGGGCGGCAGGGCCTGCCGCAGTTCGGCGGTTACAGCTTTGCCGTTGACGTAGCTTGTGCCCAGATCGCCGTGCAGCACGGCGTCAAGCCAGCGGAAATAGCGGATCGGGAGGGGCTGATCCAGCCCCAGGCGGGCGCGTGTTTCCGCAATGACTTCCGGCGTGGGCGTGATGTCATTGAGGCGCAGCGCCACTTCCGCCGGGTCGCTGGGGCTCAGCTGCACGAGACCGAAGGAAAGCACGGATGTCAGAAACAGCAGCGGGATAATTCCCGGCAGGCGATGGAGCAGAATAGTTCGCAGAGTCATGCTGGCGAAAGGGAACACTGGGATGTGGTGGAATAACCTTACAAACTAGAGCTTTTTCAGTTTGAAACGCTGCGCGTTTCAAACCATACGGCCTGTCGTTTCGCGGAAAAAGCGCGGTTTTTCCGCTTACTTTTGGCCGGGCGGCGCTGTGCCGCCTCGCGTTTACCCTTTTTCAAAGGTGAAACGCTCTATTTCAAATAAATATCACGACGGGCGCTTATTTAAGGTGGTTTGCTACAATCTCCTGCCCTCTTGAAAAAGCGCGCTGAATGTTAACACGCCCTAATCGCCCGTGGCAAAGAACATCTTTTCAAAGGGGATGACGTACTGGCTCATGTCGAAGGAGACGCCGTGAAGATGTTTCACATGCACAGCGCGCGTGCGGGAATAGGAAAGCGGCAGATAGACGGCTTCCTCATGCATACGGGAAAGAACTTCCGCATACATGGCGCGGCGTCTGGCTTCGTCGGTTTCGGCCATGATGGCGGTGACGGTCTGATCGAGCCAGGGCTTGCAGTCCAGACCGGCCTGCGCCTGATAGTCTCCGTGGGCCGGGATGCGCCACGAGGACAGATAAGACTGGGGATCATAGGGGGCGCCCCAGGAGCGCGCGTACTGGACCTCAAAGTCGCCGGAACGCTGTCTGTCGCGGAAGGCCTGGGTTTCTTCGCCGATGATGCGCAGATCGACGCCGATTTTTTTGAAATCCGCCTGAATGTATTCGCTGATGCTGCGCTCCTGGGCATTGTCGGCATTATAGTAGAGGCGAATGCGTGCCGCGCGGCCGTCCTTGCGGCGCAGGCCGTCGGGGCCGGCAGGCCAGCCGGCCGCGTCCAGCAGGGCCGCGGCGCGGGCCGGATCGTAGTCTCTGGTTTCCAGCGGCACGTTGCAATAGGGGACGGTCGAAGCCATGAGCGTCAGGGCCGGGCTCTCGGTGGCGTCGAGAATGCCTTCCACGATGGCGCGTCGATTGACCGCATATTGCAGGGCCTGCCGCACGCCGCGTTCTTTAGTAAAGGGTTGGCGACTGTTGAGCAACAGGGCGCGGGAGGCTATGGGCGGGCTGAGCAGCGTTATATGCTTGCCCGCGCGCCGCAGGGCCTCGAAGGTTTCCTGTTGCAGCATGTCGCCGTCGGAACCGAAGACAAGATGGATATCGCCCTTTTGCAGCGCCAGCGCTATGGATTGATGATCGGGCATGACGATCCAGCGCACGGCGGGGATGCGGGGTTTTTCCCCTCTGTAGAGCGGATTGACGGTGAACAGGGCGTATTGCCGTTCCTTGTGTTCGGTCAGCAGCCACGGCCCGGTTCCGGCGTAGCCGCGCACGCCGTCTTTACTCTGGCCGTTGACGAGGCAGCGGGGGGAAATGAAACGGAAGGGGCGCAGCGCGCCGAGTTCAATCAGCGTCGGATAGTAGGGCGTGCGCAGATAGAGCCTGTAGGTAAATTCATCCACAATTTCGTCGCGCTCAATTTTGCGGATGAGGTCCATCCAGGCATGGCGCTGCCGGTTGGCAAGAATGGCGTCCATGTTCTGCTTGACGGCGGCGGCATTGAAGGCTTCGCCGTCGGAGAAGCGCACATCGCGGCGCAGATGGAACGTATAGATGCGACCGTCATCGGAAATATCCCAGCTTTCGGCAAGGCACGGACGGATACCTTCCGGCGTATTGCTGACCAGAGGCTCAAAGAGCATGGCCTGCGCGGCCATTTCCCCCGTATAGAGATGGGGGTTGATGTCGCGTATATCTTTTGTTGCGGCGTAGCGCAGCTCCTGCGGGGAGGCCGCGTCGGCGGAGGTGGCGTCGTTGCGGCAGGCGGCGAGCGCAATCAACGTGAAAAAAAGCGTCAGCGTGGCAAAGACGTGTCGTGTCATGAGGGGGCTCCGGGGCAGAGACGCGGGCGAGGGAGCTTTTGTTTTTCCTCCCTGGCTGCTTCTGCGATAAGGCAAACTTAAGGCATTTTTTCGCGGCGGACAGCGCCGCCCGGCCCAACGAGAGCGGAAAAACCGTGTCTTTTCCGCAAAACGACAGGCCGTATGGTTAAGCGTTTCAAAACCAGAATGTTCTGAGACCGCGCATCCGGGCGCGAAGCGCGGCGGCGCGGCATCTTCGTAGCACGTTTTTATAAAACATGCTACATAAAACAATGGCGCCGTCACCGTCGGGCGCGGCGGCATGGGCGGGATAGCTGAGGAGCGGGCAGGAGGCTGTTATGGTGCTTGTGCGATTTAATCAAACAATAAGTTAAGAACTTTCAATTTGACAGCACACTTGTCTGTCATGCAATCTTTTTCACATGCTGAAAGGATGGGCAATCCGCGCAGCAGGCCAAAGCGCATCGGCGGACGTGCGCTGGAAGGCCGGGCGACGCGGCACGGCGGCGGGATGGCCCCGCCGGGTGCGCGCCGCACATGTAACCTACGAGGCAGGATTCTCTCATGGCCGCAACGACCGCAGCTCCCACGCCTTCTGCGAAAAAACCTTCCTTTTCGCTGTCGTATTATGTTCATACGGCTATCTGTCTGATTATCATGTTCGGATTCGGACAGCTCGCTCCCATTGCTCCCCTGACGCCGCTGGGCATGAACCTCATCGGCATTTTTCTTGGCGTATTGTATGGCTGGGTTTTTATTGAAATTGTCTGGCCCAGCCTTGCCGGTCTTCTGGCGCTTATGCTTATCGGCGGAATGAAGCCGGGGCTTCTGCTCAACAAGAGTTTCGGCGATCCCATTGTGCAGATGATGTTCTTTATTTTTGTCTTCTGCGCCACCATCAACCATTACGGCCTGTCCCGCTTTATTTCTCTCTGGTTTATTACGCGCAAGTGCGTGGCGGGCAAGCCGTGGCTGTTTACCTATACCTTTCTGGGCTCTATCTTTATTTTGGGCGGCCTGACCAGCGCGTCGCCGGCGGCCATTATCGGCTGGAGCATTCTGTACGGCGTCTGCGAGGTGTGCGGCTACAAGAAGGGCGGAGGCTACCCGACTATGATGGTCTTCGGCATCGTTTTTGCCGCGCAGGTGGGCATGGCGCTTATTCCGTTCAAGCAGGCCGCGCTGACTGTGTTCAGCGCTTATGAGACTATGGCCGGAACGGGTATTGACTATGCCAAGTATATGCTGCTTGCCCTGATTATCTGCGCCCTGTGCAGCGCTCTTTTTATCCTTATGGGCAAGTTCATCTTCCGTCCCGATATGAGCAAGCTGCAGAATCTGGATGCTTCCCGTCTGGATGCCGACGGCAACCTCAATCTGACCGGCGTGCAGAAGACCGTGCTGGTTTTCCTTTTCCTCCTGGTGGGACTGCTGCTGGCTCCTAATTTCCTGCCTGCCGACTTCTTCCTGACCCGTTTCCTTAAGTCCATTGGCAATACCGGCATCGTGATTCTGCTCGTTACGGTCATGGCCTGCATCAAGGTTGAAGGAAAGCCCCTGCTGGGCTTCAAGACCATGGTGGATTCCGGCGTTACCTGGGGCATCGTGCTGCTGCTTGCCTTTGTGCAGCCCCTGTCCGGGGCCATGGCCGCCAAGGGCAGCGGCATCACCGAATTCCTGATTCAGATTCTGGAGCCTGTGTTCGGCGGCGGTTCCCCGCTGTTCTTTGCTCTGTTCATCGGATTTGCCGCCACGGCTCTTACGCAGGTCATGAATAACGGCGCCGTGGGCGTGGCCTTCATGCCCATTATCTTCAGCTTCTGCCAGGCTTCGGGCACCTCGCCGGAACTGCCGCTGATCATGGTGGTCATGGGCGTGCACTTTGCCTTCCTGACGCCGGCCGCCAGCGCCAGCGCAGCTTTGCTGCACGGCAACGAATGGTCTGATACCAAGGCCATTTGGAAGACCGCGCCGCTGGCTATTCTTATGGCGTATATTGTGACTGCCGTCATTACCACTACTGTCGGCAGTGTCCTGTTCTAGAGCCTTTTGCCTTTGAAAAAGGCAGAATGCGAGGCGGCTGGACTGCGCCGCCCGGCCTGAACAAAGCGGAAAACTGCGTTTTTTCCGCGAAACGACAGGCCGTATTGCGATACCTCCTCTGGCTTTCGCGATGCTGTCCGGCATTGCGAAAGCTCATAAAAAAGCCGCCTTTCCCCGAGGCGGCTTTTTTATGAGCTTTTCAACTTTGAAAAAGGTGAAACGCGAAGGCGGCGGACAGCGCCGCCCAGCCCAAAGTGAGCGGAAAAACCGCGTTTTTTCCGCGAAACGACAGGCCGTATGTTTTGAAACGCGCAGCGTTTCAAACTGAAAATGCTCTATGGCGCGATGGCGATCCCGCAAGCTCCCGGCCGTAAAGGTCCGGGGCTTTTTTATTCGGGAGATTTTTCTCCCGTGATGTCGGCAGGGAGCTGGAGCCCGCTGAAGTGGTCGCGCAGGCGCTCCATGAGGGTTCCGGCCTGAGGGCTGAGAAGTTTACGGCGGCGTAAAATGATGCCGTAGAGCATATTCGGCAGCAGATGATCCAGGGGGTAGGAAATGAGCGGGCTCCAGTCAGCGCCGAAAACCGAAGCCTTGAGACTGAGCTCATCCAGAACAGCCACCCCTACCTTTTGCAGGACAAAACGCAGTATCAGGTGAAAATTATTGACTTTCAGCACTACGTTGCGGCGATAGTCAAGCGCCGCGGCCTCGTTGCCGAAAAAGGGGTCCACATTCTGAAATTCCTGCCGGGGCAGAAAGGAAACGAAGGGCAGCTTTTGCAGGTCCTCCAGCGAGGGGACCGGAGGAATCCGCCAGGGGTGATCCCGATGGACGACCAGCAGCGGACGGGATTTGAAGAGCACGTCCATATGCAGATCGTCGGGGGGCTGGGGCAGACCGGTCAGGCCGAAATCTACGCGGGCTTCCCGGACGGCGTTTTCCACGTCCGTGGGCAGAGCGCGGATGATTTGCAGATCCACCTTGGGGTGTTCCTTCAGAAAGGAAGCGATGACAGGGGTTCCCAAAGCGGCAAAGGGCAGGGTCGAGCCCATGCGTACCTGCCCCTGCAAATGTTCCCCCCGTGTGCCTACGGCGGACCGCATGCTTTGCAGAGTTTCAAAGGTGGTGATGGTCCAGGCAAGCAGTTTCTTGCCTTCGGGCGTGATGCGCAGCGTTTTTTTATAGCGGTCAAAAAGCACCGTGTTCAGTTCCTGCTCCAGAGCCCGGATCTGGTAGCTGATGGTGGAGGGGTTGCGGTGCATGAACTCGGCTGCCTTACGGATGCTGCCTGTTTTGGCAACATAATAAAAGCCGCGCAGCCACTGGAGAAAGTCACCGTTGAGTTCTTCGAGCATGGCCTGTCTCCATCTGTTCGATTAAATCAAACAATAATATTTTTTTATTAATTTGACAATACAGCGAATTTTCATGATTTTTTATTCACAAGCGGCGCGCTCCGTTTCGCGGATTGCCCAAGCGCGCCAACGACCGAACGTCTGTCCGCATTTCTTTGCGAGGTATGTATGAAGACATGCAAACACCCCCTCGGCACGTTGATTGAAACCGACGTGCTGGTGATCGGTTCCGGGGCATCGGGCTGTGGCGCGGCGCTGGGCGCGCGCGATCAGGGTCTGGATGTCCTGCTTATGGACAAGGGAAAGCTGGAAAGCTCCGGCTGCATCGGCGGCGGCAACGACCACTACATGGCCGTGCTGGATGAGCCGGGCGAACCCCATGACGCCGTGGATGATCTCATCAAGTTCTATGCCAAGCCGCTTAACGGCTGGTCGCCTGCCATGCTGAAGAACGGCTGGTACGCCCACATGAAGCACTTCCTCGACATTCTGGGAGCTGAGGGCGTGCAGTTCAGCAAGAAGGACGACGGCACCTATCTGCGTACCCAGGGCTTCGGACAGCCGGGCCGCTGGTGGGTGCATATCGCCAACGGCATGACCATCAAGCGCGTGATGGCGCGCATTGTGCGCAAGAGCGGCGTCAATGTGCTTGATCATGTGATGGCTGTAAAGATTCTTACCGACGGCGGCAAGGCCTGCGGCGCGCTGGGCTGGCATGTGCGCACCGGCGAATTCTACATCATCCGCGCGAAAACCGTGGTTTCCGCCCAGGGGCGTTCGGCCACGCGCGGCACCGACAACTCCACGCACAATGCCTATAACGTGTGGATGTATCCCTACAATACCAGCGCGGGCGTGGTGCTGGGCTATGACTGCGGCGCGGCCGTGACCGAGCTGGACACCTACCAGCGCGCTACCATGCTGCCCAAGGGCTACGGCTGCCCCGGCATGAACGGCATTAACAGCTCCGGCGCGCACGAGCTCAACGCGCTGGGCGAACGCTTCATGGGCAAATACGATCCCATGATGGAAAACGGCGTCCGCAACAATCAGATTCAGGGCACCTTCCAGGAACAGATGGAGGGTTCCGGCCCGCCATTCTACATGGATATGCGCCATGTGGACGAGCATGTGGTGCATGAGCTGCAGTACGTTCTCATGCCCGGCGACAAGGCGACCTTCGGCGACTGGGCTGAATGCACGGGAACCGATTTCCAGCACAAGCTGCTGGAAGTGGAAATCGGCGAGCTGATTTTCGGCGGGACGATTGCCGTTAACGACACCTTTGAAAGCTCCGTGCCCAACCTCTTCTGCGGCAGCATTTTCCTGTATTGCTCCGGGGCCATGTGCGGCGGGTACGAAGCCGGTCGGCAGGCCGGCATGCGCGCCGCGGGCATGAGCCTTGCGGGTTCCGTCAATGACGACCTGGCCGCGGCGGTTCGCGATGAAGTCTTCGCTCCCCTCAAGGTCGAGGACGGCGTGAGCTACCATGAGCTGGAACAGGCTACCCGCAATGTCATGAACTACTACATGGGCTTCCGTCGTTCTATGGCGGGCATGGAGCGCGCGCTGGAAAAGATTCGCTTCCTGTCCACCAAGGCGCCGCTGCTGCAGGCCGGTGATTACCGCGAACTCATGCGCTGCCATGAATCGCGCGACATCCTTGCCGTGTGCGAACTGGCCATTCAGGCTACCATGGAACGCAAGGAAACCGGGCGTTGTGTCTACAAGCTGCGTGACTATCCCGAACTGAATCCCGAAATGGCCAAGCCGCTGCTGCTCATCCGCGGCGAAAACGGTCTTCCGCGCTTCCAGTGGGGCAAGGCGCCGCTGCTTTAGGCGGTCATACATAGTCGCATAGTAAGGAGAATCAGTCATGCCGCCGAGATATAGTCGTGAAATTACGCGCCCCGTCGTGCTGGGGGCGTCTCTGAAAGAACAGTTCCGCACGTCTCCGTGCGAAGCGTCCTGCCCTGCCGGCAATTCCATTCAGAAAATGCAGTCGCTGGTAGAAAAGGGCGAGTTTACCGAAGCTCTGCGCTATCTGCGCGCCAAGAATCCTTTCCCCGGCATTACCGGTCGCGTCTGCCCGCACTTCTGCATGGGCGCCTGCAACCGCAATCACAAGGATGGCTGCGTCAATACCCGCGCGTTGGAACGCGCCGCCGCCACCTTTGCCGAACAGGAAAAGGTCGTTTTCCATCGTCGTCCGGCCACGGGCAAGAAAGTCTCCGTCATCGGCGGCGGGCCTGCCGGCCTGACCTCCGCCTATTTCCTGGCTTTGCTGGGCCATGACGTGACCGTCTACGAAGCCGAGCCCGTCCTGGGCGGCGTTCCCCGCTACGGCGTGCCCAACTTCCGCCTGCCCCGCGATATCGTGGACCGCGAAGTGGGTCTCGTATTGCAGGCCGGCGTGCGCGCCCGCGTCAATACCCGCGTGGGCCGCGACATCACCTTTGAAGAGATCCGTTCGCGCGCCGACGCCGTCATTGTGGCGACCGGCGTTCCCGCTGAAAACAGCCTGCCTGTCCCCGGCGCGGATCGGGCCGTCAAGGCCATGCAGTTCCTGCGTGCCGCCGCTCTTGGTCATACCACCAGCGTTGGCAAGACTGTTGTCATCATGGGCGGCGGCGGCGTGGCTTTCGACTGCGCCTTTACCGCCCGCCGCATGGGCGCGGAAACCGTGCATGTCATCTGCCTTGAAAAGGCCGGAGAAATGCGCGCTCCTGAAGAGGATCTGCAGCTTGCCGCCAAGGAAGGCGTGATCATCCACAATTCCTGCACCATGTCCGCGGTGCGCGTGGACGGCGACGCCGTGAAGGGCGTGGACTTCTTTGAAGTGGCCTCCTGCAGCTTCGACGAAAAGGGCAAGCCCGTTCTCGAACCCGTGCCCGGCGGCGAAAAGACGCTTGATTGCGATACCGTCATCTTCGCCGTGGGTATGAAGACCGATCTGGACTTCCTCGGCGACAATGCCGCCGGTCTGGAACTGTCGCCCCGTCGCTGGATCAAGGCTGACGCCTGCCAGCGCACCAGCCGTGAAGGCGTCTTTGCCGCCGGCGACGTGTCCGCCGGGCCCGCCTCCATTGCCCGCGCCGTGGGCGACGGCCGTCGCGCCGCTTTTGCCGCCCATGCGTACCTTACCGGCGAAAGTTCGCGCGTCTTTGTGCTCAATGACGACAACATGATCGAAGCCTGCGACAGCATGGGCAGCGACGCTGCTCCCTATGTGGTCCAGTATGCCGATATTTACGGCATCGATCAGTACGAAGATGCTCCGACAGAAGTCGAAGCCATTAACGATTGCCCCAAGCCCTTTGCCGAACTCAATGAGGGCCTCACGGCCGAGCAGGCCATGCGCGAAGCTGCCCGTTGCTTCCATTGCGGTCATTGTAAGGCCTGCGGCACCTGCGTGGATGACTGTCCCGGTTACGTGCTGGAGCTGCGCCCCTGGCAGGAAGCCGAGCGTCCCGAAGTCATGCACGGCGACGAATGCTGGCACTGCGCCAACTGCCGTACCAGCTGCCCCTGCGGCGCCATTGCCTTTACCTTCCCCTTGCGCATGCAGGTGTAGTCGCGGGGAGTGTCGGGGGAGAGGCTCTGCGCGGGCACCCTCCACGCCGCGGGAGCACGTGTCGCTCATGCGACGCGTACAGCCTTCCCCCGACATCCCTTTCCTCTGTTTTTACAGAAAAAATACAGCGCGGGTCGTGTCGGCAAGCCGTCCCCCGACAGGCTCCGGCGTATGACGAACTGTTTTTACCGTGAGGGTGGAACATGTTCGGGATGGGTATGTCGTTTGAGGCTATTCCCCCCTCAACGGATTTAGCGAAGGTTTTATCCATGAAAAAAATTATACGGGTATTACTGGCGGCGGCGCTGGTCCTGGGCGCGGCGCAACAGGCAGCGGCAGTGGACTTCAAGGCCAAGGGCGTCTGGCTGGCAAACTTTCAGTATGGGCAGAACGGCAATTTCACGAATAAGGGCCATGCCGGCTATGACAATTCGGAAGATGAATTTGAAGCGCGTTCGCGCGTGCGCCTGCAACTGGATGCCGTGGCCTCCGAAAATCTCATGGGCGAAGTCTATTTTGAAATAGGCAAGAGCATCTGGGGTAAGGGAGACAATCCGCAGGGCGGCGCGGCTATGGGGGCCGACGGCACCATCGTCAAGGTCAAGCGCGCCTTTCTGGACTGGACGGTTCCCAACACGGATCTGCGTCTGCGCATGGGCATTCAGGGCTTGCAGACGCCCTATATGGCGCTTGACGGCCCCACGGTCATGAGCACGGATATTGCGGCTGTCACGGCCAGTTATACGATTAACGACAATGTGGCTCTGACAGCGTTCTGGGCGCGCCCCTACAACGACAACTACACCGGCGACACGGAAGGTCGGGGCGTGAACTATATGGATAACATGGACATCGGAGGTCTGTTCCTGCCTTTGTCCTTTGACGGTCTGCGCCTGACGCCGTGGGCTATGTACAGCGCTATCGGCCCCAATACCCTGCGCAAGGCCAACGACTACGTTTCCAATCGTATTAACGGCGTTAACGGCAATTATTTCTTCAGCGGCATGCTGCCCGTTATGGCCAATGTTACCCGCCATACCGACAGATCGCTCAATTCTTATGCCAATGCCTGGTGGGCCGGTCTTGCGGGCGACGTCACCCTCTGGGATCCCTTCCGCATCGCCTGGGAATTCACCTACGGCAGCGTCCGCTGGGAGGATGATCCGGCTCTCGATCGCCGCGGCTGGCTGGCCGCGTTGCTGCTGGAGTACAAGACAGACTGGGGAACGCCCGGTATTTACGGCTGGTACGGTTCCGGCGACGACGACAACCTCGGCAACGGTTCGGAACGTCTGCCCACCATCAGCAATGACTACGGCGTTTCCAGTTTTTCGCAGACCTATTCGGGCGTCAATGAAAACGGTCTGGAACGCGACCGCGCCGTCAACAATAACCTCGCTGGCACGTGGGGCTTCGGCGCGCGCCTCAAGGACGTGAGTTTCCTTGAAAATCTCCGTCACACGCTGCACGTGAGCTTCTTCGGCGGCACCAACGATTCCGGTATCCTGAGCAAGCTGCATGATCGCACAGGTTCGTGGATGGCGCCCAACAATCCGGACGGTACTTCCTACGTGGGCCGTGATAACGTCTATATGACGAACAAGGACTACGCCTTTGAAGTGGGCCTTTCCAACAAGTTCAAGATCTATGAAAACCTGCGTTTCAATCTTGATATTTCCTATGTGACTCTCTGGCTTGACAAGGGCGATAATACCTGGGGCAGAGCCAATACGGGCGGCGGTTCCAATCAGATCCGCGATGCCTGGAATATCAGCACGTTGTTTATCTATTCTTTCTAGGGGGCTGTGCCCTGAAGCGGCAGGCCGTATGGTTTGAAACGTGAAGCGTTTCAAACTGAAATTACTCTAAGACCCCGCCTCCGTAGGGAGGCGGGGTCTTTCTGTATTTTTTAGAGCGTTTCAACTTTGAAAAAGGTGAAACGCGAAGGCGGCAGCACAGCGCCGCCCGGCCCAAAGTGAGCGGA